>JAGQJA010000044.1:5426-15091 GCA_020430845.1 Myxococcales bacterium
GCGAAGAGCGCGATGCGCGGCAACATGCCGGGGGGATCGTCGACCATCCGCGCCAACGAATCAGAGGCTCGTGTCGAGTTGCGCCTGCGGCGTCACGATGTTGCTCGAGACATCGGCCGGCGCGCCGCGCGTGCGCAGCCAGATGCGTCCCACGCCGCCGCCGCCCCCGCCCGCGTTGTTGAAGCTGCCGGAGGGCTGCACCGGCGCAGACGTGCGCGTCGCGCCGTTGCCGCCGGCCCTCGAGGTGGAGCCGGGTCCCCCGAGCGCGGGGCTCAGCGACGCCTTGCCGTCCTCGCCCGGACTGCCCTTGACGCCCGTGCCCACCTGCGCGCCGCCGCCTCCTCCTCCTCCGTTGGCCGCGAGCACCCCCGCGATCGCGATGCCCGGCGCCTCGAGGAAGACGAGCCCGCCCGAGCCGCCGCCGCCGCCCGACATCGTCGAGTCGTTCCCGTTGATGCAGCCGCCCTGCCCGCCGCCTCCCGAGGCGACGATCGATCCGCTCACGTCGACCTTGACCGAGACCGCCGACGTGATCTGCAGCGCGCCCCCACCCGCGCCGCCGGCGCCCTCGCCGTTGGTGCACGGTGCCACGTTGAACGGCGTCCCGTTGCCGCCGCCGCTCCCTCCGAAAAAGTCGGTGATGGCCCCACCGTATGCCGTGCCCGGAGCGCCGCCCGTCACGCCGTTGCCGTCGCCGCCGCGTGCGCCCGCGCCACCGAAGCCCGCGCCGCCGCCGCCCGGATCGTCGCTGCCTGCGGGGACACCGGGAAAGCCCCTCCCCGGTCCTTGGTTGCCGGCGCTGCCCCCGGGACCGGGCGTCGCGCCCGAGGCGGACGCGTCGAGCTTGGCCGTCACGATGACCTCGCGCGCGGCGAGCACGACGAGCGGCGCCGATCCCTTGACGGTGACGTCGACGTCGACCTTCCACACGCCGACGAAGAGCACGGCGCGTCCGCCGATGTCCTCGAAGCGCAGACCGGCCGGTGCCGCGCCGGCGAGCGTCAACGTCCGCGCGGTCGTGTCGATCTCGACGACGCCGGCGAGGTCGGGGGCGGCCGGATCGATGCTCGCGCCCACGTGGCTCGGTACGACACCGCCCGGCGCGCCGTCGACGCCCGGATCGATCGCGCCGTCGCGACCCACCGCGCCGTCGGTACCGCCGGGGCCACCGTCGAGGCCGCCGCCGTCGGTTCCGGTCGGCGCCGCCGCGTCACCTGCCACCCCCAGCGTGCCCGTCACGTCGATGCTGCACGCCGCGACCACGGCGAACGACGACAAGAGGGAGAGCGCACGACGCACGCCCTCAGTATACGCGGTCGATCGCGTGACCACGCGTCCGCTCTCGGTGCACGTTTACAACGCGTGGTCAGGGGCGGGTGCGCCTGGATCGACTCGGCGGTGGATCGATCGCTCAGACAAGCGCGCTTGCCAGGCGCTGTTGGGGCTCCGTCGCCGAGCCTCCCGCAAGTGGCTGAATTTGTGGATGTCCGCGCCGTGTCGGACCATGTGGTCGCTCCACTGACCCGTCGCCGGCGTTCGCGACGGCACCTTGCGTGCAATGTGCGACGACATGCTCCGACCTTCGTTCCTGGGCTCGAACGCCGCTCTCCTCACGCTGCTCGCCGCGGGCGCTGCCGTCACCGCGTTCGCGTGTGCAAAGCCGGCACAAGAAGAAGCGAAGCGCGCGTGGGCGTGCGACTCGGTGGAGGTGCCGATGGGAGAGGTCGTGCGGTGCACGTCTTCGGCGTTGATCGCGGAGACGCGCTACGGCACCTCGACGCCCGCGCCGACCGAAGAGGCGACGCCGTGTGACCTGGGCGCCGAAGGCTGCGACAGCACGACGGAGAGCACAGGCGGCGCGGGCAGCACGTACGAGTGCGACGCAGGCGAGGTCGACTGTCCGCCCGTGGGCACCGTGGGCGAGAGCGGCGACGGCACGACGGGCGGCGGCGCAAGCGGCGCCGAGGGCTCGTCGTCGACGGACGTGGGAACCGAAGGCGCGACGTCGTCGTCGAGCGGCGGCGGTGGAAGCGGCGACGACGGCACGGGCGGCGCGTCGTCGGGCGGGACCACGAGTGGATCGTCGAGCGGCGGGTCGACGGACGTGGGCACGCAGGGGGGCAGCGGCACACCCGAGGAGTGCGCGTACGTGCCCGAGCTCGACTACTGCGGCGGCGGATCCGGCGCGTCCGATGGCAGCGACTGCACCAAGCAGAACTGCGACGCGCCCGGCCAGACCAAGGGCGGCTCGGGCGGCGCGAGCTCCGGCAACGGCGGCGCGAGCTCGTCGGGCTCGAACGCCGGCACGCAAGGTGGCACGAGCTCGTCGTCGGGGTCGAGCGGCGGGTCGTCGAGCGGTGCGTCGTCGGGGTCGAGCGGCGGGTCGTCGAGCGGTGCGTCGTCGGGGTCGAGCGGCGGTGGCGCGGGCGGCGGTCGCCACTACAAGTGCAAGAAGGACGCGGGCGGCAACGCGACGTGCGAGAGCACGCCGTCGTGTGTCCCCGGAACGCACCCCGCGCCGTGTGGCGCGTGCGTGCCCGACGGCGACGACGGCACCGACTGCGTGCCGCCCTCAGAGGGAGGTTGCTGGGTCACCGGCGGCGGCTTCATCGAGGCGGCGAGCCTCACGCCCGCCGCGCCTGCCGACGGCCACGACAACTTCGGCGGCAACGCGAAGCCGATGAAGGGCGGCGCCGTGAAGGGCCACTGGAACCACGTCGACCACGGCACGGGCAACCACGCCAAGGGTCGCCCCGCGTACATCTACTGCCGTCACGTCGACGAACCGGGCCCTGGCCAACCCGGCGGCAAGAAGGGCTTCACGATGAATCAGGTGTACTTCGGCGGCCCGGCCGAGTGGCGCTCGGGCGACGTGTGGTCGAGCGGCTACTGGTTCGACGTCGTGGCGAAGGACCACGGCGAGCCCGGGAGCCACCCGCACCCCAAGAACGGCGGCATGCCCGACACGTACCACTTCACCATCCGCAAGATGGACGACCCCGCGCTCAAGGTCTCGGGCGCGATCGTCTACGAGACCAAGGGGGAGCTCTCGGGCGGCAACGTGCAGATGCACCCGCCCAACGGCGGCCACCCGGCCACGCAGTCCACGCTGCCCGCGTGGGTCGCGCTCGAGGACTGATCGCGAGCACCGCACCTCGCGCGCCTCAGGTCCACGCGATCTCCCAGTGCATCGACACCGTGGGCACGCCGCCCCGCTCGCCGTCACGCGCGGCGCGTGTCGGTCGCCTCACGATCACGTCCTTCGCGCCCGTCGCCTCGAGCACCACGGGCACGAACGCGTCGACGCACCACGCCATCCAGTCGGCGAGCGGCTCCGGTACGCCCGTCTGCACAGCAGAGAAGCACCGCTCGTCCTTCTTGTCGGCCGAGGCCCCGCCGAAGTCGAAGTACCGCATGCTCACGCGCGGCAACCGCGGCGCCACGATCGCGGGCGCGGCGAGCTTGAGCAGCAGGCGATACGTGCCCGTCATGTCACGGCGCGCGACCCATCGCGCGTTCTCCATCACGAGCTGCCGGTGGCTGAGGCCGCAGAGGTGGGCCGCGGCGCGGCTCAGCGGCACGATGGGGAGCACGTCGTAGAGCGCGCTCGCCAAGAAGAGCTGCGACGCGAACTCACGCAGCTCTGCGGTCTCGGCCGCCTCGACGACGGCGCTCCATCCCCCGGGCACGCGCTCGTCGTAGAAGGTCTGCGCCGCCAGGTAGACGTGCCCCTTGCAGCAGAAGGGGCTCTTGCCCGGCAAGGGGTTGGAGGCGCGCTCGACCACGATCTCTCATTGTACGGTTTTGTCGAACCGGCGCGCGCTCATCCAGACCAAGAACGTGCTGATGGCGACGAGCGCGGCCACGTTGGGCAGGAGCTGCCGCACGCCCGCGTCGCGCAGCACGACACCGCGCATGATCTCGATCATGTGCGTGGCCGGGAGCAGGCGCCCGATGAGCCACAGCGGCCGCGGCAGGCCCGACGCCGGGAAGATGTATCCAGAGAGGAAGATCGACGGGAGCAAGAAGAGCTGCGCCATCTGCTGCGCCTGCGCCTGCGTCTGCGCCCGCGTCGAGATGAACAGCCCGAGCGACAAGAGCGCGAAGAGGTAGACGAGCGCCATCGCGAAGAGGAACACGACGCTGCCGCGCGTGGGCACGTCGAAGATGAAGCGCATCGCCAGCAGGATGAGCACCATCTCGACGAGCCCGACAGCGAGGTACGGCGCGAGCTTGCCGAGCATCAGGCCGAGCGGGTTGACGGGCGTGACGAGGAGCTGCTCGAGCGTGCCGCGCTCGCGCTCGCGGACGATGGCGAGCGCCGCGAGCACGGTGGCCACGAGCTGGAGCACGATGGCCACGAGCCCGGGCAGGATGAAGTTGGCCGTGCGCCCGTCGGGGTTGAAGAGGATGATCGGCTGCGCGCTGATGGCGGGTGTGAGGCGGCCTGTGGGAACCCGCTCTTGGATGGCCTGCAGGTTCTCGCTCGCGATGAGCCCGTTGATCGACGCGAGCGCCTGCGAGCTGACCGACGAGTCCGAGCCGTCGATGAGGATGAGCAGCTTGGCCCCGCTGCCGCGCAGGCGCCGCTGGTGGAAGTCGGGGCCGATCACCACGCCCACGCGCGCGCGGCCGGCGGTGATCGACGCGCGCGCCTCGTGCGGGTCGGGCGTGGTGGCGACGATCTTGAACGTGCGCGTCGAGCGGAGCTTGTCGATGAGCTCGCGGCTCGCGCTCGTGCGGTCTTGGTCCACGACGACCGTGGGCACGTCTCGCACGGTCTGGTCGATGAAGCCGAACAGGACGAGCTGGAAGAGCGGGATGGTCAGCGCGACGGCGAGCGTGGAACGATCGCGCAGGATGTGGATCAGCTCCTTGCGAAAGATCGCGATGAACGAGAACCACACGGCTAGGCCTCCGCGCGCCGCTTCTTTGCCGCCGCCTGCTCGGTGAGCGTGACGAACACGTCCTCGAGCGACGGCGCGATGGCGCGCACCTCGGTCGGCGGCATGTTGGCCTGCGTGAGGCGCGCGGTGAGCTCCGCGTCGTCGAGCGTGTCGCTCACCACGGCGTGCACGCTCTGGCCGAAGATCGTCGCGCTCGTGCAGAACGCCTCGCGGCGCAGCCAAGCCAGCGCCTTCGCGGCGTCGTGCACCTCGATCTCGACGCGCCGCGAGCCCTCGACGTGCACCGCGGGCAGCTCCTTGAGCGACTCGGGCGTGCCGCTGACGATCATCTTGGAGAGGTACAGGTAGCCCACCTCGCCGCAGCGCTCGGCCTCGTCCATGTAGTGTGTGGTGACGAGCATCGTGATGCCGTCGGCGGCGAGCTTGAAGAGCAGGTCCCACAGCTCGCGCCGGGCGACCGGGTCGATGCCGGCGGTGGGCTCGTCGAGGAAGATCACGCGCGGCTCGTGCATGAGCGCGGAGCCGAGCGAGAGCCGCTGCTTCCAACCGCCCGACAGCGCGCCGGCGCGCCGATCGATGTACGGCTCGATGTGCGTGAGCTCGATGGCGGCCGCCATGCGCTCGCGCTTCTTGGCGCCCGAGAGCCCGTAGATCTCGGCGTAGAACTCGAGGTTCTCGCGCACTGTGAGGTCTTCGTAGAGGGCGAAGCGCTGGCTCATGTAGCCGATGCGCCGGCGGATGGCCTCGCCCTGCGTGGCCACGTCGAGCCCGAGCACCGACGCCGAGCCGCCCGACGGCGCGAGCAGCCCGCACAAGATGCGGATGAGCGTGCTCTTGCCCGAGCCGTTGGGGCCGAGCAGCCCGTAGATGAAGCCGGGGCGCACCGAGACGCTCACCTCGTCGAGGGCCGTGAAGTCGCCGAACTTTCGCGTGACCTTGCGGACGTCGATCGCCGGCTCGGCGCTCATGGCCGTGGCACCTTGACGAGCGCAGCCATCCCGGCGCGGAGCTTCTCTTTGCCGTCGCCCAGATCGAGGCGCGTGGCGAACACCTGGAACGCCCGCTCGTCGGCCGTCTGCAGGTTGCGCGGCGTGTACTCGCCCACCGCGCTGACGTAGCGCACCACACCGTCGAACGTTCGATCGGGGAACGAGTCGACCTTGACCGGCACCGTGGCGCCGATCTTGACGATGCCGAGCTGCGTCTCGGGCACGTACACGCGCACGTAGAGCTGATCGTCCTCGACCAACGTGGCCGCGGGCGCGCTCGGCGCGAGCATGTCCCCGGGGCGGAGCTCGAGCGCCTCGACGCGCGTGGGGCGCGGCGCGCGGATCGTGAGCTCGTCCATCGCGATCTCGATCTGCCGGAGCCGCCCCTTGGCGGCGTCGACCACGGCCTTGGCGGCCGAGAGGTCTTCGACGCGCGAGCCCGACGTGACGAGCTTGGCCTGCGCCTGCGCCTCTTCTGCGCGCGCCGCCACCTGCGCCACCTCTTCACGTCGCGCGCCGTTCTCGAGCTCTTGGAGCGCGCTCGCCGCGGCGTCGCGCTGGGCCTCGGCGCCGCGCACCGCGGCCTCGGTGTTGTCGATTTCTGCCTTGGAGATCGCGCCCTTGGCGAAGAGGTCCTTTGCGCGCTGCGTGTCGAGCTTCGCCTTGTCTGCCGCGACTTGCGCGGCCGCGAGGCGGGCCTTGGCCGCCGCGATCATCTCGGCGCGCGGACCCGTGCGTGACATCTGCAGAGCGGCGTACGCCCCGGCGGCACGTGCGCGCGCTTGTTGGATCTCTTCGGGGCGCGCCCCGTGCTCCACCTTGGCGAGCGTGGCCTCGGCCTGTCGCAGCTGCGCCTCGGCCATCAAGCGTTGCGCCTCGAGATCGCCGGGCTCGAGCACCAGGAGCGCCTGGTTGGCCTCGACGCGATCGCCCTCTTTGACGAGGACCTCTTTGACGCGCCCCCCCGTGCGCGAGCCCACCTCGATCGTGCGCGCCTCGACCGTGCCGCTCCACTCGTAGGGGCGCGAAGCCTCCCACCGCGTGAAGCCCCAGTACCCGGCGACGGCGGTCGCGACGACCGCGAGCGGGATGAATCGACGCGCCTTGGACATCTCCCCGGCTCCTCCGATGCCCGGGCAGGCTACCGCGTTTCGACCTCGGCGCGGCCGAGTTGCGCCTCAGCGCGCATCGGCCTTGGCGCGGGCGGCGGCGTCGGCGATGCACTTGCGCTCGCTCTCGCTGAGCTCCGTGCCGCCGTTCGCGACGCCTCCTTGCGAGCCGGCCTTCGGCGTGAGGCATCGCGCAAAATCCGCGCGCATCCTCGCGATGGCGGACGCGTCACGCGTGCCGACCGTGGTGGTCACGTGCACGCTGACCGCGCTCGTGCTCGACAGCGGATCGGGCGCGGTCTGGGCCTCGCGCAGCTGGGCGCGACACTCCTCGAGCTGCGCAGACTTCTTCTCCATCTGAGCCGCGTGTCGGAGCTGGGCCTCCGCGCTCTAGTATAGGCAGTTCGAGTCTCTGTGCGCGGGCCGCGTGAGCGCGCCGTGCCCGTCCCCGTCACGCGCGGTATGTGGCGCCCACGTCGGAGCCCGCGAGGCCGGCCTCGATCTCGCCGAGCTTGTCGTATGCCCTCGCGCTCCACGTTCTCGCCAACGCTCCGGCGATCGCCATGATGGCGAAGACGGCACCCATCAAGACCGTGACGAACACGAAGCCGGGCGCGAACACCGGCGGGTGCGCCAAGAAGACGAAGAGCAGCGCCGCGGCGCCGAGGCTGAGCGTGGGGGTCACCAAGAACCACGTCGTGAGCACGACCCAGGGGCGCACCGCGCGCGCCGCACGCAGGTCGACCGTCGTCTTGGGCCCGAACGTCGTGAGCTTGGCTTGCCAGCCCTCGGTCATGAACGCGCCTGTCCGATCGGCGTAGAGCGTGGCGGCGTCGACATGCGTCACTGCCCGGCCCGACGTGCTCGCGAGCAGCGGCTCGACGCGCGCGAGGATGTCGGCCGGAGGGGCCTCGACCACGGTCGACCGCGAGCAAGACGCCGCGCCCGTGGCGAAGATGCCGCGCAGCTGTTCTTCGGTGAGCCGGATTCGCACGCCCATGAGCGAACGGTAGCCGACAAATCGAGGACGCGTCGTCGCGCGCTACATCCCGCAGAAGAGGCCCATCATGTCGGTGCCTCCGGTGCTGATGCTGCGCAGGCGCTGCTGCGTGCTTGCGTCGAAGATCTCGAGCGAGCCGTCTCCGCCTTCGGCGCGCGCGAGGCTCACGACCACGCGCCCGCCCGAGGTCTCGCTGATGCCGATCACCGGACCACGCGACGCCTCGGCGACGGTCGCCAGGTTCGAGCCGTCACCGTACCGCATCACGAAATGGTCCTTCGACCACGAGCCCAACAGCCCCCCGCGCGCCGGGCCGATCACGTCGACGGGGGGTAACTCCGGCAGGTAGAGCACGTCGAACATGCGCGCCTCGAGCGTGCGAAAGTTCGGGTAGCGGCTGTAGGCGTTCTCGGTGGGGTCGAACAGCCAGATCCCCTCGACGTTCGTCGTCACCCCGGAGCACTTCTTGTATCCGCGGCGCTCCCACAATCCGTCTCGCCCGATCTCGAGCACGCCGTTGTGCGTCTTGGGGCAAGCGAGCAGCTTGCCGTCGAGCCGGCCGAGCGAGGTGACGCCGTCGACGCCCGGCACCACGGGACCGACATCGACGTTCCCGGTGTCGAGATCGACCATCGCGATGCGCACGGTCGGGCTCCCGCCCTCGATCGATTTGCGTAGGGTGACGCACGTGCTCGGCGCGAGTCTGTCGCCGTCCGACAACGCCGGGTGGGGCTCCGTGAACCCACCACCCGTGGTCTCTTCTTCGCGCTCCGCGCTCCTCGGCGAGGGCACGTCGACGTCTTGGGGCAAGGGTTCGACGCGTCCTCCGCAGCCGACGATCGCCGCACCTACCCACACCCACCATCTCTTCATCGCGTTCCTCCCGCGTGACGAGGGGATGTTCGAGCAAGGATGGTGCCGGTCGTCCTCGGCCCTTGGACTACGATGAGTCGATGACGTTTCGATGCCCCGTAGGCGCGGCGTCGCCACGGCGCCGTCCCGGCTCGCCGTCCGCGGCGTGGCCCCTCGTCGCGCTGCTCGCGCCGCTCGCGTTCGTCGTCTCCATGGGGTGCGAGTCGCCCGACGCCGCGACCCGGGCGCGCGTCGACCAGCTCGAAGCGCGCGTGAGCCAGCTCGAGCAGCGGCTCGCGTCGCTCGACGCCGGGTCGTCGCGGCACGACATGTCCGATGGGCTCGACGCGTCCGCGCCCGCCGTGACCGCGCCGCCCGCGGTCACCGCGCCACCCGCGGCGATCGCGCCGCCCGTGGTCACCGCGCCACCCGCGGCGATCGTGCCGCCCGCGTTCCCCGCGGCGCCCGTCGTCACCGCGCAGCGCCCGTCACCCGTGGCGCCGCCGACGTTGCCGCCTCGCGAGGTCTCCGCGCCCGCACCGCCGGGCTCCGCGCCGCTCGCCGGCCCACGAAACGTGTCCCCCGGCGCGCCCGGTCCGCGTCCTCACGGGCCGTCGTCGCTCGATCCCGGCTGCAAGCCCGAGGACCGCGATCCGTTCACCCGGAAGTGCGTCCGATGAGCTCCCGCGCCGCGCTTGTGCGCACGCGCGCGCACGGAGGGCGAGACCGCCGGCGCAGACGGCGCTAGAGTGATCGCCGTCTGGAGGAGTGGCCGAGTGGTCTAAGGCAGCGGTTTTGAAAACCGCCG
>JAGQJA010000587.1 GCA_020430845.1 Myxococcales bacterium
GAACAAGGTTTCGACCTGCCGGGGACCCATCAGAACTCCGCTCCCACGCTCAGGCGCTTGACCTTGGCGCCGCGCACCCACCACTCGAAGACGAGGCGCGTGCAGAAGACACCGGTGAAGAGGCTGGCCACGATGCCGATGAGCAGGGTGACGGCGAAGCCCTTGACGGGCCCCGTGCCGTACTGGGCGAGGATGAGGCCCGAGATGAAGACGGTGACGTGGCCGTCGACGATCGAGCTGAAGGCCTTGTCGTAGCCCGCGTCGACCGCGGCGCGCATGCTGCGCCCGGCGCGGAGCTCCTCGCGGATGCGCTCGTTGATGAGCACGTTCGCGTCGACGGCCATGCCGATCGTGAGCGCGAGGCCCGCGATGCCGGGCAGGGTCATCGTGCCGCTGAGCGCCGCGAGCGTGGCGAGCTGGAGCAGCAGGTTGAAGAGCACGGCCGCGTCGGCGACGACGCCGCTCTTGCGGTAGTAGACGACCATGAACACGAGCACGAGCAGCGCGCCGACGGCCGCGCCCGTGGCGCCCTTGTTGATGGCGTCCTCGCCGAGCGTGGGGCCGATGAGCGACTCGTTGGACGGCGTGATCGGCGCCGGGAGCGCGCCCGAGCGGAGGACCATCTCGAGCTTCTGCGCGTCTTGCAGCTGACGGTCGGGATCGCCCGCGCCCATCGTGATGCTCGCGCGGCCGCCGCCGATCTTGGTGCGGATGACGGGCGCCGAGTTGATGATGTCGTCGAGGATGATCGCGAAGCGGCGCTGCACGTTGGCGCCGGTGACCTCTTCGAACTTGTCGGCGCCGGCCGGGCTGAACGTGATCGCGACGTAGATCTCGGGCACGCCGCTCTGCGTGTTCACGGCGCGCGTCGCGTCGGTGATGTAGTCGCCGGTGACGTCGGCGCGGGCGTAGAGGTAGAGCGTGCGCCAGCCGACCTCTTCGGTCTTGCCGGTCTCCTGGTCGTAGTCCTCGATGCGCTCGTAGCCGATGGCGTGATCGTCGGGCACGGGGAGCGTGGCGCCCCACTTCTTGAAGCGCTCGAGGCACTCCGTCATCGACTCCTTGTCGCGCTTGGCGATGCGCGCAAAGTGCGTCTGCACGGTCTTGCCGGGGCCGGCGGGCGCGTTCTCGGTGTAGATCGAGATGCCCTCGCCCGACGGGAGGTCCTTGTCGGCGATCTTGCCGAAGAAGTCGGCCTCGTCGTCGACCATCTTGAACTCGAGGCGCGCCGTGCGACGGATGATCTCCTTGATCTCGTCGAAGGCCTTCTTGTCCTTGCCGGGGACCTCGATGATGATGTCCTCGTCGCGCGTGGTGACGCTCGCCTCGCGCAGGCCGAGCTCGTCGACGCGGCGGTTGATCGTGTCCTTGGCCTGGGCGACGGCGCGCTCGCGGATCTGCGTCTCGACCTCCGCGCGGATCTTGAACGTGATCTCGGTCGGGTCGGAGCCGCGCTGCTGCGACAGCTCTTGCTGGAACTTCTTGATGAAGCGGTCGTCGATCTTCGCGGCGTCGGCGGCGTCCTTGAACTTGACGCGCAGCACGGCGCTCTCGGGCGTGAAGATGTGGAGCTTCTCTTCGAGCTTGCCGAGCTCTTCGCGCGTGAGCAGGCCGTCACCCGAGTGGATGGTGAAGGCCAGCGCGAGCTCGCGACGCATGTCGTCGGCGAAGTTGTCGCGCTTGTCGCGGAGCGCCTCGTCGACCTCGACCGTGTACACCAGGCGCATACCGCCCTGGAGGTCGAGGCCCTTGACGATGCCGAAGTCGATCCGCTGCTTGACGTAGGCGGGGCACGGCACCTTGCCGTTCGTCATCTGCTCGAGCGTGGGCAGGATGGCGACGATGGCGCCGAGGCACACGGCCAGCGTGAAGCCGACCTTGGCGCGCCAGATCCCGTCCATGATCGGCAGCGCGCCCACGAGCGCCCACACGACGATGAGCGCGGAGACGACGAGCCCCCAGAACGAGTCGGCGCGGAAGAATAGGAACGCCGCCACCGCAGAGCCGGCGGCGATGAGGAGCGAGTTGCGCTTAGCGGGCGTCATCGATGTTAGGTCCGTGCGGCGGCGGCCCCGGACGGCGAGCGGCGATCACCGCGAGTCGTCGGCGTTTCGAACCGCCGAAGGGGGAGGATCATTTCTTGTCGGAAGCGCCGGCCTTGGCTTCCTTGAGATCGCTGAGCTGCTTGTCGGTCGCGCCGGCGGCGGCGGGCTCGAACGGACCGAGCGCCGACGTGAGGACCTGCACCGTGGTGCCGGGCGCGATCTTCACCTTGGCGACGCGCTCGTCGGCCTCGATGAGCTCGCCGATGAGCCCGGCCTGCGTGACGACCTTGTCGCCCTTCTTCAGGCTCTTGCGCGCCTCCTGCTCCTTCTTCTGACGGCGGAACGTCAAGAAGAGGAACGGGACGAGGATGAGGAACGGCAAGAGCATCGTCAGCATGCCGCCCGACGGCGGCGCGCCGGCGCCCCCCGATGCGGGAGGAGCGTCTTGGGCGGCGACGCCCGGCGTGCCCTGCTTCGGCGGGGGCGTCTGAAGGAAGAGTGCGGCCATGAGGGGAATTGTCGCTAATCGCGTCGCGGCTTTACGTCAACAAGCGCCTCACGGCGGCGCTCGCGTCACCGCGCCCACGCTGGCGCTCGGACGGCGCCGAACCGAGGCTCGACCCGGCGCGGCGGGCGGTGACCCCTCAGGGCGCGGGCGGGCTCGCGGGCGCGGAGGGCTTGGGTTTTGGCTTTCTTTTCGGAGGCTTAGGCGGCTTGTCGGGCTTGGGCGGCGTCGCGTCGGGCTTGACGGGCGCGGGCTTGGGCGGGGCGCCACTGGGAGGACGGGGGCTCGACACGCCCGCCGCACCGGGCGGGCGCGGCTTGGTGGGCCCGACGGGGCGCGCGGCCGGCTCGGGGGGATCGTCGGGCATCACGTCGCGCGCGCATCGAAAGCCGACGTTGGGCCCCGCCTCGAGCGACGAGCCCCAGTTGCGACTCGTCGCGCGCGCGCTCGCAGGAGGGCTGAGCCAGCCGCCGCCGCGCAGCACGTGCGCCGAGCCGGCGCGCGGTGAGGGCACCGAGATCGACGGCGCGTACCAGTCGGACACCCACTCTTCGACGTTGCCGCTCATGTCGAGCACGCCGAACACGCTCGCGCCGCTCGGACGCGAGCCCACACGCGCCGGGAGCTTGGGCGAGCAGCTGCGCTGCGCGTTGCGGCGCAGCAACGTGATCGCGAGGCCGCAGCCCGTACCGCCGCCACCCCACGGGTACCGCGCGCCCGCAGGTCCGCGCGCGGCGAGCTCCCACTCGGCCTCGGTGGGGAGGCGCCGCGACGACGCGCGGCAGTACGCGTCGGCGAGGGCCCACGGCACGCACGAGACGGGCAGAAGCGGATCGCCTGCGTCGTACGAGCAGAGCGTGTTGGTGCGCGGCGGCGGCTTGCACACGCCGCGGTCGACGCACGCGCGGTACATGCCGACGGTCACCTCGGTGCGATCGATCCAGAACGGGGCGAGCGTCACGGCGCGCGGAGGACGTTCGTTGGCCGGGGCCTGGCGGTCGGCCGACCCCATGACGAAGCGACCGCCGGGGATGCGGAGCATGCCGTCTTTGGAGGCGACGGCGACGCGCGGGACGGACGCGCGGGGCGTCGCCGAGGCCGACGCGGAAGGCGACGCGGGCGGGGGCGCGCCGT
>JAGQJA010000588.1 GCA_020430845.1 Myxococcales bacterium
GCCAACGCCGTCGGTGTACTCTAGAGCGAGGGGATCGCGATGCTCGCCTTCACGATGCAAGACTGGATCACCGTCCGCGTCGGCAGCGGCGACGCCACCATCCGGCAGAGCGACAGCGCCTGGCTCGATCTCGCAGGCGCACGCGACCTTACGCTCTGGCTCGAGGTCAAGGCCTTCGACGTCAGCGGCGGCTCCGAGGTCGCCCTCATCTACGAGACCGCGCCCTCGAGAGGCGGCGAGCTCTTCGTCGACTACTCACAGCCCGTCTCCCTCGTCGTCGGCGCCCCCATCGTCACCAAGATCCGCGCGACCTGGGACAGCTCCGTCACACTCGGACGATGGCTCCGATGGAGGCTCACCTCCGACGGCGCCACCAACGAGCCTTGGGGCGCAACCTTCCGCGTCCTCGGCTCCGCAAACACTCGTCGCTCGTCGCTCACCGCGGCCTGAACCGCGAGAGATCCGGCGTCCGCGGCCCCGCATGCCCGCGCCGCCAACACGCGCCCGAGCTTGGACAGGAACGCGTTGGAATGGATACGCGCCCCGCCCAGCTCGAGCAAAGCAAGCCGGTCGGCGCGGGGCTCAGCCTCTTCCTCAGGAGACTTCGATGAACTGGACAGTTGAAGGACTGCGCGCGCTAAGCGCGATGGCTCAGTCCGAGGAGGGACGAGAGCTCCTTCGGTCGCCCTCGCGGCGGGCGACCTGGGGCGCTCCGTTTCTGAGCTCGTACGAGCGCGACTTGGTGCGCGGTCGGCTCGCGAACTCGATCCGCTCCGGCGAGGCGTACCTGCCAAGTCAGGCTTTTCGTGGGCAGCGGGACGCGTTCAGAGGTGCATGCCCCGATCCCAGCAACTGCGCCAACTCATGCTCGCACACCGAGTGCAACGCCTCATGTGCGGCATCCGGTCTCTGCGGCGCCTCGCAGTGCGGCGTCAGCGGGAACTGCGGCGGCAGTGGTGGCGGAGGCGGGCCCGGACCGTGCGGCGCAGATCGCACACACTGCCCCGGCGGCAACACGTGCGGTGGCACGGAGTGTCCGCAGGGCACCGAGGAGTGCTGGGGCGGAACTCAGTGCGCCGCGGCCACCGAGTGCGGACCGACATCGGACTGTGGCTTCACAAGAGAGTGCGGACAATCGTGTCGAGGCGCCGCCTCCTGCGACGCGGGCACGTGCAGCGACACATGCGGCGGCCCGACCTGTGGGCTCACGTGCGGCGCCGCCAGCTGCGCGCAGACATGCGGTACCGAGTCGTGCATCGGTACATGCAAGCCGAGCTGCGCGGGGGGGACTTGCGCGAACAGCTGCAATCCGTTGACGCAGAAGGTCATGGATCCTGCGATGGCCGTGATCAACCCAGGCTTCGAGCCCGACGTGCGTCGCGGCGTCGGGAGGACGCGCGAGGCTGTACCGTACGCGCAGACACCGCACCAACCTCGGCGACGCCCCTTCTGACCATGCTCGGACGCAAGGTGGAAACCGGGAGCGAGGTCGATGACGAGTATGTGCGCGTGCTGGCGGCGCTCGGGCTCGACGCGAACGTGGTCGTGGATGGACCGTGGGCACACGTGCACAACCCCGGCGCGCCCTCGGAGACCCGACGCACGATGGGCTGGAAGCTGCATCTCAGCGCGACGCCGACAGGGGCCGAGCGCCTCCTGCGCGCTGTCGCGCCCTACCTTGCGCGACGAGCACCATTCAAGTTCGCCCGGTCATACGACGTCCTCTTCGCGCTCAACGAGGGAGGCTTCGGCCCCACCCAAGTCGGGAAGTTCATGACGGTCTACCCAGAGCCGGGAGACGCGCTGGAAACTGCACGCACTCTGCTCCGACTCACACGCGAGAGCTTCGACGGCCCGTCGATCATCACGGACATTCCGCTCGGCGGCATCTTGTATGCGCGCCACGGAAGCTTTGCCTCCGACCTCGTGCGAGATCGCCTCGGCGTGTTCCACGTCTGCGGCGACGAGCAGGGGCTGACTGAGGACAAGTACACGGTGCCATTCGATCCTCGAGACGCGGTCGACAACCCGTTCCTCGACCTGCTCGACGGGCGAGCGTCCCCGATCGAGGGTCGGGAGCTCTTCGGCCCAGGCTATCTCCTCCTCGAGCGTCTCTCGGCGACCGCGCGCGGCAGCACGTTCTTGGCGCTTGCGCTGCACGTAACCCCGCCTCGCCTCTGTGTCCTCAAGCAGGCCCGCGAGGGTTGCCAAGTGGATCGCGAAGGACGAGACCGCGCGTCTCGCCTCCTGCGAGAGGCCACGCTACTGCGCGAGCTGCGCGGTCGCCTCAACGTGCCCGAGGTCATCGAGACCTTTACGCACGACGGGCACACGTTCCTGTCGCTCGAGCACATTGCGGGCCGCCGCCTGGACGCGACAGCCTGCTTCCTCGAGCTCCATGGCCGCTCGAGAGAGAGGCACGCCACGATCCTCAAGAGATTCGTCGAGCAGGTCGAGAGACTCCACCTTGCCGGGGTCGTACACCTGGATCTGAAGCCAGCAAACGCTATCGTGACGGAGGAGGGCGAGGTCTACTTGATCGATTTCGAGACGGCTCAGCGCCTGGACGACCGGCTTGCAACACCGATTCCGGCGACGACGCTAGGGTTCTGCGCCCCGCGAGCCGCGAACTGGAGTCCGAGCCCTCACGACGATACGCACGCGTGCTCCGCGACGATCACGACTGTTCTCACGGGAGTGGCACCGAGCGAGTGGAACACGCCCGGCGCAGCAGGGCGTGTGGCGCACATGGCCGACGTCCCGCCCGATGTCGCCACGGATCTCCTGGCGCCGCTCGAGCCGGCGCCCTTGCCCTCGCAGCACGCGCTCAGCGCGCTCAAGCGCGCGCTCGAGCGCGCGTCGCGAACCGAACAACGTAAACCAACGACGCTGCGTCACTCGACCGACGATTGGCTCGAGGAGGCCGTAGAGCGGAGCCTGGATGGCCTCCTCGACGAGTGCATGGTCGATGCTTCGTCTGGCCTCTGGTTGTCGGAGGTGTCCAAGCGCGCGCGCATGAGTCGGAGCCGCGGCGACTGGGAGCTGCGACGCAGCGCGAACCGCGGCGTTGCAGGGCCTCTGTACGTGCTGAGCACCTTTCTTCGGCTCGGGTACGACACGAGCGGTCTCCGCGCTCAGGTAGAACGTACGCTCACGTGGCTCGAGGCGGAGCACCACGAGCCAGATCTTGGAATGCCAGGGCTGCACTTCGGCGAGGCCGGGGTCGCCGTCGCCATCACGCGCGCCATCGGCGCCGGAGTCGCGGACTTGAGTCGCTGCGGCGCCGCCATCGAGAAGGCGTTCGCCACACCAGCCACGACGTGGCCCGACCTGACGCATGGGGCCGCGGGCCAAGGGATCGCCGCTCTCGTGTTCGCGCGCGAGTGCGCGGCGCCCGCAGGAGAGGACGCGGCGCGTGCCTGCGCGGAGCACCTCTGCAGGAACCAGGACGACGACGGTGCGTGGCCTCTGCCCGACGGGCTCGAGGGTCTTGGAGGCGTGCGGAACACGGGGCTCGGCCACGGCACCGCGGGAGTCCTCTACTTCCTCGCGAGCTACCTCTTGGCTCGACCCGGGTGCGCACCGACGCAGTTCTCCCTGCGTCGCGGCTGGGAGTTCATGTTCGCGAACGCACATCCGACCCGTGGCGGATACAACTGGCCCGTAAAGCCAGGCTCCGCCGAATACGCGATGCGCTGGTGCCACGGGGCCCCCGGAATCGCGCTGGCGCTGCTGCATTCCTACGAGGCGACCGGCGACGTCGAGCTTGCTTCGTGGGCTCGACGTGCGCTCGCAGCTTGCCCACCTGTCGCGTCACGGGCGAACGTCATCCAGTGCTGCGGGCTCGCGGGCATCGCTGAGGCCTATCTTGAGGGCTTTCGCGTTCTGCAGGATGAAGAGTGGCTCGAACGCGCACTTCGTATTGGCAAGTATGTCGCGGCCATAGCCGTGCGCGGGGACTCCGGCGGGTGGTGGTGGCCGACCGGCGAGAGGCAAGAGCCGACAGCGGATTTGATGGTCGGCTGCGGGGGCCTCGCGCATCTCTTCCTCCGATTGCGCCACCCAGATGCGCTGGGCCCGCCCCTCGGCCCTCCAAGTGCGCGGAGCAGATCTTGAGCGAGTGCCGGACGAGCAGGCGTCGACCTCGGGGTGGCCGACGAGGTAGGCTCGGTTGGAGCACGGGCGCGCTCGTTGGCATGCTCACGTCTGCACTTCTCTCCGTTTCGAGCCTCTCCTGCTCGAGCGCTCTTCCCGCACCCGCACCTCAGGAGGGGCCTCGAATCTCCTCTCTCACCTGCGAGCGCGCCGACACGACGACCAGGTCTCCGTTCATGCGGGAGTGCTATCTCGTCGCCCTTCATCGCGCACGTGCACGAGCGATCACGTGCGCGACGCAGAGCGGACCTGACGGAGAGGGAGAGGTTCAGTATCGCATCGAGAGCTCCGGGGCCTTTGCCGACGTATCCGTCAGGGGCCGGTTCGCCGGCACCGCGGTGGGCACGTGCGTCGAGGAGTCGTTCGCGAGCGCGCGGGTGCCCCCGTTCCGCGGGCCGATGCCGATCAACACTGGCTTCTCTGTCTTGCCCTTCGGGGAGCGCGCGTTCGACTACGACGCGGCGCGGCGAGCGCTCCTCGCGCGCGATCTCCGTGCGTGTGGCGTGCTCGCCGAAGGCCACGGCAACTACCACTTGCATGTACAATTCTCGCCAGACGGGACCGTTGGGAGTTTTGAACCTCTGTCTATTCTTTATCCGAGTACCGTGGCGTGTCTTCAGCGAGAGCTCTCCTCGTTCCGCGTCCAGCCGTTCTCGCCCGCCCAAACGAACGCACCGTACAGTAAACCGACCGTCGTCCTCTTGCATACCGTGAGCAAAGCGGCGGGCCACTACGAGATTCCGAAAAGGTAGGCTCCCAGCGGCAGACGGAGCGCGGACGACCGCGGAGCAGCAACCGCTCTGTGGCTGTTGCCCGCTGGTCGGATTCGTCGAGGAGACTTCGGTTCGCGTCCTTTGGCGACGTTCTCAGAGAAGCGGACCGCACCGACCATCACCAAGGTCGTTCTCGCGTTCTCGCGCAGAACCCCGACGTCCCGCTCGCCC
>JAGQJA010000589.1 GCA_020430845.1 Myxococcales bacterium
CGGGCTCGCTCGCGCGTGCGCGCAGGAGGTCTCGGCGTTCGCGCTCCGGCAGGTCACCGAATCCCGGCGCGTCGCACGCCCGCGAGGCCTCGCCGTGCGAAGCGACGATCTCTCTCGCCCGCGCGTCGAGCCGCTCGACCCTCGCGCGCTGCGCCGCGCGGTAGCGGGTCACGAGCTCGGGCGTGTAGGTGGTCCACGCCGGCGGCGGGCAGAAGCCGTTGTCTGGATCGTACATATCGAGCGACGGGTCGCAGCTGCGGAGGTCTGCCTCGTCGGTGACCGAAGGGTCGATGCAGTCGAGCAAGACCTTGCCCTGGCCGCGGTGCGCCGCGAGGAGCACGAGCGCGTCGGCCTCGGGCATACGCGCGCCCTCGAAGCGCGTCGGTGCGCCGCCGGGCGAGGTCACGAGCCGCCGCTCCGGCGCGAGCGCCGCCTGCGCCTGATAGAAGGTGAGCAGCGAGCCTCCGCCCGAGTTGCCGAGCAAGATGAGGCGCTCGGCGCCGCGCCGATCTCGCGCGTGGCGCACGGCCGCCGCCACGTCGAGGAGCATCTCTTCGTGCTCGGCCATGGTGTCGTTGCCCACGTGGCGGCTCGCCATCGCGAGCACGCCGAAGCCGGCGGCGACGAGGCCCGGCACCGTGTAGTGATGCGAGAAGTCGACGCGCGGGTGCATCACGACGAACCACGTCGTGGGCGGCGGGCCCGCTGCGGGGCTCCACGCCAGGCCGCGGATGACGCGGAAGTCGTCGGTCCGCAGGGCGACGACGTCGGCGCGCGCGTGCTCGGGCGGCCGGGTGAACCAGAAGGGGATCTTGCCCCAGTAGGTGCTGGCGACGAGGATCACGGGGGGCTCACGCGGCGCGCACGTCGATGAGCCTGAACGCGTCGACGTCCATCAGCCCGCGGTCGGTGAGCTTGAGCGACGGGATGACGGGGAGGCTGAGGAACGCGAGCTGGAGGAAGGGCTCCTTGAGCTCGCAGCCGATGCTCACGCACGCCGCGCGCAGCTCGGTGAGCGACGCCGCGATGCTCTCGGGCGAAGCGTGTGTCATGAGCCCTCCGATCGGCAACGCCAGGTGCGCGACGACGGCCCCGCCCTTGACGACGCAGAACCCTCCGCCCGACGCGATGAGCGCGGCGAGCGCGGCGCGCATGTCGTCGGGGCGCTCGCCGACGACGATGAGGTTGTGGCTGTCGTGCCCCACGCTCGAGGCGATCGCCCCCGTGAGGTCGCCGAAGCCCGTGGCGTATCCGTTGGCGGGCTTGCTGCCTCGGCCGTAGCGCTCGAGCACGCTCAGACGACGCACACCCGGCGCGTCGTGCGCCATCACGTGCCGGTCGGTGAGGATGCGCCCGTGCCGCACGCCGATGACGTGCACGCGCCCCGACGGCCCCACGAGGTCGCTCGCGTCGGGAGCCGAGGCGCGCATCGTGTTCTCGTGGGTCGACGCGGCCGGCTGCGGCAGGTCGAGCTCGCGCACGAGCTCTCCGTCCTTGAGCACGTCGGCGATGGCGCACGTGTCGAGATCGTCGAGCAGCACGAGGTCGGCCGAGAAGCCCGGCGCGACGGCGCCCACGCGCGCCATGCGATCGGCCAGGCGGCCCTTTCGGGCAAGCCCGGGCCCGGCCAGCCCGTAGTGGCGCGCGACGCTCCAAGACGCGGCGCGGTACGCGACGGCGGCCGGTACGCCCTTGGCGATCGCCGATCGCACGAGGTGATCGATGTGCCCCTCCTCGGCGATGTCGAGCGGGTTGCGGTCGTCGGTGCAGAAGCCCATGCTCGTCGACGTCGCCAGGGTGAGCAGGGGCGCGAGCGCGTCGAGGTCCTTGGCGACGCTGCCCTCGCGGATCCACACGCTCATGCCCTTGCCGATCTTCTCTCGGGCCTCGTAGAGCTCGGAGCTCTCGTGGCAGCTCGACACGCCCGTCGACGCGTACGCCGACAGCTCGCGGCCGCGCACCAGGGGCGCGTGCCCGTCCATGGGGCCGCCACCGAACGCGACGAGCTTGTCGAGCAGCGCGTCGTCGCCCGCGAGCACGCCGGGCACGTTCATCACCTCGGCGAGGCCGAGCGCGGCGCGGTGGGCCTCGAGCGGCGCGAGCATCTCGGCGCTGATCGTGCCGCCGCCGTTGGTCTCGAACGTGGTCGCCGGGACGCACGAGCTGAGCATGACGAACAGCTCGAGCTTGGTGCGAGTGGCCGCCTCGAGGAAGTACTCGATGCCGCGCACGCCGAGCACGTTCGCGAGCTCGTGCGGGTCGCACACGGCGCCGGTGGTGCCGCGCGGCAGCACCACGCGCTGGAAGGTCTCGGGCACGAGCAGCGAGCTCTCGAGGTGGACGTGCGCGTCGATGAAGCCGGGCACGAGCCACTTGTCGCGCCCGTCGAGCGTGCGCTTGCCCCGCAGGCCCGGCTCGAGCCCCACGATCACGCCGTCCTTGATGCCCACGTCGCCGTCGACCAGCTCGCAGCGAAAGACATCGAGGTAGCGGACGCCCTCGATGACGAGATCGCACGGCTCTCGGCCCTGCGCGGCCGCGAGCCTCCGTCGCAACACCTCTCTCCGGCCCGCGTTCGCCATGGACGAGGATTATCACGCGACCGCGGCCCGGCGCGCAAAGCCCACGTCAGCGTTTGAATGTGGCCTTGCAGTACGAGAGCTCGCCCGGGTCGACGGTCGGCTCCGGCAGCGGCGGCACCGACACGTCGGGCGGGGAGGCGAAGTCGAAGAAGTCGAGCGGGACGTCGGCGTTGGCGTCGCGCGCCGTGAGCGCGGGGATCCCGTGCTTGGCCTGGATGAAGCGCAAGATGCTCGTGTGATCGAGCACCGCGTGCGAGACGTACCCGCGCCGCGCGTAGGGCGAGACCACCATGAACGGAACGCGGAAGCCGTACGTGTCGAACGCCCCGCCGGCGGGCGTCCCGTCCTTCTGCACCGGCGGCTTGTCGTCGGGCGGGCAGGCCCTGGGCGGGGGCATGTGATCGTAGAGGCCGCCGTGCTCGTCGTATGTGATGAAGAGCGCCGCGCGCTTCCACTGAGGGCTCTGCGTGAGCGCGCGCACCACGCCGGCGACGAAGCGCTGCCCCACCTGCAGGTGCGACGGCGGGTGCTCGTCCTCGCCCTCGGGATCGCCCGTCTTGAGGAAGTTGGGGTCGACGAAGACGACCGGCGGCAACGTGCCTGCGGCGGCGTCGGCGAAGAAGTCCTCGATCGTGTGGACGACGTCGCGGCCCCAGCGCTTGTGCAGCTCGGGCGCGAGGATGCACGACACGCCCGGCGGCCCTCCGGCTGTGTAGAACCGCCAGTCGACGTGTCGTCGGTCGAGCTGGTCGAGCACCACGGCGTCCCGCTCGGGGAACGGGTAGCCCGACATGTCGGGCAGCGTGTTGGCCGCGAGGCCGAAGCTCGTCGCCGCGAAGAGGTACATGCGGTTGGGCCAGGTGGGACCCATCACCGACGCGAAGTAGTGGTCGCCGACGCCGAACGCCTTGGCGAGCGCGTAGTAGTACGGGATGTCGCGCTCGTCGTACCACCACATGGCGCGCTCGCCGCTGCGCAGGGCCAGGGTCGGGTTGTCGATCACCTCGCCCTTGGTGTCGTCGTT
>JAGQJA010000590.1:0-6360 GCA_020430845.1 Myxococcales bacterium
CGCGAGCCATCGACCCGGCGTCTCCGTCTCTGCCATCGGTCTCGTCGCCTCCTGCCGTCGCTCGGCCCAGCCTACGCCATGGGACAAAACGCGAAACGCGCGCCGGACGAATCCTGCGCGCGCTTCGAGGTGAGCGGCCTTGTGGGCCGCGACGATCAGCCGATCACTTGGGCTGGGGCGGCGGCTCCGAGTCGCTCGACACGCACGCCGAGAGGTCGAAGAAGAGGAACTCGAGGACCTTCTGCTGCGTCGCGAGGCCGCCCGGCGCCGGGCACCCCGTGGGGAAGTTCGAGCTGGACGAGCCCGAGCCCATGAGGTGGAGCGAGCCGAACACGCCACGACCGCACTGCTGGTCGCTCGGGGCCGAGACCGGCGCGTTGAAGGAGAAGTAACGCGGCTGGCGGTCGGGCTTGCGGCCGACGATCCACGTGGTCGCCGGGCTGTTGACCGCCGTCATGTCGCTGCGCGGGTCGACGATGTCGAAGTCGGGGCTGCCGTTGACGTGCGTGAGCCAGTCGGCCATGGCCTGGCCCTTGGGGAAGCTCGTCTCGACGGTCGCCTCTTTGTAGCCGTTGAAGCTGTTGTCCGACCACTGCGCCAGGCCCTTGAAGTCGCCCTGCGGAGAGTTGCGGAACCACGTGTAGTGGTAGTGGCTCGCGAAGACGCGGCCGCCCATGTTGATGTAGTCGAACATGGCCTGGCGGGCCATCGGGTGCGTGCCGCCCTTGGCGTCGTTGTACTCGTCGCACTCGCACGAGAGCAGGAGCACGTCGTACTTGGCCATCTTGGTGGCGTCGTTCCAGAGGTCGCCGCCCATGTTGGGGCCGCCCGCCGGAGGCGCGCCGGGGAAGTTGCCGCCCTGGCCGTTGAAGACGTGGACGTGGCCGGTGCCGCCGTGACCGGCGACGAACTCGCTCTGGTCGAGACCGACGCCGCGGAGCAGGCACTCGAGCGAGTCGCACGAGCCGGCGGTGACGGCGATCTGGGGCATGTCGCCCTCTTGGCCGTTCTTGGGGAGGCGGAACTCGCGGTCGGGGACCTTGTTCTCCTCGCAGCTCTTCGTGATGTCGAACGTGAGCTTGCGGCGCCACTTGCCGACCTGGACGATGACCGGGACGTCCTTGTCGACCGGGACGTTCTCGAGCTTGAACTCGCCCTTGGTGTTGGTCAGCGTGCTGACGAGGGGCTTGTTGACCGTGCTCGCGCACGTCGTGCACTGCACGCCCTCGGGGAAGGGCTCGAGGGTGCCGTTGGCGTCGGCCCAGTCCGGAATGTAAACGGCGACGTTGTAGAGGGGGGTCGAGCCCGCCGGGTCGTATACCTTGCCCGTGAGGGTCGTCGTCACGTTCGCGTCGGAGCACGCCACGCGCTTGCCTGCGAGGCCAGCCGGGGGCGGGGTGCCGTTCACGAGCGAGGGGGCGCCGCCGTCGCCTTCGTCTACCGGGGGAGCCTCGTCGAAACCGCTACGACGGGAGGACCCGCCACACGCGACGAAAAGACCGCCCGCGACGAGCAAAACAGACGTAGCCAAGGTGAGACCGGTTCGCATGTGCGGTGCTCCTCCAGTGAGGGAAACGAGATGACCCAAGAGCGACTGCCACCCACCTGTAGGACAAGGTAGCCGCTCCGCCCCGAGGCCGACGTTTTGAGCTGAGATGGCCCTCGGCGCAAGGTCTTTTTTGCGCGCGCGCGCAAATCGAGCGGCGCTCCGGCGTGCCGCCCGAGATGCGCTAACCTATTGGAATGCTTGGGCGACGCGAGCTCCTGATGGGCCTCGGCGCGGGGACGGTGCTCGGTCACGCCGCGACAGCGACCGGCGCTCCGGACCGGCGCGCCCAGCTGGGCGCCCAGCTCGACGGCCTCGAGGTGCGAGAGCTCCGGGAGGGTGGGCGCCTCTTCTTGCTGGTCGTCCGGCGCGGCCTGCGACCGCCGGCGCGGGTGCCGCTGCTGGTCCTGCTCCACGGCCTGGGAGAGACGGGCGACGAGCAGATGGGCGCCTGGGCGTGGCTCGAGCGGTACGGCCTGGCGAGCGCGTGGCAGCGCCTCGAGCGCCCGCCGATCGTGCGGACGAGCAAGCGCGGGGAGTGGTCCGACGCGCGCCTGGCCGAGGTCAACGCCGAGCTCGCGGCGCGGCCGTTCCGGGGGCTCGCGATGGTGTGCCCGTTCATGCCCAAGCTCGCGCCGCATGAGATGCCGGCGTACGCGGCGTGGCTCGAGCGGGTCGTGGCGCGCGCGCGCGCCGAGGTGCCGATCATCTCGCCCGAGGTCGACAGCACGTACCTCTGCGGCTGCTCGCTCGGGGCGTACGTGTCGCTCGAGGTGATGGCGCGCACGCCGCATGTCTTCGGCGCGTGGGGCGGCGTGCAGACGGCCATCGGCGCGTGGGCCGCGCCCGGCTATGCCAAGCGGCTCTCGACGGCGTTCGGGGGCAAGGCGCGCCCGCTCTTCGTCGAGACGAGCTCGCTCGACCACTACCGAAAGTCGAGCGAGGCGCTCCACGCGGCGTTCGAGCGCGAGGGCATGCCCGCGACCAAGCGCGTGTCGACGGGCCCGCACGATCAGCCGTGGCTGCGCGAGGTGGGCACGCTCGAGGCGCTCCTGTGGTTCGACCGCCTCTCGTACGCGCGCGCCGCCAGAGCTGCAGACGCCGGCGCGCCGACGCCCCCGGGATGATCGGCCCCCCGCGGGCGCGGAGTCGATCGCGCCGCGCGGTCCGCTGGTAGGATCGCGCCATGCCGGAGCTGCCGGACGTCGACCTCTACGTGGAGCACATCGCGCGCCGTGTGGTCGGCTCGCCGCTCGAGGACGTGCGCGTCGCCAGCCCGTTCGTGGTGCGGACCGCCGACCCGCCGATCTCGGCGGCGAAGGGCCGCGTCGTGCGCAAGGTGTCGCGGCTCGGCAAACGCATCGTGCTCGAGCTCGGGCCCGACCCGCCGCTCTGCCTCGTCATCCACCTGATGGTCGCCGGGCGCTTCAAGTGGGCGGCGCGCGGGGCCAAGATCCCGGGGCGCATCGGCCTGGCGGCGTTCGACTTTCCGAGCGGCACGCTGCTCTTTCGCGAGGCGAGCACCAAGAAGCGCGCGAGCATCCACCTCGTGCGCCCGCCCGATCTCGCGTCGCTCGACCGCGGCGGCCTCGAGGTCGCCACGTCGACGCCCGCGGAGTTCGCGGAGCGCATGCGGCGTGAGAACCGGACGCTCAAGCGCGCCCTCACCGACCCTCACATCTTGAGCGGCATCGGCAACGCGTACTCCGACGAGATCCTCCACCGCGCCAAGCTCTCGCCCGTGCGGCTCACGCAGCGCATGGACGACGAGACGCTGACGCACCTGCGCGCGGTGATCGTCGACGTGCTCGCAGAGTGGACGGCGCGCCTGCGCGAGAGCACCGGCGACGCGTTCCCAGAAGAGGTGACGGCGTTCCGACCCGAGATGGCCGTCCACGGCAAGTACGGCAAGCCGTGCCCGACGTGCGGCGGACCGGTGCAGCGCATCCGCTACGCGGACAACGAGTCGAACTACTGCCCTTCGTGCCAGACCGAGGGCAAGCTGCTCGCCGACCGCTCCTTGTCGCGCCTCATGCGCGGCGACTGGCCCAAGACGCTCGACGAGCTCGAGGCACGCAAGACCGCCCTCGGGGCACGGCCTGGCGCGCCCGCGCCCGCGAAGGTCGAGTCCGAGGTCAAGGCGGCGAAGCCGCGACGACGCCGGTGAGCGTCTTCTTCTTGTCGTCGGCGGTGAACTTGCAGAACGCGACGTGCAGGTGCTCGCCGCCCTGTCGACAGGCCTGATCGCGGAGCGTCGCCTCGTCGCAGTGACACGGCGTGCCCTCGCCGAGCGAGAGGTCACACTCGGGCGATTTGGGCTGGGTGAGCGCGTAGCGTCGCCGGTCGTGCGCGAGCGTGATCGCCTCGGGCACGGCGCCCGCAGCGACGAGCGCCGCGAAGGCCCACGCGTCCGGCGGAGAGGCCGACGACTGGAGGAGCACGTCCTTGGCGGGGCGCGCGAGCTCGGCCTCGACGGCGGGCGCGAGCTCGTCCTTCGTGCAGAGCGGCTCGGTCTGGTCGCTCGTCTCGTGGCCGGTGAGCGGCTTGCCCTTGGCGCAGCGCAGCGCCGGTGCGCACGGATCGGACACGAGCGCCGCGACGTGCTCGCACTTGGCGCCCGCCTTGGCGACGGCCAAGAGAGCCGCCTCGACGAGCATCGCGCGCGGCGCGAGGTCGACCTCGCCGCCGGACACCTTGGGTGGCTCGAGGGGCTTCTGCCCGAGCACGCGGCACGCGAGCGGGCCGGCCGCCTTCGCGTCGACCTTGGCGAGCGCGCGAAGGAGCGCCCCCACGGCGCGCGCCTCGCGGAGCGGTGTGGACGCAGGCGCGTCGACGCCGGAGAGATCTGCGATGCGCGCCGCGAGCTTGCCCGCGTGCGGTGCCTCGGTGAGCGGCAAGAGCATGGCCGCCCGCGCGACGCCGCCGTACGGCTTGCCCGGCTCGAGCGTCGCGGCGAGGGCCGCGCGGACCTCTTCGGCCTGAGGGGCGGCGAGGGCGCCGAAGGTGGCGTCCCACTCGGGCGCGAAGACGTGCGCGCCGCTGACGAGCAGCGTGACCACCCCGCGCTCCTTCATCTCGCCCTTGACCGCTTCGACGAGCTGCGCGCGCCGGGGCGAGGCCTCGCACGCGTCGCCCGCGCGGCACCGCGGCCCCGCGAGCTCGAACAGCTCGCCGAGCGCCGTCGCCGTCTCGGGCACGCGAGACCACTCCACGGGCGCCTTCACGCGCGCGCCCAAGAACGCGCCCTTGCCGATCACGTGCACGACGCGTGCGTCGCCCGCGCCGACGTCGAACGCGACGCGCCCGCCGCGCGGGTCGGACGTGACGGCCTTCCCGACCGCGGCCACGTCGTCGGGCGGGAGCGTCAGGGTGACGTCGCCCACCGCGAGCTCGGCGCCCCCGTCGACCGCGCGGACCTCACCCGAGAGCGGCCCCTTCTTGTCCCCACACGAGCCGCAGCCCGCGAGCGCGGCGGAGAGCCCCAAGACGACGCACAGACGGCCCGTTTGCATGGGCGCGGATCCTATACGAAATCGGCCGATGCGACCGGTGTGGCACGCGCCCGCCAGGGTGGTTACCTTGATCGCTCGATGGCCACCGCCTCCCCGGCGCTGACCGCCTCGCGGCGCGTCGCCCTCGGCTTCTTCTCCGGCGTGCGCGCGCTCTTCGGCGGCCTCTGGTTCGTCATGAGCCACCCCTCGGTCTGGGGCTGGGCGATGATCCCCGTCGCCGTCGCGACGCTGCTCTTGGGCGGCCTCGGCGCGGGCGGCGTGTGGGCCGGCTCTGCGCTCGCCGATCACATCCTCGGCGACGCGACCGGCACGTGGGGCGCCGTGGGGCTGTGGGCCCTGCGCCTCGTCTTCTGGGCGCTCGGCCTCATCATCGCGTTCGTCGTGGCGATCTCGCTGGCGCAGCCGCTCAGCGGGTTCGCGCTCGAGGCGCTCGCGCGGCGCCAAGAGGTGGCGCTCGGCGGGCGCACGTGGCCCGATCAGCCGTTCGTCCCCTCCACGCTCCGCTCGCTCCGCGTCAGCCTCGCGGGGCTGTTGATCGGGCTGCCCGTCCTCGCTGTGCTGGCCGCGATCACGTTCTTGTTCCCGCCGGCCGGGATCGTCACGGTCCCGCTCAAGTTCGTGGTCGCGGGGGTCCTGGCCGCGTACGACTTCCTCGACTATCCGTTCAGCGTGCGCGGCGAGGGCGTGCGGGCCAGGGCCGAGTTCATGCGCGCCCAGTTCTGGGCCGTCCTCGGCTTCGGCCTGGCGGCGGCGGCGCTCCTGCTCATCCCCGGCATGGCGCTCGCGCTCCTGCCCGTGGGGGTGTGCGGGGCCGCCCGGCTCGTGGTCGAGCGCGACAAGAAAGGTTTGCCAGGCGCTGGCCTTTGAGTCGATAGTTGTGCCGTACACATGAGCACGCCCCTCGTCATCGACAAGAAGATCACGCTTCCGGCGAGTGACCTCGAGTGGACCGCGGTCCGCGCGTCCGGCCCCGGCGGTCAGAACGTGAACAAGGTCTCGTCGAAGGTCGAGCTCACGTTCGACTTCGAGAGCTCGGTCGCGCTGACGAACCCCGTCAAGGCCCGCCTCAAGAAGCTCGCGAAGAACTCGCTCGACGCCGAAGGCCGCGTGCTCATCACGAGCCAGAAGACGCGCGACCAGGTGCGCAACCTCGAGGACGCGCGCCTCAAGCTGCGCGAGCTCGTCGTCAAGGCGCTCAAGGAGCCCAAGACGCGCAAGCCCACCAAGCCCACCAAGGCCTCGCAGGTGCGCCGCGTCGCGACCAAGAAGAAGGTCGCCAAGAAGAAGGCGACGCGCAAGAAG
>JAGQJA010000590.1:6392-6560 GCA_020430845.1 Myxococcales bacterium
CAAGCGCGCGCGTCGACGCCGACGGTCAACGCTTCGGCGTCGCGTACGGGTTGGGCGGCGCTTTGTCTCGCGCCGACGCGGTCGGGATCGCGGGCGCGACTGGAGAGGGCGCAGGCCGCGCGGGCGCGGGCTTGTGCGCGGTCGGCGGCTTGGCGGCGAGCGGGCGCG
>JAGQJA010000045.1 GCA_020430845.1 Myxococcales bacterium
AACTGCATGAACTCGGAGTCCATGAGCTCGGCGCCGAGCAGGTACGCGAGCGCCTGGCCGTCGCCGGTGCACTCCCACGAGTTGGAGTTGATCTTGAACGCGCGGCCGATGCCGCCCGTGGCGATCACGACGGCCTTGGCCTTGAAGATGACGAACTTGCCCGTCTCGCGCCAGTAGCCGAACGCGCCCGCGACGCGGTCCTTGTCGCCCAGCAGGCGCGAGACGGTGCACTCCATGTACACCTTCATCCCCGTGTGGATGCCGTGCTGCTGGAGCGTGCGGATCATCTCGAGGCCCGTGCGGTCGCCGACGTGGGCGAGGCGCGGGTACTTGTGACCGCCGAAGTTGCGCTGGAGGATCTTGCCGTCCTTGGTGCGGTCGAAGAGCGCGCCCCACTCCTCGAGCTCGTTCACGCGGTCGGGGGCCTCCATCGCGTGCAGCTGCGCCATGCGCCACTGGTTGAGGTAGCGGCCGCCCTTCATCGTGTCGCGGAAGTGGACCTTCCAGTTGTCCTTCGGCTCGACGTTGCCGAGCGCCGCGGCGACGCCGCCCTCGGCCATGACGGTGTGGGCCTTGCCCAGCATCGACTTGCACACGAGGCCGACGTCGCACCCCATGCTCGAAGCCTCGATGGCCGCGCGGAGGCCAGCGCCGCCCGCGCCGATGACGAGCACGTCGTGCTCATGCGTCTCGAACTGCTTGTCGCTCATGTCGGTTCGCTCGCGTTCGTTCGGGGGTCAGAACAGGCGCATGTCCGTCACGGCGCCCGAGGCGACCATGCGGATGTAGAGGTCGGTCATCGCGACGACGATGAGGCTCGTCCACGCGAAGGCCATGTGGTTGACGTTGAGCTGCGACACGCGCGACCACATCTTGTGGCGCAGCGCGCCGAAGGGGGTCTCGCTGTAGCTGTCGATCACGCCGCCCACGAGGTGGCGGAACGAGTGGCACGAGAACGTGTAGAGCGACAGGCAGGTGCAGTTGAGCCCGATGATGAGGGACCCGAGGCCCATGCCGAAGTGTCCGTCGAACCACAGCGACTTGTAGAAGTCGTGCCAGAGGAAGACGAGGAACAGCAGCGCGAAGTAGAGCGCGAAGCGGTGCAGGTTCTGGAACAGGAGCAGCTTGCGCTCACCGTTGTAGTTGCCCGGGCTGCGGCCGCCGACGGCGCACGCGGGCGGCGTCATCGCGAACGAGCGGTAGTACGCCTTGCGGTAGTAGTAGCAGGTGAAGCGAAAGAGCCCCGGGAACGGCAAGATGAGGATCGCCGGCGTGACGAACGGGATGCCGAGGCTCGCGGTCTCGAAGTACGGCGACGCGAGCGGCGACAGGTACGGGCCGCTCATGTAGAGCCGACCCTCGAACGCGCGGAACGTCGCGTAGACGACGAACGACGCGAGCACGAGGAACGTCACGAACGGACCCGCCCACCAGTTGTCCTTCCGAAGCGTCTGCCCGAGCCCGTGGACTACAGGCAGATGCACAGCCTTGTTCGCCATCGTCGGTCCTTTGCTCCCCCCCGGCAGCGAGCACAGCTTTTGCCCGAAGGACCACGGGGAAGCAAGGATTTCCGGGATTTGCAGCTCAGGCGTGGCGTGAGGCCGCGGGGCGCGCGGGGGCCCGCGAAGGGGCGCGGCGGAGCTCGACCCACGGGGCCTCGGTCGGGCACCCGAGGCGGAAGCGGAACCAGTGACCGAAGCCCGACGTGACGTACAGCCGCGAGCGCCCCTGGCCATAGGACCCCCACATCGGCAGCTCGGGGGCGAGCCGCTCGATGAGGCTCTTGTCGGTGAAGCCCACGTGGCCCCCGTGGGTGTGACCAGAGAGGGTGAGGTCGACGCCGCCCTGCGCGGCCACGACGAAGCCCTCGGGCCGATGACTGAGCAGGACCTTGACGTCGTCGGCAGACGCGCCGCGCATCGCCTGCGCCACCCGCGCCCGGTAGAACGGCTCTGTCACGCCGCTCGGGATCCCGAAGCGCCCGTGGGACACGATCGGATCGTCGACGCCGCCGAGCCACAAGGTGGCGCCGGGGATCTCGAGTCGGCCGCCCGCGTCGACGAGCAGCGGGATCCCCCGACGCTCGTACGTCCGTCGCACATATGTAACATCATGAAAATACTCATGATTGCCAAGGCATGCGAAGGTGCCCCAGCGTGGCTCGAGCGCGGCGAGGGCCGCGAGCGCTGGGTCGAGCTGGCGCAGATCGTCGGCGATGTCTCCGGTGAGCACGACGAGGTCAGGGCGCTCTCCGCGGCGCAGGACGCGCGCCACGAAGCGCTCCACGTCGGCGACGCTGCGCTCGAAGCCGAGGTGCACGTCGGAGATCTGGAGGATGCGTGCTCCTTCGAGGGCCGAGGGGAGATCGGGGAGGTCGAGCGCGCGCACGGGCTCGAGTGGGGCGGCGTTGGCCTCGGTGATCCCGAGCACGCCGGCGCCGCCGGTGATGACGGGGGCCGTCGCGAGCGCGCCGCGGACGAACGAGCGACGACTGACGGCGACGCCGCGCGGGGGAGCGGCCGCGTGCGGCTCGGCCTTGCGCGCCGGGGTCGCGGCGGGGGCTGGGGTCGGTCGCGCCGCGGGGGCTGAGGTCGGTCGCGCCGCGGGCGATTTTCCGAGGCGCACGATCCGAGACGCGCCGCGGCGCGCGAGCCGCAACGCGGCGCCGGCGAGACGCACGACGAGCGCCGGCGCAAACCCGAGCGCCGCGAAGAGGGTGACGACGAGGAGCGCCGTCGCGACCGTCTGACCGCTCTCGCGCGCGTCGTAGCTCGGCGCGGCGCGCCACGCCGCGTGGGCGATCACCGCGACGGCGACCCAACCCCAGAGAGCGAGCGAGCTCTTGGCGCGGAGCGTGAGGCGCGCCAGGCCGAAGGTGGCCGCGCCGGCGGAGAGACAGATGACGAGCGAGGGGAGGGGGTCGAGCGGGGAGAACACAAACGTAGCTTGGCCCCGGTGGATGGAGCGCGACCGGACGCATGGTGAAACGTCGCTCCGCGGCGTGTGAAAACGGTGTGAAGCTCAGCTCGGCGCCGAGCCCGCGGCCCGCGGCAGCTCGACGAAGAACGTCGCGCCGGACGGCTCTTCGCGGCTCTCGGCCCACGCGCGCCCGCCGTGCGCCTCGGCCGCGGCGCGCACGAGCGGCAAGCCGAGGCCCGTGCCCCGAGCGTGTCCGCGCGTCGTGTAGTAGCGCTCGAAGACGCGCTCGAGCCCGTCCTGGGGGATGCCCGGTCCAGTGTCGGAGACGGAGAGGCGCACGTGGGCCTCGTCGACCTCCACCGCGACCCGCACCTCGCCGCCGGCCGTGACGAACGACGCGCCGTTGTCGACGAGCTCGCGCACCATCGCCGACAGCCGCGCCTCTACGCCGTTCACGCGCGCGCGCGGATCGCCTGCCGTCGAGAACGAGATCCCCTCGTAGCGCGGATCGGCCTGGGCCTCGGCGATCGTGGCCTGGGCGATCGCCGACACGTCGACGTCCTCGCGCTCCTCGTCGGGGAAGCCCGCCTCGGCGCGTGAGAGCTCGAGGAAGCGCGCGATGATCTCGGTGAGGCGCCGCGCGCTCGCGTCGACGCTGCGGGACAGGCGCGCCGTACGCTCGTCGGTCGACCCCGAGAGCGCCTCCGCCGCCGCCCGCAGCGACGCCACGGGGCTCTTGAGCTCGTGCACCAGGTCTGCGACGAACGACTCGTGATCGCGCTGTCTCGCCGCGATCTCTGCGAAGAGCGCGTTGAGCGCGGCCGCGAGATCGTGCGCCTCGTCGCGCGTCGCGGTCACGGCGTGCGGGCGCGCCTCGCTCGTGCGCTCGAGCGCCTGCCGCTTGAGCTCCTCGATCGGGCGCACGACGCGGCTCGCCGTGAACCACGCGATCACGACGGCGAGGGGCACCGTGACGAGCGCGAGCCGCAAGAGACGATGACGGAGATCGTAGACGGCCGCCACGCCGCGCGAGGAGCTCTGCGCGACGACGAGCAGCACGTGGCCGTTCGTGGCCTCGGGCACGTTGACGACGCGAAAGCTCTCGCAGAAGAGCAGCGGCGCGCCGAAGTCGCAGTCGATGTAAGTGCCCGTGCGGATCGCCTCCGCCGTCCAGTCACGGGTCATCAGCGGGCCGTGTGTGGCGTCGGCGTCGAGCAGCGTCGCGCCTTGCTCGCTCCCCAAGAAGAACCGCTCGACGCGCTCGAGCGGCTCACTCGGGTCGTCGTGGTACGCGTCCACCAGGGGCTGGCCCCACACGTCCACCACGCGGACCCACACGCGCCGGCGCTTGGCCAGCTGCTCGAGGGGCGCGCGGGCCTCGTCGATCGACCTGCCGCTCAAGAGCGGCGTCGCCTCGACCATCGCGTCTCGCGTGGCGCCCCACAGCCGACCGGGCGCGCGGCGCTCGACCTGCGACCACGCGAACACGAGGAGCTGCGGGACGAGCGCGACGAAGAGCGTGGTGACGATGACGCGAAAGCGCAGCGAGAAGCGCGAGCGGGGGACGGAGAGCTCGCCCGGCTCGCTCATCGGCCGGCGGACCACCGATAGCCGGCGCCCACGACGGTCTCGATGCTCGCGAACGTCGGGTCGATCGACTCGAGCTTGCGGCGGAGGCGGCGTACGTACGTGTCGATGACGCGGTCGGTGACGACCGAGTCGTCTCCGCGCGCGAGCTCGAGCAGCCGCTCGCGGCCCATCACGATGCCTGGCCGGCGGGCGAGCGCCTCGAGCAGTCGGAACTCGGTGAGCGTCAGCGTGATCTCCACGGTCCGGTAGCGCGCTTCGATGCGGCCGATGTCGAGCTCGAGCTCGCCCGCGCGCACGGTCTCGGCGGCGGGCTCCGCGGCGGCCCGCAGCACGTCGCGGCGCAGGAGGGCCGAGATGCGCGCGAGGAGCACGCGCGTCGAGAAGGGCTTGGTCACGTAGTCGTCGGCGCCGAGCTCGAGCCCGAGCGCCTCGTCGATCTCTGTGTCGCGGGACGTGAGGATGACGATCGGGAACGTGCGCCCCTCGTCGCGGAGCCTCTTGCACAGGGCGAAGCCGTCGAGGCGAGGCATGTTGACGTCGGTGACGAGCACGGCTGGCGCACGCGCGGCGATGCGCTCGAGCCCGGCGGCTCCGTCGGGGGCGACGTCGACCTCGTGCCCCGCCTCCGTCATCGCCAGCGACAGCACGTCGAGCAGCTCGCGGTCATCGTCGACGAGGAGGACGTGGGCCATCCAGCGATGGTACGGCTCCCGGGGGCGCGTGCGCGTGAAAAGCGCGTGAAACGCGCCGCGCGGCGGTCACGGGGTCGACGCGCTGAACTTCACGCGCGCGCGGAGCACGCGGGTGGTCGCGGGCGCGCCGATCTCGCCTCGCGAGATGCCCACGGCCGCGGTTTCCGACGGCATCTCGGCCGCGGGCGCCACGATGAGCGTCACGCGCCGCTCTTGCCGGCCGTCTCCGAAGAGCGCGCTCACGCTGCCGGCGACGCGCACCGAGCCCTCACGGCTGACGTCCACGGGCGCGGTCCACGGCGCGTCGTCGAGCAGGGCGCGAGCGGACACGCCCGGCGTCGGCGCGGCCGGTCGCGCGACGAGCTCGAAGTCTCCCTTGGGGTCGACCACGACCTCGAGCTGCGCCGCGGCGCTCGGCGTCGATCGGCTCGAGGCGAGCGACACCATCGAGAGCTCGTACGGCGGGATCGTGTCCTCGGCCGGCGAACGCGTGCCGACCCAGAGCGCGATCGCCGCTGCGACGGCGAGCGGGCCGGCCAGCATCGCCGCGCGGCGCCAGCGGGGCGCCGCGTGCGGGGTCTGCGCCGGCGCATCGGTCGGGCTGGCGTCGGGCTCACGGACAGAGTCTCCCGCGTGGGCGGCCTCCGCTGCGTCCGCTCCGCCGGGGACGACGCGGAGGGCCGGCCTCTGGGACGGGCCGAGGATCGCGCGCGCGATGCGGTCTTCGGCCTCGCTCGAGAGGGCTGGCTCCTCGGCGCGCTCGGCGCGCAAGGCGCGTTCGCGCTCGGCCAGCTTCTTGAGCAGGTCGTCGTCGGTCATCTCGCGTGGCCTTCCACAGGGTTGGTACTACGGTGCGGGCCAGAACCTGACGCGTCGCCCGCCGCCAGCTCCGCCGCCACGCGCCGTACGTGCTTGGCGAGTCGGCTCCGCCACGCGTAGACGGCGTCGGGCGTGAGCGCGAGGTCCGCGCACACCGCCTCGGTGGACTGCTCCTGCACGTATAGGCGCACGAAGAGGTCGAAGCCCTTGGGCGTGAGGCTCGCGCGCATCGCGTCGAGGAGCGCGTCGAGCTGCTCGGCCGACGACACCTGCGCCTCGGGGCTCGTGGCCGCGCCGTCCATCGCGTCGGGATCCTCGACGGCGACGAGCTCGTCGGACCACGGGCGGCGTCGACCGCTCCGAAAGATGCTGAACACCTGGTGGTCGGCGATGAGCGCGACGAAGGCGCCCAGCGGTGCGCGGGCGGGGTCCCACGCGCGGAGCGCGCGCGCGTCGTCGTCGAACAGCGCGAGGAACACCTCTTGCGTGATGTCCTCGGCCTCCTCGGAGACGCTGCGGCCGGCGTGCGCTCCCGTGCGCCTCCGCGACAGGCCCTTGATGACGCGTCCCTGGATCACCGGCCCGACGGCGCGGATGAGCTCGCGTACGGCCGCGGGATCGCGGGCGATCGCGCGAGCAACGAGGTCGGGGTCGACGTCGGCCACGGCGGCCATCCCTATCGCGCGCGGCCGCGCGGGGCAACGGCGCCGCGCGAGCGTCGCGCCGAGTTGCGAGCTCGCCGCGACGTCGACTAGAAGGCGCGCATGGGGGCTCGCTGGACCGTCGTGTGGCTCGCCGCGTTCGCCGCGCTCTCGGCGTGCCGTCGGCGACCCCCGCCCGCGCCACCCGACGCGCCGCTCGAGGTCGAGGTCGCCGGCTGCGCGGCCGTGCGAGGGCCCCGCGCGACCGACGCGGCCTGCGCCGTCTCGGGCGACGTCGTGAAGCTCCTCGTGCGGACGTCCGACCCCGCCGGGGCCACGGTCCACGACGCCGCGGGCGCGCCCGTCCCGGTCTTGTCGTGGGCCGTCCGCGGCGAGCACACCGTGTTGCGCGTGCGCCCTTCGCCGACGGCGGGGGCCCTCGTCGTCCGGGCGCGCCTCGCGGAGCGCGTGGGGGCCGCCGAGCACGGGAGCGGGCGGATCGCGCTGACGGCCTTCGCGCGGCCCGCGTGGTACGTCGACGCGCAGAGCAAGCGAAGCAAGGGCGAGCTCGACGCGGTGATGGAGCTCGTGACGCCGCACCTCACCTCGCGCGAGCCTGGTGAGAGCGCCCTCGCGCACGGCCTCGCGGCTCGGGTCGCCATGCGGCGGGGCGCCCTCGACGACGCGAGTCGGCTCTTCCGAGAGGCGCTGTCGCTCGACGAGCGCGCGGGCATGATCTCCGAGCGGGCCGACGACGCGTTCGCGCTGGTGTTCCTGCTGCATCAGCGGGCCCGCCGATTCGACGAGGCGCGCGCGGTGCTCGACGGCGCCGTCGCGTGGCTCGGGCCGTACGCCGAAGGTCGCGCGCGAGAGCCGCTCTACCGCGGACAGCTCGCGTGGGAGGTCGGAGACGCGCGCTCTGCGCTGCGCGAGCTGACCCGCGCCGACGAAATCGCCACGCGCATCGACGCCGACGGCGTGGGCCGCGCCGCGCGCCAGGTCCTCGCGATGGTCTCGTGCAGCGTGGGGGCGCGCCGCGCGTGCGAGCGTGGGCTCGAGCGGGCCGACGACGAGCTCGGTCGCCTGGCCGAGGCGGACCCGTGTGAACGTGCTGAAGTATTGATTTCATTGGGTTTTGCGCAGCTCTTGCGGGCGGAGGCGGGGTCCGCGATCCCGCGTGGGGCGAGGGCCGACGAGCGGGCGCGCGAGCAGCTGTCGCGCGGCTGTCCCGACGCCTACCTCGCGGCGATCTCGCGCGAGCACCTCGCGGGGTGGGCGCTCGTCGATGGAGACGTCGCCGCCGCGCGGGCGCATCTCGCCGCGTCGCGCGCCGCGGCGCAGGAGCCGCGCGTCTCGGACGTGCTCATGTGGCTGGACCTCGAGGGGCGCGTGGCCCTGCTCGAGAAGCGTCACGCGGAGGCAGCCCGGGCGTTCGACCGCGAGCTCGATCTGGCTGACGCGTCCGGCCACGCGCACGAGCGGTGGCGGGCGCTCGTGGGACGCGGTCGCACCGAAGAGGCGCGCGGGGCACGATCGCGCGCGCTCGCGGCGTACATCGAGGCCGAGGCCGCCCTCGCCGATGAGCTCCTCGGCATCCCGCTCGGCGAGGGGCGAGGGGCCGTCGCGGCCGACAGCGACGCGGCACGGACAGCCGCGGTGCGCCTGTTGCGTGCGGGCGGAGACGCCGCGGGCGCTCTCGACGTGACGCGCCGCGCCCATGCGCGCTTGCTCGCGGGCCTGGCGCTGAGCTCTCGGGTGGCGCGGTTGTCGCCGCGCGAGCGCGGAGGCTGGGAAGTCGCCGTCGCCAAGTACAAGTCGGCGCGCGCGGCGATCGACGCCGACGCGCTCGACGACTGGAAGCGCGCCAGGGTGACCGTCGGCGGCGCGCGAGAGGCGCGCCAGCACGCCCTCTCCGAAGCGCGTGCGGCGCTCGACGACGCGGTCGGACGCCTGCGCGCGCCGATCAGCAAGCTCGGGCCTCTCCCGTCGGGCGCCGTGACGCTCGCGTATGCGGCGCTCGGGGGCGAGCTCATCGGCTTCGTCTCGCGGTCGGGCCACACGCGAGCCTTCGACGTGGGGCGCCTCGCTCCGGGCGCGGCGCCGGAGCGCCTCGCGGGGCGGCTGCTCGAGCCGGCGCGCGCCGAGATCGGCTCGGGCGACCGCGTCGTGGTCCTCGGCGCCGAGGCGCTCGGCGCGATCGACTTGCCCGCGCTGCCGTTCGACGGCGCGCCGCTCGCCGCGCGCGTCACGATGTCCTTCTCGATCGACCTGTCGCAGACCCTGACCTCACCGCCGTCGACCGTCGCGCTGGTCGTCTCCGACCCGACGGGCGATCTCGCCGCCGCCCGCGCCGAAGGTCGCGCCGCGTCTGCGCGTCTGCGCGATCTCGGAGAGGTGCGTGTGCTCGAGGGCAGGGCCGCGACCGCGTCCGCGGTGCGGGCCGCGCTCGGTCACGCCACGTTCTTCCATTACGCAGGGCACGGCCGCTTCGAGGGTCGCGAGGGGGTCGAGAGCGCGCTCCCGCTCGCCGGCGGCACCGAGCTGTCGCTCACCGACTTGCTCTCGCTCCCGAGCGCGCCGCGCCGCGCGCTGCTCTCGGGCTGTGAGACGGGGAGAGACGTCGACGTCGACGCCGAGCGCGCGGTGAGCCTGGCGCAGGCGCTGCTCGTGTCGGGGGCCGAGACGGTCATCGCGCCGTCGCGCACGGTCGACGACGATCTCGCGCGGTGGATGGCCGAGGAGCTCTACCGCGACGGGGTCACCTCCGATCCGGTGCTCGCGCTCCACAAGGCGCAGCGCGCGGCGCTCGCGGAGGGCAAGGCGGGGTGGGACGCGTACCGCGCGTGGACGCGCTGAGGGGCCGGCGCGCCCTGGGACGGTCCCCGTTCTGGTGACGCACGCCCCCCTTGTGCAGTGCGTCACGGGGTGGCAATAGTGCGGGCATGCTCGCTTCGCGCCCGCTCTTGCTCACGTCGCTCGTCGCCGCGGTCGCCGCCGCCGCATGCAGCGCGACCCCGGCCGATGACGTCGACCAATCGGGCGATGCGCTGTCTCGCCGCGGAGTGGACCCCGCGCCGCCGCCGCCCGCGCCGCCTCGTCCGCCCCGCCCGCCGCACGTCGTCGTGCCGGCGCAGCCCGCCGCCGAGCAGACCGCGCCGTGCAGCGGCGTCGTGCGGTTCGACGTGCGCCGCGCGACGCGCGCGTGCGAGGACCTCCCGGGCAGCGCGCCGTCGGGGGACGCCGTCGTGGTGCCCGGCGCCGGGGGGCATTTCGTCGTGGGCCGCCTGCTCGCGGGCACGTCGGCGCCCCAGGCGCTGCAAGACAGGGCGTGCTCGTACACCTGGGTGCCCGACGCCTGCGCGCAGCCCGACGTGTCGAAGCTCCTCGTCGAGCCACGCGAAGACCTCGTGCGGCGTCCGAGCATCTGCGCGAGCGCGCCCGCGAGCTGCGGATTCAAGAGCGTCCCGCTCACGTCCGTCCCGCCTCGGGCGATCCCCAACGGGACCGGCCGCTGCGAGGTCTGCGGCTTCGCCCAGGGCCGCTCCATGTGGGCCATCCTGCCGAGCGACTGGAACGGCTTCCGCTTCACGATCCACGACGAGAGTCGGTTCGTGGCCGGCGATCAAGGCGCGTACCTCGGGGGCCTGGTCGAGGTCCCGCTGGATCTCGACGACGATCTCGAAGGGCAAGACGTCGAGCTCGAGCCCGCGATCTACTGAGGCGGGCCCGCGACGACGTGCGGGCGAACCGGCCCGCGGCCCGACTCGCGTCAGAGGCTCGACGCGAGCACGCCGATCGACGCGTCGAGCGCTGCGACGCCCTCCTCGATCTCGTCGGGCGTGACGGTGAGCGGAGGCGCCACCATGCAGCAGTTGAACTTGCCGAACGAGATGACGCCGCGCTTTCGCAGCTCGGCGTAGAGCGTCTTCATCACGCCAGGGCCGTCGCCGTGCCACGGCACGAGCGGCTCGCGGGTCTTCTTGTCCTTCACGAATTCGACCGCGAAGAACGCGCCGACGCCGCGGACCTCGCCGACGATGTCGTGCTTGTCGAGGCGCGCGAGGCTCTCTCGCAGCCAGGTCTCGATCTGCTTGCCGCGCTCGAAGAGCCCCTCCTCTTCGTACACGCGCACGGTCGCGAGGCCCGTGGCCACGCACATCGGGTGCCCGGAGTACGTGTGCCCGCTGGGCAGCGCGCGCGCGTCGAACGTCTGCGCGAGCGACTCGCGGATCATCACGCCGCCGAGCGGCACGTACGCGCTCGTCACGCCCTTGGCGAAGGTGATCATGTCGGGCACGACCCCGTAGCGGATCGCGCCGAACGCCGCGCCGGTGCGCCCGAAGCCCGTCATGACCTCGTCGAGGACGAGCAGGATCCCGTGCTTCTCTGTGAGCTTGCGGAGGGCCGGGAGGTAGTCCTCGGGGTAGGTGATGACGCCGTTCGACCCCACGACCGGCTCGATGACGATGGCGGCGACGCGCTTGGGATCCTCGAACATCAGGACGCGCTCGAGGTGCTCGATCGCGCGGTCGGTCTCCTCGCGCGGCGTCGTCGCGTAGAACGGGCTGCGGTACGGGTACGGCGCGAAGAACCGAGAGATGCCCGGCGGGCCCGGCTCTCCGCCCCAGCGCCGGTCCTCGCCCGTGAGCATGATCGACGTGCCCGTCGACCCGTGGAACGAGCGGTACGCGCTCAGCACCTTGGTGCGGCCCGTGATGGCGCGCGTCAGGCGGACCACGTCGTCGTTGGCCTCGGCGCCCGCGGTGGTGAAGAACGTGCGGCAGCCCTCGCCCTTCCACGGGGAGATCGCGCTCAGTCGCTCGGCGAGCTCGGCCCGCGCCTCGTTGAAGAGGCCGGGCGCTGCGTAGCAGAGCGCCTCGGCCTGGGCCTTCATCGCCTCGACCACCTTGGGGTGACCGTGGCCGAGGTTGACCGCGATGAGGCCGCTCGCGAGGTCGAGGTAGCGTTGGCCGTCGGCGTCGATGAGGTGCCGGCCCTCGCCGCGCACGATGACGGGAGACGCGAGGCCCTTCTGGGCCATCCACGGCGTGAGGACGTGCTTCTGGTGCTTGGCTTGGATCTCGGCGGTCTTGCTCATCTCGCCGCGAGATTACCCGAGTCTGGCTTGGCCTCGTACTCCCACCTGAGGCCGACCAGGATTTGCCGGTACGGTCCGGTGAAGATGCCCTCGGGCCTGCGCGCCGCGATGTAGGTCTGGTCGAGCAGGTTCTTGGCCGTCAGCCGCAGCGAGATGCCCGAGGGCTTGTGCCGATAGTGCACCGTGGCGTCGACGATGTGCCGGGCGCCCAGCGCGCCCACGCGACCCGTCACGTCCTCGTCTTCTGTGTTGAGGGCGTCGGTGTACTGCTTGCCGATGAGCGCGTACGCGATCTGACCGCCCAGGCCGCTCTTGTGCTCGACGTCGACGTTGGTGTTGAGCGAGTGCAGCGGCGCGTACGGCAGCAGGTTGCCCGCGGTGGCGCCGTATCGGAAGGTGGCGCGCGAATATGTGTATCGTGCACCTAAGTCGAGGACGGCGCCGAGCGCGAGCGCGCGGCCGAGCTCGAAGCGCGTCCCCGACTCGACGCCGAAGATGCGCGTCGCGCCCGCGTCGACGAGGTTGGTGTCGGCGCCGGGCTGCGTGTTCACGATGACCTGGTTGTTGAAGTTCGAGAGGAACCCCGTGACCTCTACGCGCGTCCACTTGAGCGGCGACGTGCGCGTGCCGAGCTCGTAGCTCATGCTCTCGTCGGACTTCACCTCCGTGGCGAGCCCGCGCGGGTTGATGGCGCTCGTGACACGCGGCGGCGCGAAGCCGAGGTGCATTCCGCCGAAGACGTGGGTCTGCTTCGTGCCGTAGATCATGCCGACGCCGGGGATCACGCCGGTCACGTTGCGCGAGCCCTCTTGGCGGACGTCGGTGGGGCCCGAGCCCTGGTCGGTGCGCGTCACGACGCGCGAGAAGTCGAGGTGCTCGAAGCGGACGCCGGGGGTGACCAAGAGGTCAGGGCGGAACGCCATGCGGTCTTGGAGGTACGCTGCGATGGCCGTGCCCGAATGGTTCTCCTCGAAGTCGAGCGAGCCCGCGTTCGACTGGGGGAAGGTGCCCTGACGCGTCTGGTAGTGCGCCGTCTCCCGCAGGAGGCGCCCGCCGAAGTCGAGCGTGTGCGACACCGATCCCGTGGTCGTCCGGTGCTCGAGGCGGGGCTCGACGCCGAGGACGTCGTACTGCCGGTCGAGCACGGCCGTCGTGTTCTTGAAGAAGATGGCGCCGTCGGGCGTGCGCACGTCGCCCACGATGCGCTCGTAGCTCTCTCCCGGCGCCCCTGTGCGCGAGTACTCCTGGCGGCGCCAGATACGATCGGTGCGGTAGCCGTAGAGCAGCGTCTTGAGCTTGGTCTTGTCGCCGATGCGCTGCTCGTGGACGAGCGACGCGTCGTAGCGGTTGAGCACGAGCTGGCTGTTGGGGCTCAGCGTGACCCTCCGCGGATCCCGCGCGTACATGCCGCGGGTGAGCCCCACGTCGTCGGCGCCGGTGTCATCGCGGTGGAAGCCCAGCTTGATGGTCGCCGTGCCCCCGTCGTTGGTCTCGAAGCGCAGCTTGGCCAAGCCGTTCGTCGACTCGAACGGGAGCCCGCGAAAGCCGTCTCCGCGGCGGTGCACGAGCTGCACGACCCACGCCGTCTCGCCCACGCGGTCGCCGTACATGCCGAGCGCGCGCGCGTAGCCGTACGTGCCGTTGTCGTAGTCGAACGCCACCGTCCGGCGGTCGGGCGGCGCGAGCGTCACGAAATTGATGGTGCCGGCGAGCGTCTGCGGTCCGAACAGGATGTTGCCGCTGCCCTTGACGACCTCGATGGCTCGGTACCGCTCGATGACGGGCGTGTGGTAGATGTCCGGCTCGGAGTACGGGTTGATCGAGATGGGGACGCCGTCCTCGAGCATCAAGACGCGCCGGCTCCGCCCTCCGTCGAGCCCGCGGATGCTGACGTCGAGGCGCGAGCCCGCCGCGTAGTCCTGGCGCACCTGGACGCCGGGCACGCGTCGCAGCATCTCGCTCGCGTCGACGGGCTGCGCGCGCTCGAGGTCTTGCTTCTTGATGACGGTGCCCGAGCCGGGCAGGCGCTGGAGCGAATCGGCCCGCTCTCCGACGACGCGCACCTCGGTGACCTCGGCGTCCTCGGCGGGTGCGGGAGGAGAGGCGGGTGCCGGGGGAGAGGCGGACGCGGGCGGAGGGGGAGGCGCAGGAGCGGGCGGGGGCGCGGCAGGAGACGTCTGCGCGAGCGCGCGGGCAGGGAAGGCGAGGGGGAGGGCCAGGGCCAGGGCCAGGGCGGGAGATCGTCTCACGGGGCCTTGCAGATCCCTTGTAGATTGCATCCAGTAGACGGCGGCGGGCAGTCGGACGAGCTCGTGCATGCCTTGGAGCAGCGCTGCCCCTTCTGGTTGAACGAGAAGCAGAGGCCCGTCTCGCACTCCTCGTTCTGGGTGCACGCCTCGAGCAGCGCCTTCTTTGCGGCGGGCGCGGCGTCCGCGGCGCTGTCGGCGTCGGGCGCGCTGCCGTCGACGCCCGGCGTGGTGCCGTCGCACACGCACGCCGAATAACCATCGGTCGCGACACACGCCTGGTAGCCGGTCGCCGCGGGCGCGCCGGGGCACGTGCACGCGCGGTAGTCGCCGGCGTAGCACACGGGATCGTTCTCGAAGCACGCCGACCCCGCGATCGCCGTGAGCGCGATCGCGGCGGCCGCCACCACCCGCCGAGCGCGCGACGCGATGGCGCGCGGGGCAAGCATCACGCGCACACGAGCGTGACGTCGTGCGTGTGGCCGTTGCCCTCGGTGCTCTTGACCGTGACGGGCTGCCCGGACGCGAGCTGGGTGAGGTCCGCGGCCGAGAGCGTGAGCTGGTGGGTGTGGCCGGTGCCGCCGCCGGGGCCGATGTCGTACGTCTTGGGCCCGGACGGGTTGGAGAAGTCGGCCGCAGGGATCTTGAGGGTGGGGTGCGGGTTGCCGTTGTGGTTGGGCACGTTGGCGAAGCCGGCAGAGATCGCGCCGTTGGCCGCGCAGTTTCCGCCGCCGCTCGCGTCGATGCCGCCGCCGCCGTCGCCCCCACCGCCGCCACCGCCGCCGCCGTCGCCCTTGCCACCGCCGCTGTCGGTGCCGCTGTCGCTCCCTCCGGAGCTCGACCCGCCGCTCGAGCTCGACGGCGCGGGATCGCTGCTGCTGCAGGCCACCACGGCGCCGCCGATCGCGACGATGAACACCTTCAAGAACTCGTGACGCGTCATCTTCATGGAGCCTCCGACGATTTTCAGCCTAGCCGCGACGGCCCACCGAGTTGTTACAACGTCGCAACTTGATTGACGCATTCGTCCGTGTGGTGCGTGCATGATCCAGCTTCTGCGGCGATCGGAGCAAAAAAAAACGACGCCGCTGCATCCAAGCGCGTCGCGCCGGCGAAGACCCTGACTGAAACGCTCGGGGACGCGGCGCGCGGGAGAACGACATCGCGCGCCGCCCCAGCGACAGGAGGCACGAGCCCGTGGGAAGGCTCGCGCCATCGCGGACGTGCGCATGAGGCGCGCGGACGCCCTGCCGCGCCGGGCGCTCACGGAGGAATACGAACATGGGGACGCGCACTTCGACGATCGCTCTTTGCCTGGGTCTGTTCGGGATGGGTTGCACGCTGACGGCCGCGCCGGCCGAGGGGCCCACCGACGGGCCGCGCTCGCTCGCGCCCGACCAGAAGGACGACGGAAAGGTGACGCCCGCGCCCGGCAAGGCGCTCGCCCGCGTCGTTCACGCCGCGCCCGACGCGCCGCGCGTCGACGTCTACGTCAAGGGCGTCGCGACGCCGGTCCTCACCGGGCTCTCCTACAGCGAGACCTCTCCGTGGATCGAGGTGGATCCAGGCACCTACGCGTTCGAGGTCCGCGTGAGCCCGTCGACGGCGGCCGACCCGGCGGTCTTCACGACGGCCGACCTCGCGGTGCCGGCGGGCGCGAAGCTGAGCGCGGTGGCTGCCGGGCTCGTCGGCTCCAAGGAGGCCGACAGCTCGTTCCGCGTCCTGCCCGTCGTCGAGACCTTCGCGGCGGCGGAGGCTGGCTCGGCGCGCGTGCGCGTCATCCACGCCGGCGCCGACGCGCCGCAGGTCGATCTCGACGTGGGGGCCGACGATCCGTCCGCGCCCGAGATCTCGGCGATCGATCGTTTCACGGCGACGGCGGGAGAGGGCGCGAAGCTCCCCGCCGGCAAGGCGCTGCGCGTCGGCATCGCCAAGGACGGCGCGTCCGTCACCAAGTTCACGACGCCCGCGCTCCCCGACGGCGGAGAGATCCTCGTCATCGCCACGGGCCTGCTCGGCGGCGCCGCGCGCGACCGCGACGGCTTCTCTCTGCTCGCCGTCGGACCCAAGGGCTCGATCGGCCTCATCAAGCAGGACCCGATCCTCTACGCGCTCCACGCCGGCCCGGACGCGCCGCCGGTCGACGCGTTCGTCGGCACCGCAGAGATCTTCGACAACCTCGCGTTCGGGGGCCTCTCCGCGCCCATCCAGGTGTCGCCCGGCTCCTACGACGTCGATCTCTTCGGCCACACCGCGGGCTCGACCCGGCCGACGACGACGCCGGCCCTCAGCCAGTCGACGGGCGCGCTCGCCGCGGGCGAGAGCTACCTCGTCGCCGCGACCGGGTTCTTGGCCGCGGGCGCGGCGCAGCCCCTCCGTCTCGCCGCGTATCGCGAGGCCTTCGACCGCTCCGCGACGGATCCCAAGCTGCGCGCCGTGCACGCGTCGCCCGACGCTCCCAAGGTCGACATCGGCCTCGCGCCCCACGGCGCGATCAACCCCGTCCTCTTCGGCGGGCTGACCTTCGGCGACGCCTCCGACGCGATGGGCCTCACCGCGCCCGTCGCGAGCCTGCCCATCGGCGTTTCGCCGGCCGGGCAACCGTCCTCGCTCGTCGCGCGTTTGACTGTGCCCACTGCTGCGGGCCAGCGCGCGTTCGTGGTCGCCGCGGGCGCCATCTCGCACCAGCAGAACGGGCAAGGCTTCCGCCTGCTCGTCGTCGACACCGCCCCCACGCCATGGACCGTCACCACCGTTCTGCCCCACTGATCGTCCCCGCGCGTCGCGCCAGGGTATGCTGCCGGCCGTCCAGGAGCTGTCCGTGTCTTTGTTGGGTCGCGTCGCTGCGGGAGATCCCACCGCCGTCAAGGAGTGCGCAGAGCGCTTCGGCGGGCTGGTGTGGTCTCTCGCGCGACGCGGCTCGGTGTCCACCGAGGACGCCGAGGACGCGACGCAGGAGATCTTCCTCGACTTGTGGCGCAGCGCGGCCCGGTACGACGCGGCCGTCGGGAGTGAGGTGACGTTCGTGGCGATGATCGCGCGTCGGAGGCTCATCGATCGTCGGCGTCGCCGTCAGCGCGCGCCCCGCGCCGTGCCCTTCGTGCACGATCCGCCCGAGGCGGGGCCCACGCCCGAGCTCGGGGCCGAGGCCGCCCTCGCGGCGCGGGCGCTCGATCAGCTGAGGCCCGAGCAACGCCAAGTGCTGATCCTGACGGCCTGTCACGGGCTGAGCCACGAAGAAGTGGCGACGTCGACGGGGATGCCGCTCGGCACGGTGAAGGCGCACGCCCGGCGTGGGCTGATGCGCGTGCGCGAGGTGCTGGGCGAGGGCGTGGCCGCCGGCGCGCCGCAACCGGTCGGGGTGGTGTCATGAGCGATCCGCGCGAGTGGGACCGATACGACGAGCTCGCCACCGACGACGCGCTCGTCGGGCTCGACGAACAAGAGAAGGCCGAGCTCGACGAGCTCGCGCGTGCGCTCGGCGCAGCCGACCTCGCCTCGTACGAGCGCGCCGCGGCCGCTGTCGCCGTCGCGTCGGTGGGCAAGGCCGACCGTGCGTCGCCGATGCCCGCGCACTTGACCGCCCGCGTCGTCGACGCCGGGCTCCGCGCGACGGCGCGTGACGTCCCGGCGCGCCTGGACCGCACGGTGCCGATCGCAGGGGCGGCTCCCTCGCGCGGCCCCGCGGCGCGCACGGTCCACCTCCCTGGCTCTCCGTCGGTCCCGCCGCGTGCCCTCGGACCGCTGCCGCCGCCGAGCTCGATCACGCCGACGCCGGCCGGCCCGCCCGAGCGCGTCGAGCCCGTCGCGTCGATCGACGCCGCGCGTCGCCGCCGTGAGGGCGTGTGGATCGGTGCGGCCGCGGGCGGTTGGCTCGCCGCCGCCGCGTGCCTGCTCCTTGTCGTGACCTACGCGTGGAGAGAGCGGGACGCGCGCGTCGGCGTCGGCGAGACTCCGAGCGCCACCACGTCGGTCGCGGTCACGCCGTCGGCCGCGCCGCCGAAGGCCGAGCCGACCCCCGAGCAGGCGCGCGCCGAGCTCTTGGCCAAGGGGGCCGACCGGTCGGCGTGGACGGCCACCAAGGATCCCGCGAGTCGCGGCGCCGACGGCGACGTGGTGTGGAGCGCCCAAGAGCAACGCGGATACATGCGTATGCATGGGCTCGCGAAGAACGATCCGACGGCCTACCAGTACCAGCTCTGGATCTTCGACGCGGATCGCGACGACAAGTTCCCCGTCGACGGCGGCGTCTTCGACGTGAAGGGCGACGAGGTGGTGGTGCCCGTCACGGCGCGCCTGCCCGTGGGCAAGGCGGTGCTCTTCGCGGTGACGATCGAGAAGCCCGGCGGCGTCGTCGTCTCGAAGCGCGAGCGCATCGTCCTCACGGCCAAGCCTGCGGCGGGGTGAGCGTTTGACCGCCGGCGTCGAGCTCGCGTCGTACAAGCTGATGTTCGCGGCGCGGCGTGTGCGCGCGCTGCCTCGCGCGGTCGACGGCGCGTCGTTCGCCGGGCCGGGCGTCGACCTCTTGGGGCGCTCGGCCGAAGAGGCCCTCTCGGCCGCTGCGCCGATCGCGCGCTGGCTCGAGGCGCGCGAGCCTGGGATCGCCGTGCGCTCGATCTCGATCGACCGCGGCAAGATGCGGGTGCTCGTGACGCTCGAGGCCGCTCCCAAGCCGCGCGTGCTGCGCATCGAAGGCGCGCCCGCGACGGAGCTGATCGACGAGGCCGCACCGCTCGAGGCGCTCCTCGCGCGCGAGGTGTACGCCGCGCTCCGCGCGCGCCTCGGCTGAAGGGCGACAGGCGGCGTCGACCGCAGTCCCTCTCGTCGCACCGGCGCGACGTCTGCCGGCCGATCGTCGCGCATGCGCGACACCGGCGGTCGCCGCGCAGCGCGTCATTTCACGCAATGTCGAATGCTCGCGCTTCAGGTACGCGAGTTGCTATGCCTGGAGCCCATGAAGAAGCTCGTCGCAGAGGCACTCGGAACGTTCATCCTCGTCTTCGGCGGCTGCGGGAGCGCAGTCTTCAGCGCGGCCTTCCCGCAAGTGGGCATCGGCCTGCTGGGCGTGTCGCTCGCGTTCGGCCTCACCGTGCTCGGCTGCGCGTACGCGCTGGGCCCCGTGTCGGGCTGTCACCTCAACCCCGCGGTCACGTGCGGGCTCGCCGCGGGCGGCCGCTTCGCGTGGAAGGACGCGCCGGGGTACATCGTCGCGCAGGTGCTCGGCGCCATCGTGGCCGCGGGCCTGCTCGTCGTGTTGCTCAAGGACTCGCCTTCGGGCTACGACGCCGCGGCGTCGGGCCTGGCCGCCAACGGGTACGGCGAGCACTCTCCCGGCCACTACGGCACGACGGCCGCGTTCTTGGGAGAGGTCCTGCTCACCTTCATCTTCCTCACGGTGATCCTCGGCGTCACCGCCAAGAAGGCCGCGAAGGGCTTCGAGGGGATCGCGATCGGCCTCACGCTCACGCTCGTGCACCTCATCGGGATCCCGCTCACGAACCTCTCGGTGAACCCCGCGCGCAGCACGGGCCCGGCGCTCTTCGTCGGCGGCTGGGCGCTCGCGCAGCTCTGGCTCTTCTGGGTCGCGCCCATCGTCGGCGGTGTCGCCGCGGGTGCGCTGTCGAACTGGCTGCACGCCGAGGAGTGAGCGCGAGGTGCAGATGCATCTCCGCGATCTGAGGCTGCACTTCCTCGCGGCCATGGGCCTGTCGTGTCACGGCAAGGAGCCGGCGCACGCCGAGGGCCGCGCCGAGATCGTCGTCGCGCCCGTCGATGCCGGACCCTTGGCGCCGCCGCCCGCCGATCCGCCCCGCTGCGGCCCCGACCAGTCGCCGCTCGAGCTCCGCGCCGACGCGCCGTGCCCGCCCGAGGCGCGCTACCCGTCGGAGGGCAAGGGTCTATGCGCCCCGCTCTCCCAGCGCCCCGCCCTTCGTCTCGTGTCGAAGAGCGAGACCGAGTGCGTGTATCATGCATGCATAGATCTGGCGCCCGCGCCGCCCCCGCAGGGCATCGACGGCCCCGGGCCCGACTGCTGCGTGCCGATGCCGGACCGACCGTCGAGCAGCCCGGCGGGCGCTCAGCGTCAGTGCCCCGCCGGTCTCTCCGGTCGGCTCGCGTTCAAGGGCGCCGAGCACGGCAAGTGTTGCTATCGGAGCCGGGAGCCCGAGCGGCACTACCGCGGACGCCCGGTGCGCGTCGGCGGAGAGGCGCGTCTCGCCGCGCCGGCGTCGCGGGAGGACTGGGCCGCCGCGGCGGGAGCTTCGGCCCGCCCTGGCGACGCGGTCACGTGGCTCGACGCGGCGTCGATGGAGCACGCGTCGATCGCGAGCTTCGCGCAGCTGTCGCTCGCGCTCATGGCGCACGCCGCTCCCCCCGACCTGCTCCGCGATTGCCACCTCGCGGCGATCGACGAGATCGAGCACGCGCGACAGAGCTATGGCCTCGCCTCGGCGCGCGCCGGTCGCCGGCTCGGGCCGGGGCCGCTCGACGTGCCGCCGCTCGACGCGTCGATGTCGGCGCTCGTGCGCGACACGATCCGCGACGGGTGCGTCGGCGAGACCCTCGCCGCCATCGAGGCGTCGGAGGGAGCCGCGCAGCTCGACGACGACGGCGACGCCCGGGCGGTCCTCTCGCAGATCGCGCGCGACGAGCTCGGCCACGCGTCGCTCGCGTGGCGCATCGTCGCCTGGGCGGTGTCCACGGGGCACGCGGACGTGGCGCCGGCGCTGCGAGCGGCGCGCGCGGAGCTCGACCGGAGCGTGGCCGCTCGCGAGGGCACGCCGGCGGGCGTCGCCGAAGCCCGCGTGATCCGCGAGGTCGTCGCGCCGTGCCTCGACGCGCTGATCTCGGCTCGGCTCGCGGCCTGAGCGCAGCCTCTGCGCCGGCGCGCACGACCCGCGTCAGCGCAGCGCGGGCCGAGGTACATTTCCCGGGCAGAGTGACTTGGCCGCGGACTTGCACACGCCGCGGGCATGATGCCGCCCATCCAACAAGATCTCGACGAAGCCCTGACCCAGCTCGAGACGCTCTCCGACGAGATTCGCGTCAAGATGCACCTCGCCGGCATGGACGCCAAAGACGCGTGGAGCGCGCTCGAGCCGCGCGTGGCCGAGGCCCGCAAGCACGCGCGCGAGGCGACGGCAGCGTCCAAGGCGGCCATCCACGAGACCCTCGAGGCCCTCCGCAGCCTGCAGGCGCGGCTCTAGGCGCGCGGGCTCGATGGCGCGCTACGAATATCGCATCCTGCAAGCCGACGTGGCCGAGCTGGGCGAGGTGCTCGAGGCGCGGCTCAACGCGCTCGGCGCGGAGGGCTGGCGGCTGACGGGCACCGTCGCGCGCGAGCGTCACGGCTACTCGCACGAGGTGCATCTCTTCTTGTCACGGCGGGCCGCAGACGACGAAGCCACCGGCGATTGAGCGGGCGCGTGTGCCGGCCGATCACGCCGGCTCGTTGGCCTTGTCGGCCGCCGCCATCATGATCTGTCCGCCGTGGCGGCGGTCGAACGGGAGATCGTGTCGCTCGAAGGCGACGCCGCGTCGCTCGAGCGGCTCCCAGAAACGACGCGTGAGGTCGGCTCGCGCGAGCCACTCGACGAGCTTGCCCTGGAGACCGGGCGAGGCAGCGTGCACGTCGACCAGCACGCAGCGACCCCCCGGGGCGAGCAGCGACCAGACGCGATCGAAGACGGCGTCGGGGTCGGGGAAAACGGTCATGCCCAAGAAGACGTGGACGCGGTCAGGCGCGGCCCCGAGGTCCGACACCGTGAGCTCCGCGGCGTCCCGCGCGAGCACCGACACGCGGTCGAAGCCGCTTCGCGCGATGCGTCGCTCGGCTTCGCGGAGCATGCCAGGGGACAGGTCGACGCCGACGACGCGGCCGCGTTCTCCGACCGCGGCGCAGAGCAGATCGAACGACTGTCCCGTCCCGCACGGCAGGTCGAGCACGAACGAGCCTGGCTCTGCACGCAGCGCCTCGACCGCCCGCGTTCGGGCCTCGCGGTAGAGGGCCTCGAGCGACGCGTCGTAGATGCGTGAGAAGACGTCGTACCAAGCCATGGCCGCCTGCTCGTAGCACGTGGCCGGCGACCGCGTGACGTGCCCAGCCGCGTCGCCCACAAAGGCAAAGAGCCCCGGAGCGTGCTCCGAGGCTCAGTTCTCACGGCGCCGCTTTTGCGACCCCAGCGGGAATCCGACGCTATTTCGCTCGGGAAACAGCGCGATCGTGGGGCTGCTGCTCTGCCACGTCGACGACCTTCTTGCTCCTCCGGCGAGTCGACGTCGCTAGGACTCGGGGCTTCGCTTCCAGCCGCCCGCCTGCCACAGGGCATCGAACGTCGGCCGAAGCTGCGCGCCAACGTCCGTGTTGGCCTCGAGGATCGAGACGTCCGGCAAAATGATGTTCCGCCGATCGATGACTTGGCGCGGGCCACGGCCGTAGTCGCCCCGCTCGCGGACGAGCTTCCGATTCCGAACGTTCAGCAGCGCCACGAAGACATACACGGGAAAGGAGACACGCATTGCTGTTGCCACGCGGAGCGCCCCCGTGACTGCGCCCTCGATCTCCTTCACGAGGCCGTCGCCGCTCAGCCTCGCTTCGGTCTCGCGAAGTCGGTTCGGTTGGTAGGCGTCCACGTACTCGATCGCCCCGGTCCTGAAGAGCTGCCAGTAGATCGACGATTGGTTCCGCGCGGGGTCCGAGCTTCCGTACTCCGGCCAACACGCGACGCCGTCTGCGTTGTACCTGGTGGTCCAATGCAGCTGCTGGCTGGCCTGCGGAAGTGAGGTTCGCGCATCGAACGTCGCGAAGTCGATTCGCTGCGAGCGATCCGCCACGCTGGTCGGGATGACGTGGACCACGAGGAGCGCCTCGTCGGGCTCTACCTCCAGGACGACAGGAAGAGGATCATCCAACTCCCCGCCCGTCGCCCCCCGCTGCGTCTCGATCGCGGCAAGTCGTTCGACAACGAATCGACGAGCGACGTGCTCTGTCTCCGCCGACTCGACGAATCCCTCTCGAATGCCGCGCGCATCGAGCGCGATCCGCTCGCCGGAGAGCCTCCGGTAGAAGCGACCGTCAAGACGCGACATATGGAGGCCGGCCGGGCTCCTCCTCACCCGCACGATCAGCACATGCCCGGCCGCGAACCCGGGCACCGCAGCGAGCTCGAACGACGTGAGCTTCGGGTCTGTGTTGTCGTGAATGATCGCCGCGAGCTGTCGCTTCACGTCGTCTTCGGCGGCTCCCAGAGCGATGCCATTCGCGGCACCGGGCAAACCCGTCTTGCCGCCCGTGGAGTCGCGCTCCTCTGCGACGCCGATGACGAGATCCCCTCCGGATGCGTTTGCGAACGCGCAAACATCAGCGACGAACTCCTTTTTCGGATCGCGCTGGGCGACGTTTCCAAGTTCCTCCTTGTAATCCAGCGTCCGTCCCTCGGGGACGCGACGTGCGAGGAACGCGGTGACGTCCGCGGTGGTGATTGCCGAGAGTGGTTTCTCGATCATGGGAGGCCGAGAAACTACGGCGTTTCGTGGTTGGGTCAACCCTTGCGGTTGCCGGTGGCGACGCGGGATCCGGGAGGTCGGTCCATTGACGCCGGACGTGCACGCGCAAAGATCGGGACGAATGGTCCTGAAGCGCGTCTATCCAGATACCCCGGTAGCGCTCCACTACCGGCCCTTCGAGGAGATCGATTGGTGTGCGGCCGCTGGAGCGGACGAGGTCGTGCTCGTCATCACGCCTGTCCTCCTCCGCGAGATCAACGACAAGAAGGACCAAGGACGCGGCCAGCTCCAGCAGCGCGCGCGCCGCGTCTCGTCATGGATCGGCGACCTGCGGCGGACAAAGGCCTGGGACATCCGAGACCGCGTCCGCGTGCAGGTGGACGCGCGTGAGCCTGAGCCCGATCTCTTCACGGAGCACGGACTGGAGCCATCGGTTGCAGACGATCGGATCGTCGCGTGCATTCTCCGTGACCGGCGGAAGGATCCGCAGGTCCCCCTCGTGTGCGTGACCTCTGACAACACTCTCGCCTTCAAGGCCGAGGCGGCCGGCATCGACGTCATCGATCCTCCGGGGCCGCGTCTCGCCGACGAGCCGGACGCAACTGAACTGGAGAACCGAGAGCTGAAGAAGAAGCTGCTGGAGCTAGAGAAGCGATCGAATCCGACGCCTGACCTCTCGCTCGGATTCGTTGGAGTGCCTGGTCACCTACTGGTGAGCCTGCGAAGGCTGGAAGAGCCGACGGAGGAGGACCTCGACGAGGAGTTGGCGGCCGAGCGCATGAGCCTGGAGCTGCGGTACAAGGTCTCCTCGACTCTCCTGTACCGACCACCGCATCCGCAGAAGGTCGACCGATACTTGTCACGCCTTCGCGAATGGATGGTCGACCACACCAAGGCTGCGATCGTACGCGCGCACACATTCGACGTCGACCTGGTGCTCGCGAACGACGGCACCGGCAACGCTAACGACATCGAGATCGACCTCACGTTCCCGTCTGCAATCTTTGTCGGCGAGAAGCGGCGACTACCCGAGGTGAAGGAGCGGCCCTCGGCACCCGAGCCGGAGGAGATCGGAATCGCCGCAGCGATGAAGGCCGTTGCCCTGCCGAAGATCCGACCCCTCTCACGGCCAGACATCGTCTCTCTGGGGCGGATGTTTTCGGGCCCCGCGCCCGAGCGACTTGTCGTCGATCCGAAGGAGCCTCATCGCGTACGAATTCTTGTCGACGCCTCAAAGCACCACTCCAGCATCGCACTCCCGAGGTTCCAGGCGTGGTTCTCTACGGGAAGCCGCCCGACGGGCTTCCAGATTGGGTACCGCATCCACGCCGCCTCCAGCCCTGAGATCAAGGAAGGGAACCTTCACGTGAAGGTGGAGGTGACGGAAGGGGTCGCGCGGCTGCTGCAAGGCATCCTCGACGACCCGGAGGATTCCTCCGGGGAGCCTCCGGATGATCCCTCGGAGTCGGCGGATGATGAATGACGACGACCCCTCGCACGGGAACGTCGAACGGACCGCGTTCCACGAGGCGGGACACGTGCTCGTTGCCATCCGCTGGTTGGGCGTCGTTCCACGGGAGGTGTCGGTCTATGCGCCCACGGAGGGACGGTTGGGCCACGCTGCGGTCGCCGTTGCATCTCTGCAACGCGCCGGGCTGACCGATGCGCAGTGCCGCCGCGTACGCGTGCCCGAGGCGGCGATGTTTCTCGGCGGCCTTGCCGCGGAAGAGGTCGCGGGGTTCGGGCGCTCGACGGGCATCGCAGACCTGGAAGCGCTGGCGCAGGGCTACGATCGGCCCACTTTGAATGACGCGATGACTGCGCGTCTGCCTCCCGTCGTGGAGGCGACCGATGATGTCGAGGGGGCGCTCTCCGCATTGGTTGATGCGTTCCCATCGAAGCGAGATCCGTTCGGTCGACTCCTTCGGGTCTACGGGTTCGCGATGAAGTTCTTGGGCCACGTGAAACCCGCGCTGGAGCGACTCTCCGCGGAGCTTCTCGCTCGTAGCTCGCTCTCAGCCTCGGACATCGAGCGTGTACTCGGCGCGGATCTCCGCACACGTCGACGAGCGTGTTAGGTGGATGGTGGCCCGCGATAATACTTCGCGAGTGCCGTGACGATCGCGAGCTCGGTCGAGATCACCGGCTCGATGACGAAGCCGGTGTGAGCCTTCAATGCTTCGAGCGCGGCGGCATCGGTCGGGTCCGCCATCGCGACGATGAGCGACGAGCCGGCCCGAGACACCGGAATCAACGTGTGCCTCCTGCACAAGTCCTCCGGGACCAGGGCGATGATGGTTCGATCGATCTCGTACTCTGCGAGATTGATCGTCGGGATTCGATACTGCATCGAGAGGCGAGCCGCGATCTCCGCGTCGGTCAGCACCTGCCGACGGCGGCCGTTCCCGTTGCTGCCGTTGCCGTTGCTCTTGCCGCTCATCGTGTCTTCTCTGCGTCGCTCGCTGCGAGATTCAGCTCGTCCGCATTGCAGGATCGCCCACAGGCGCGACATGCGAGACGAAGTCGATCGGTGCCGTCTAGCTCCCGGAACGAGGTGGAACGCAGCCCGCAGTGGGGGCAGACGGCTCCGTGCTCCTGCACAGTCGCCATGATGCGCGCATGAGAAGCGTTGTGCTCGGCGTCGCGACGAATCCGCGCCTCGTGTTCCTGGGCCTGGGCGCGACGGAGTTCCTCGATCCTCTCGGGCTTTGCGAGAGCGCGCCGCTTCTCTCCCGCCTCGGCGTAGAGGCGCTCGAACTCGTCCTTCTCGGGCCAGTCCTTGAAGCACGCCGCGTGCATCGCGGAGTCGCTGTAGCGCCAGAGGTGGTGCTCGGCGCCGAGGAAGTGCGTGAAGCCGACGATCTCGTCCTCCTTCGCCAGGACTTGGCCGCAGCGCGAGCACCTGCTCTTTCCCCGGATGAGAAGGACCACGGCGAGAGGTTACGCGCGAACGTCTTGAGCTTGAAGCGCCGGTGCCGTTGCCCGGCTACGGCCTCGGGTTCAGTGCGGCGTCGAAGTAGTGCTTCCGCCGGACCCACCTGAACCCCTCGTACTTCGTGATCGCGGCGATGTCGATCGGGCCACCAATCGTTTGATAGCCGGGCGTGTACCGGGAGTACTTCGCGGCCGTGTCGACGAGGAAGTGAGCGAGATCGATCGCATCCTGAATCGGCATCCACGGAGCGAGGATGTTGGCCTCCATGCCCTCGCCGACGCGCCCGACGGCGTCCAAGAAGTCCTTCTCTGACACCCGTCCGTCGCTGCCATCCCCGAGCTTCAGCTCGTCCACCATCCGCTTCGGGAACCGTCCGTCGAAGCCGAGCACGAGTCGTTGTATGGCCTGCGCGTCGCCGCCCCAGAGCAACCCCGTTGCGAGTTCGGGACCAGAAGCGCGCTTCAGCTCCGCCTCTCCGGCGACGTTGATGTCCAATCGCCAGACCTCCGCTCGGTCCGCACCCGACGAGTAGCCTCCGATGAACATCCCGAAGTACGGCCACTTGTCCTTCGGAAAATCCTCCCCGGCCTCCTCGCACCATGGTCGATACTTCTCGCTGTAAAGGAACTGCTTCACCTTCGTGGCGACCTCTTCGACCGTGTACTTGTTCGGGTCGAGCTTCGTGTTCTTGTCGCCGTTCGTGAGGCGATGCCGGAGGTCCTTGAGCAGCCCCGCCATCGATGCGAGGCCGACGTTCGCGAGGCCCCAATAGGCGCAGGCCACGCGTGCGCCCTTGTGCAGATTGAAGACCTTCTCGGCGTTGTTGTAGACGTTGCCGGAGACAGTGTCCCCGATCGTCGTGGCGCTGTCGGCGGCCATGACGAGGCCGTCGGTGACCTTCACCGTGATCGCGATTGTCATGCGTCACCCTTCGCGCCGATCCTACGCCGCTTCGCGCGAACCTCCGCGCCATCATGCGCGTTGCACGAAATGGCGTTGGAGACCCGCAGCGGAGAGCCCATGCATTTTTCCGAGGAAGATCGGTCCGGAGCCGCGCCGTTCTTCCCGTATCGGCGCGAACGACTTGATCGCGCTCGCCCGAGCGATCACGTTCGCTTCATGTCGACGCCGTTGTCGGAAGAAGAGGTTCAACGTCCCGTCGAGCATCTCCTTGAGGTTGCCGCGTGCTTCGAGAACCGGCGGGATGACGCCGACGGCGAGGAGGGCGTGTTGCTATCCAAGGTCGTCGAGGTGCTCGACCTCCACCGCGCGAAGCGGGCACGCCGCGTTCACGATGCCGTCGTCCGGGCAATGCACGACGGGATCGCGAACGTCTTCCGGGAGTACGTCCGGGACGAAGAGCTGACGACGAGGGACCAGGAGCAGCGACTCCGTCTCGTTTTCGCCGATGCTGGCTTCAACGTCATCGAGGAGTGCCTCGACGTCGCGAGTTACGAGCGCGACGAGATCCACGACGCTGGCGGACCGTCGGAGGCGGCGCGCCAGGTCGTCGCGACGCTCATGTCGATCGATCCGAAGGGCTTTCGCCACACGCGCCGCTACGCATACGCAGCCCTCCGCGCGTGCAAGCGATACTCCGACCTCTCGCACGTCCCCCGTGACTTCAAGTGCTCGGCAGGATGGCTGTATTCTACACTATACGAGCAGCTCGAGCTCGAACGACGCACGCGGCTCTACCCGTGGCCAGCGAAGGTCGGCATCGACGAGCACTTCTTTCGCTGCGGAAAACACGGCTTCCGCGACTTCGACACGGTCGTCGTCGACCAGAAGAATCGTCGCCTCATGGAGGTCGTCGAGGGTCGTACGAGCGGAGACCTCGAGGAGGCGCTCTCGCACATCCCAGGGCGGGAGAACGTCCGCACGGTCGCGATCGACATGTCCGACCCGTACAAGTCCTTCGCTCGCCGCTTCTTCCCGAACGCCGTCATCGTCGCCGACAAGTTCCACGTGCTGCGCCTGCTCTCGCCCGCCATCAACCGGCACCGCAAGGCCATCACCGGCGACAAGCGCACCAACCCCATCCGGCGCCTGCTCCTGCGCAACGGGCGGGACCTCGACCCCACGTCACGCTGGGCGCTCCGCACGTGGCTCGCCCCCCATCCCGCGCTCCGAGCGCTCTACGAGACCAAGGAGCGCCTCGCGAGCTTCTACCGCATCCGAAGCTACGAGCAGGCGGCGCGCGTCTTCACCGCCCTCACCGACAGCCTCGCGCACGCCGAGGTCGCCGAGCTCCAGACCT
>JAGQJA010000046.1 GCA_020430845.1 Myxococcales bacterium
CGTCGCCTTGGTAGGCCGTTACCCTGCCAACTAGCTGATGGGCCGCGGGCTCATCCTCAAGTGCAAGCTTGTATACAGAGGCCTGCTTTGACCGCTGCCTCTTTCGAGGCTGTGGTCTTATGCGGTATTAGCATCCCTTTCGGAATGTTATCCCCCGCTCGAGGGCAGATTACCCACGTGTTACTCACCCGTGCGCCACTTTACCGGGGCCGAAGCCCTTTCTCGTGCGACTTGCATGTGTTAAGCGCGCCGCTAACGTTCGTTCTGAGCCAGGATCAAACTCTCCAGTTGAATTTTTTGCGTCCTCTCGAGGTGAGACCTCGGGAAGCGCAGATTCTGGAGTTGCTCGACCAACCTTGCGGAGGGCCGAGCTTGACCTGACCTTGTCAGGAATTTGGTGAGTCACTTCCGCAACGCCGAGGCGAGATGCCTCGAGCGAGCGTCGTGCTCACCGGGAGCCCACTTTGTCTATCAAAGTGAGCGTACGATTCAGTTTTCAAGGACCGAGGCGGCCGGGGAGCGCGTTTGCTTCCGGCTGCGTTGGGGTCGCGGATAGTAGGTCCGGAGCCCCTGCTGGTCAACACTTTTTCGTGGGGACCAGCTTTTTTTCTTCGTCGGCTCCGGGCGGCTCGTGTCGAGCATACCGGGGCCGCCTCGTGGAGGGCCGGAGCGCGAGCGTTCCGACTTTCCCCAGAGGGCCGAAGGGGCGGTGGAGCCGTTGGTTCTGGAGTTATCTCCGACACTTGCGTGTCTGGAGGTGGTCCAGGGACCGGGAGTTATCCACAGCCTTTCCTCTCCGCTGCGCTCCGCTTTCGTGGAGCACCGTGTCGAGGGCCGCGGAACATAGTCGTGGCCCTCGGTCTGTCAAAGCGAAATTTCTCGGCCGTGTGTGCTTTTGTGCGAAGGTCTCGAAATCGCGGGGTTTTGTTGCGTGCACGGCGCACGTATCGGCCGGGCGAGGCGCTCTGGGGCCCCGCCCGAGCGGGTCACTCTTGCGGGAGGCGTCCGCTCGAGCCGGGCTCGAGCGTCTCGGAGAAGGCGAGGGCGAGGTGCGGCGCGTCGTCGACGTACCAGGCGCGGCCAGGCTCGCGCACGAGGGTGAGCTCGTTTCCGCGCTCGGTGCGCACGCGAAAGCCGCGCTCACGCGCGCCGAGCTCGCTCGCGACGGTGCCGAGCACCTCGACGCGAACGGAATCGGGCGGCTGCGTGGCCGAAGGCGGGCCGATGATGAGCCGCGGACGGCCGAGCCGGTCGGTCTTCACGTCGATCGGGTACCAGCCCTCGAGCGAGTGTGGCCAACCCGCCTCGCGCGCGAGCTCGCGCTCGCACGCGTCGAAGGCGCGCTGCGACGCGGTGAAGCCCGCGCGACGGCGCAGGAGCGTCACGAGCGCGTAGCTGTCGGCGAGGCCGCGAGCGACCACCGTGCGCCGCTCACCGCGGAGCACCAGCCATCGGACGGCGCCCACGTTCGCCGCGTCTTGCAGCTGACTGAGCAACACGCGGAGCTCGGCGGCCGCGATCTTGGTGTCGAACGGCGTGCCCTTGCCGGCGTAGTCGACGCACTCGCCCTCCGCGTCGACGAGCGCCGCGGCGTACGCACCCGGCACGCGCGTCAGCAGCTCCACCAAGATGGGCGTGAAGGGCGTCGTGTCCATGTCGCGCGCGACCGGACGGCGCGACGCGGGGGGCGCAGGGAAACCGCCGCTCACGGTGCGGCGCCCGGGCTGAAGAGCCGAGCCGTGAGCGTACCGGCGGCGGCGTTGACCTCGATCTTGGTGCCCGCGACGAGCGCCTGGCGCCGCTTGGCGGCCATGGCCTTCGCGCGCTCCGCGTAGATCTCCTCTGCGAGGGCGACGCGACGCTCTTCGACCGACATGCGCCGCGGCGGGATGCGCTCCTCGAGGCGGATGACGTGCCAGCCGAAGGGACTCTCGATGAGGTCGCTCGTGTCGCCGGGCTTCTTGAGCGCCCACGCGCCACGCGTGAACGATTCGGCCATACGCCCGTCACCCTCGGCGGCCCACCCGTCGTCGGTGAACGGAGGGAGCCCTTGCGCGACGATTTCCACGCCGGGCGGGGCCGTGACGGTCTTCGCGCGGGCGATGAAATCGGCGCCGCTCTCGGCGTGCAGCGTGGCCGCCCGCAGCGCCACCGCGGTCTCGCGCACCGCGGCGTCTGGTGGCGGCGTCGCGGCGCTCCGAGCCTTCATCGCGAGCGCGTGCACGACGCGCACGGTCTCTCCGCGATCGACGAACTGCCAATGGCGGAGCGTGGCCGCGGCGAGCTCTTCGTCGGTCGGGCCGCCCTGCGCGCGAGCTTCGGCGCGGATCGCGTCTGCGGTGAAGCGCGCTCGCGCCGCCCGCAGGCGCCACGAGAACGGCAGGGTCTTGTCGAGCCCACGTGCGCGGGCCCCCTCGGCCGCGGTGGCGTCGTCGACGAGGGCGCGCAGGGCCGCCTCGGGCGAGAGCGACTGGGCGCGCGCGACGTCCGCCACCAGCGCGGCGGGGATCGCGTCTTTGCCCACGCGCGCGACGGCGTCGCCCTCGAGCGTGGCCGTCTGTTCTTCGACCACTGGGCGCGGCGGCTCGGAGCACGAGAGCACCGCCAGCGCGAGCGCCGCGAGAGATCCGCGTGCGCTCACGCCCCGGCTCCGGGCCGCACGACCTGCACCGAGCTGCGGAGGGCCACGGCTCCGACGATGAGAAAGTAGAACGCCTCGACGTCGTCGGCCCGCGCGAGCGCGAACGCGCCGAAGGCGAACGCGGCCGCCGCAGCCGTGAGGAGCAGCGCCGCCAACACGTCGAGCAGGTGCATGCACCGAGCAGTCTACCCCACGGGCGGCCCTTGAAAATGCTCGCGGCGCGTCGTCAGCGCAGCATGGCGAAGGCGATGCCCGAGCCGGCGAGGACGCACAAGAGGGCGAGCCACGGCGTGGCGCGCCTCATCCGGAGCTTGCGGCTCGCGGGCACGCGCGTGGCGTGACGCGCGAGCGCGACCGTCGTGGCGCTCGTGAGGAGGGCGACGCCGGCGGCGAGCGTGACCACGCGCACCAAGACGGCGCGCTCGGGGTTGCCGACGCCCCAGCCGATGGTCTGCATCGCCAGCACGGCGACGAGCACGACGGCGATGTACGCGCCGTCGCCGCGCGCGACCGAGGAGCGCGGCTTGAGCGGAGAGCCGTCGTCGACGAGCTCCGCGCGCGCACGATCACGCGGGAGCGCGGGCGCGGCAGAGGTGAACGCGAAGAGCGCCCACCCTGCCATGCCGAGGATGCCGCGCACGTTGTCGAGGCGCGTGGCCGCGAGCGCGCCCGGCACGAGCGCCCACACGAGCGCGCTCGAGAGCACGAGACCCCACACGGACCACGCGCGCGCCCAAGCGCCGCTCGACGCGGTGCGCACACGCTCGACGAGCCCCGCGAGGGTGCGCGGCGGCGGGGGCTCGGCCTCCGCGCGCGGCTCGGCCTTCCACCCCTCGACCCACGGCGCGCTCAAGAGCGCCAACACGCCGACGAGCGCGACCGCCTTGGCGATCCACGGGGCCCCCCGCCCGAAGGCTGCGGGCGCGACCGTCATGGCCCACGCGTAGCCGCCCGGGATCGCAGCCTGCGCCGACGGCCCCACGTTGGCGAGCAGGCGCAGCGCGCGGCGCACCGCTCCCGCGTCTGCCCCTTGCGCCTTCACGACACACGCACCAAGCGCGCCGCAGACACGAGGCCATCCCCCGAGCCGTCCGCGGGCGCCGGCGCCTCGTCGGCCGCCTGCAGGCCCAGCGCGGCCCATAGGCGTTTGTCGAGGAGCTGGCTCGCGCGCACGTTCTGCGTCGCGGCGAGCATCACCTGCTTGACCCCCGGTTGCTTGGCCTCGAGCTCGTCGAGCATGCGCCCCACGATCTTGCGCTGTAGCTGGTCCTGCGAGCCGCACAGATCGCACGGCAAGATCGGAAACTCTCTCAACTGCGCGTAATCACGGAGATCTTCTTCTGCGCAATAGACGAGCGGCCGGATGACCACCTGGCCCTCCTGGCTGACGAGCTTGGCGGGCATCGCCGCGAGCTGGCCGGCGAAGAAGAGATTGAGCAGCAGGGTCTGCAAGACGTCGTCGCGGTGGTGACCGAGCGCGATCTTGGTGCAGCCGAGCTCGCGCGCGGCGCGGTACAGGATGCCCCGCCGGAGCCGAGAGCAGAGCGAGCAGAACGTCTTTCCGGCCGGGATCTTCTCGGTGACGATCGAGTAGGTGTCCTCCTCGATCATCCGAAAATCATAGCCTTCGCGCGCCATCCAGTCGCGCAGCGTCTGCGCGGGGTAGCCCGGGTGTCCCTGGTCGATGTTGACGACCTTGAGCGTGAACGTGACGGGCGCGCGCGCCTGCTGCCGGCGCAGCAGGTCGAGCATCGCGTAGCTGTCTTTGCCGCCGCTCACGCACACCATCACCACGTCGCCCTCCTCGATCATCGAGAAGTCGGTGATGGCGCGCGAGAGCGCCTTGCCGAGTCGACGTTCGAGGGCGTGCGGTTCCATGCGCGCGGCCCTAGCACGGCCGGCGATCGGGGGCACGCGGCGGACGCCGACGCCTGTCAGGCGCGGCTGGCGCCGTCGACGAGCTCGTAGAACGTGAGCACGCCGTGACCGGTGGCGCCCTTTCCGTCCCAACCGCGGGCGCGGTCGCTCGTGGACGGGCCGGCGATGTCGCAGTGCACCCACGCGCCGACGGAGCCGATGAACTCGCGCAAGAAGAGCGCGGCGGTGATCGACCCACCGTAACGATCGCCCGTGTGCTTGATGTCGGCGCAGTCGCTCTTGAGCTGGTCTTTGAGCTCCTCGAGCAGCGGCAGCCGCCACATGTTCTCGCCCGTGGCCTTGGCCGCGGCGGCGAACATCTCGGCCGTCTCTTCGTTGTTGGCGTACCAACCCGAGCACGTGGTGCCGAGGCCGACCATGCACGCGCCGGTGAGCGTGGCGTTGTCGACGAGCAGATCGGGGCCGAGCTCGCGCGCGTACGCGAGCGCGTCGGCGAGCACGAGACGACCCTCGGCGTCGGTGTTGATGATCTCGACGCTGCGACCGTCGAGCGAGCCCCACACGTCGCCGGGGCGATAGGCGCCTCCGTCGGGCATGTTCTCGGCCGCGGCCACGATGCCGTGCACCTCGACGTCGGGCTTGAGCGCGCCGATCGCGGCCATGAGGCCGACGACGTTCGCCGCGCCGCTCATGTCGTGCTTCATGTCGCCCATGCCGGCCGCGGGCTTGATCGAGAGGCCACCGCTGTCGAACGTGATGCCCTTGCCGACGAAGATGAGCTTCTTCTTGGGCTTGGGAGGCGTCCACGACATGTGGATGAGGCAGGGCTTGCGCTCACTGCCCTGGCCCACGGCCTGGATCAGCTTCATGCCCTTCTCTTGGATCTTCTTGAAGTCGAGCACGACGCACTTGAGGCCGTGCTCCTTGGCGACCGCGCGCGCGGCCTCGCCGAGCGCCTCGGGGTAGAGCACGTTGGGGGGCTCGTTCGACAGATCGCGCGCGAGGTTCACGCCCGCGGCCATCGCCTGTCCCGCGTCGACGCGCGCCTTCACGGTCGCGTCGGGCTTGTCGGCGACGCAGATGGTGACGGAGGCGAGCTCGGCCTTCGGGCGGCGATCTCCGGTGACGTACTTGGTGAAGCGGTACGCGCCGAGCTCGAGGCCCTCGACGAGCTCGCGCATGAACGGCTCGGCGCTCGCCGGGATGCCGACGACGAGGCGCTTGGCCTTCTCGGTGTTGGCGGCGCGGGCGGCCTTGGCGCCGAACACGCGCACGTCGGGGCCGCGCAGCGCGGCGGCGTCGCCGAGGCCGCACACGATGAGGCGATCGGCCTTGACCTTGCCGAGCGTCGAGATGCCGACCGACTGGTCCTTCTTGCCCTTGAAGTCGTCCTTGCGGAAGCGCTTGACGAGCGCCCCCCCGAGCGCGCGATCGAAGCCGTCGAGCGGCGAGCGATCCTTCTTCTTCTTGGAGCCACCGCTGAGGGTGTTGACGGCAACGACGATGACGTCGCCGGATTCTTTGACGGGCTGGGCGGAGCGGACGGTGATCTTCAGCGGCATCGAAGGGGGGCCTCCGGCAAAAGGGGGCCTCCCTTATACGCGATCGGAGCGCGTGCGTCCTACAGCGATCTCTTCAGCCGACGAGCCGCTCGCGCTTTCCGAGCGCGAGGCCCGAGGTCATGCGCGTCTCGGTGACCTCGAAGCGCTCGCGCGTGGGGATGCCGTCGACGGCGAGCGCGAGCGTGGTCGGCGAGCCGCGGTGCACCCAGACGATGCTGCACGGCAGCGCGTACTCGACCGCGCTCACGGCGTCGGTGGCTCGCAGGATGACGCGCGCGCCCTTGGGCAGCACGGGCGCGCACGTGACGACGACGACCGACGCGTTGAGGGCGCGGACCTCGGCCGAGATGATGCCGCCGTCGCCGATGAGCTCGGCGGGGAGCGCACCCTTCGGCCGAGGCACCGGCCCCGCCGTCGGCACCTCGAGGCCCTGCGTGACGAGCTGCATCAGCGAGAGCAGCTCGAGCTGCTCCTGCGCGGTGAGCGGCGAGCCCAGCGACGCGTTGCGCGCTTTGAGCTCCCAGAAGCGAACCAAGAAATCGAGCTTTTCGATCAAAGCACACCTTCTACGGCCAGGTGGGTGCGCGGCCAGAGGCCTCGCAGAGAAACCAAGTGCAGCCGACATGCCATCGTGAGCGCCTGGCTCGTTGGACGTGCCGCACCGCAAATCGTTCTGTCGATCGCGTCGCGACGACCGCGCGGAGCGCCAACGGAGTTTTCGCCGGTGCGCACGGACGCGCGCGCTGAATGCGCGCCGCGAGCGCGGCAACGTCTGTTCGCGGGACACGATGGCGCATAGGGCGCTACGCACGGGGCCGCGTACGGCTGCTACGCCCGCTTGCCCGACGGCCCACAAAGCGCGAGAGTGACGCGGTGCGCTGCCTGGGCCAGAGCTTCTTCGTCGGGATCACGCTCGCGCTCGCGATCGGGCTCACGGCGTGCGCCGAGCCCCAGGTGAACCTGGCCACCGGACCGCGCGAGTACACGGCGTCCGACTACCTGCAGGTGCTCGACCGCTGGACGCGCAAGAAGAGCCTCATCCAGGTGTCCGAGCTCGACGACGTGCTCAGCGTGACGGCGACGTTCGAGTCGTGGGACTTTCGCTGGGCGTACGTCATCCGGTACGCGAGCGACTACCGCCTGACGGTCGAGCAGCGGCGCACGCTCCTCGAGCGCACGCTGGCCGAGGCGCACGACGGACATCGCTTCTACGTGGCGCTCTACGGCAACAACGTGCGGTGGACCGATCTCACGCGCGCGGACAGCTCGTGGATCGTCCGACTGATCGACGACGACGGAAACGAGACCGCGCCGTCGTCGATCGAGCTCATCGCGCGCCCCGGACCGCTCGAGCGTCGCTACTTCCCGTACAGCACGGTGTGGCGCCACGCGTTCCGCGTGCGCTTTCCGACGACCACCCCCGACGGACGCGCCACGGTGTCCCCCAAGGCCAAGTGGTTCGGTCTGCGCTTCGCCGGGGCCGAGGGGCACCAGGAGCTCCGCTGGGAGCTCGAAGGCAACGACGCTGCAGCGCCGCAACGGCGGACCGCGGAGATGATCTCTCGCTGAGCTCCGGCGCGCCAGAACGCGAGCGAACGCTCACATTCCGGCGAAGACCTCGAGCAGCGGCGGGCAGGTGACGAGCAGCTCCTGCGCCACCGACGGCTCGCCGTACATCATGAGCGCCCCGTTCTTGCCGGCGCGCGCCGTCGCGGGTGCGTTACCGCCGCCGAGGACCGCCCCGGCGAACAAGAAGTCTCCCGAGCCGACGGCGCCGGTGACCTCGTCGCCTTGGACGAGCTCGAGCTCGCCGACCGCGACGAGGAACAGTCCGGAGACCGGGTGCCCGGCCTCGACGACGATCTCGCCGGGGAGCATACGTTTCATCGTGAGACGGCTGACGATGTGCGCGCGGATCTGCGCGTCGAGGCGCTCGCCGAGCGGTCCGATCGTGATGCCGACGAGCGTCTGGTAGCGGTCGGCGTGGGCGCGCAGATCGTCCTCGACCCAGGGGCAGGTCCGGAACGCGTCGGCGACCTCGTCGTCGGTCCATGTGGCGAGGCGCGCGTGGTCGGACGAGCAGATGAGCCGCATCGGCACGCCGTCCTCGGTCGTCCCACGCGCGCGGATGACGGCGCCCTCGACGAGGCGCACGGCGGGCGCGTCGACCATCGTGGCCGCCACGTCGACCTCGCCCGCGAGGATGAACGCCAGCCCGAACCCGGCGACCTCTTCTTCGCGCGCGAGCGTGTGGAGCGCGGCCGCGGCGGCGAAGCGCTCGCGATCCTCGTCGGGCAGATCTGCGAACGCTTCGACGTCGTCGAGGACGAGCGCGGCGTCCTCGGGCGCGGCGGAGGCCTGCTGTGCGGCGCCTTCTTCGGCAGCGGCGGTCTGCTCTGCGGCGGCGGCCTCTTCTGCAGCGGCTCGCTCGGCCGCGGCTTGCTCGGTCGCGGCTTGCTCGGCCGCGGCCTGCTCTGCGGCCTCGACGGCGGCGGCGTCCTCTGCGGCCTGCGCGGCGGCGGCATCTCGGGCTGCAGCGTCCTCTGCGGCCTGCGCGGCGGCG
>JAGQJA010000591.1:0-167 GCA_020430845.1 Myxococcales bacterium
CGCCGATCTCGTCGAGGAAGAGCACGCCGCCGTCGGCCGCCGCGAGCAGACCTCGACGGTCGGTGACAGCGCCGGTGAACGCGCCGCGCTTGTGGCCGAAGAGCGCGCTCATCGCCTGATCGCCGCGCAGCGTGGCGCAGTTGACCTCGACCAGCGTGGCGCTCGCC
>JAGQJA010000591.1:223-1311 GCA_020430845.1 Myxococcales bacterium
ACGCCCGTGGGCCCGCTCAGGAGCATCGGCGCGCGCGACGAGCTCGCCACGCGCTCCATCTCGTCGACGAGCGCGTTGAAGGCGGCGTTGGCCGTGGGGATGCCCGCCTTGAGGATGCCCGAGCGCTCCGCCCGCTCGGCCTCGAACCTGCGCGCCAAGCGATCGTAGCGCGCGAGGTCCAGGTCGATGATGCTGTAGCCCGCCTGCGTGCTCGGGCGACGCGGCGGCTCGGTCTGGAGCAGCGACGCGGGGAAGAACCCGGTCTCGGTCAGCAAGAAGAGACAGATCTGCGCGACGTGCGTGCCCGTGGTGATGTGCACGAGGTAGCGCTCGTTCTCGGGGTCGAACGGGTAGCTCCGCGCGAGCTCGTGCAGCGCCTCGTACACCTGCTCGAAGTCCCACGCGTTGTCGAGCGCGAAGGGGTGCACGCGCACCTCGGTCTCGGGCGAGGCGCGCGCGATGTCGGAGACGAGCACGTCGGTCGCGCCGGGGTCGGCCGCGTACAGCTCGAGGCGCGACACGAGCAGGTCGTCGTGCTGCACGGCCGAGAGGGTCGGCCGCCAACGCTCCCAGCGCCGCGGACCGCGCGCGGCGTCGAGCGTGGTGCCGAAGAGCCCGAGCACCACGACGGGCAGGTCGGCGGTCGTCCCGCGAGTCATATCCAATAGAATATATCTCTATCCCTGACGATAATCGCGTGCGCGCCATCGCCGAGCCTGAAGGTATGATTTCATTGCGTTTTTGTGAGCGCCGCCCCCCTCCCCCACCCGTGGCACGGCCGTCGCTCTAGGGATCGCCATCATGAAGACGCACAACTACGACGTGATGAAGGCGGACAAGGGCCTCGTGAAGATGTGGACGCGCGGCGTGCAGGTCGAGGACGACGCGCGCCAGCAGCTGCTCAACGTCGCGGCGATGCCGTTCATCCACAAGTGGGTGGCGGTGATGCCCGACGTGCACTGGGGTATGGGCGCGACGATCGGCTCGGTGATCCCGACGTCGAAGGCGATCATCCCGGCGGCCGTCGGTGTCGACCTCGGCTGCGGGATGATGGCGGTGCGCACGTCGCTCCGCGCGGAGCACCTGCC
>JAGQJA010000591.1:1365-4389 GCA_020430845.1 Myxococcales bacterium
GGGCGTGATCCCGGCTCGTGGGGCGACCCGCCGGCCGAGGTCGCGGACGCGTGGACGCGCGAGCTCGCGAGCGACTTTGCGCGCATCACGGACAAGCACCCCAAGATCGCCAAGAGCAACCACGTGACGCACCTGGGTACGCTCGGCACGGGCAACCACTTCATCGAGCTGTGCCTCGACGAGGCGGACGCCGTGTGGGTGATGCTCCACTCCGGCTCGCGCGGCGTGGGTAACCGCATCGGCTCGTACTTCATCGAGCTCGCCAAGAACGACATGCGCACGTGGCACGTGAGCCTGCCCGACCAGAACCTCGCGTACCTGGCGGAGGGGACGAGCCACTTCGACGACTACGTCGAGGCGGTCGACTGGGCGCAGCGCTTCGCGCGGCTCAACCGCGAGCAGATGATGCGGGCGACGCTCGCGGCGCTCGAGGCGGAGCTCGGCGACTTCACGGTCGACGCGCACGCGGTGAACTGTCACCACAACTACGTCGCGAAGGAGACCCACTTCGGTGAGGAGGTCTTCGTGACGCGCAAGGGCGCGGTGCGCGCGGGCCTCGGCGACCTCGGGATCATCCCGGGCTCGATGGGGACGCGCTCGTACATCGTCCGTGGCAAGGGGAACCCCGACAGCTTCTGCTCGTGCTCGCACGGGGCGGGGCGCGCGATGAGCCGCACCGAGGCGAAGCGTCGGTTCTCGCTCGACGATCACGCGGCCGCGACGGCCGGCATCGAGTGCCGCAAGGACGCGGACGTGATCGACGAGACGCCGATGGCGTACAAGGACATCGACGCCGTCATGGCGGCGCAGGCGGATCTCGTGGACATCGTCCACACGCTGCGCCAGGTCGTGTGTGTGAAGGGCTGAGAGGAACCTGTCATGAGCACCCTACGAGACATCCTCAATCGCGCGCGCTGGCGAGACGCCGGTCTGCACGCGCTCGAGGTGCACGTCGTGCATCGCGGCGCGCCGGGAGACCGGCGTGTCATCTCGGGTGGGCGCATCACGGCCGCCACGGCGACCGGCATCCAGCTCGCGCCCGAGACCGACGAGGGCGACGCGTCGTTCGTCCCGTACCATCGCTTCCTCGCGATCGTCGGGCCGGGCGGCGCCGAGCTCTGGACCAAAGAGGGGGGCGAGCGCGCGCGGACCGTGGAGGCACACACGCCTCCGCGGCCTGCGGCGCGCGTCGAACAGGGCGAAGAGATCGTCACCTCGCACGGCGTCGTGCTCCGCGAGGCGACCGACAGCTCTCCGCTCGTCATCGACGGGAGCGCGGGTGAGGGCGGCGGCCAAGTGCTGCGGTCCTCGCTCGCGCTGTCGATGGCGACGGGCACGCCGTTCGTGCTCGAGAAGATCCGCGCGGGGCGCAACAAGCCCGGCCTCATGCGCCAGCACCTCACCTGCGTGAAGGCGGCGGCGCTCGTGTGCGGTGCCCACGTCGAGGGCGCCGCGCTCCGCAGCTCGCGGCTCGTCTTTCGCCCGGGCGCGATCGCCTCGGGAGAGCACGCGGTCGACGTCGGCAGCGCGGGCTCGGTGTCGCTCGTCTTGCAGACGGTGGCGTACGCGCTCGCGCAGTGCCCCGCGCCGAGCCGCATCACCGTGCGCGGCGGGACGCACGCCCGCTGGGCGCCGCCCTTCCCGTTCCTCGATCACGCCTGGCTCCCGCTCGCGCGACGCGCCGGCCTCGGGCTCGCGCTCGAGCTGGTGTCTCCCGGCTTCTATCCGGCGGGCGGCGGCGAGGTCACGCTCGCCTCCGACGGCGCGAGCGCGCTCACGGCCCTGCATCTGCCCGACCGCGGAGATCTCGCGACGCTCGAGCTACGCGCGATCGTCAGCGGTCTCTCCGAGGGGATCGCGCGGCGCGAGCTGGCCGCGGCCGCCGAGCTGCTCACGGACACGCCGATCGACATGGCGACCGAGAGCGTGCGGAGCCCCGGCCCCGGCAACGCGATGTGGATCGTCGCGCGCGACGCGACGAGCGGCGTCACGAACGTGTTCTCGGGCATCGGCGACGTGGGCGTCGCGGCCGAGGACATCGGGCGCGACGTCGCCAAGGCCTTCTCGGCCTGGCGCGACAGCGGCGCGAGCGTCGAGGGGCACCTCGCCGATCAGCTCATGCTGCCCATCGCCCTCGCGGGAGAGGGCAGCTTCACCACGAACGAGCTGACGCTGCACGCGACGACCAACATGGAGGTCATCGCCGCGTTCACGGGCCGGCGCCTGCGCGCGTGGGACCTGGGAGGGTCTCGCGTGCGCGTGGCGCTCGAGCCGTAGCGTCGATCCTCAGGGATCGATGCGGTAGACGCGCGCCTCGCGCCGGTCGACGAAGTAGATCTTCCCCTCGGGGCCGAAGTTGAGGCCCGCGAGCGACCAAGGCGCGAGGCCCGTGTCGAACGTGCGCACGAGCGAGCCGTCGCTCAGCTTGAACGCGTGGATCTTGCTCGTCGCCGCGTCGGTGACGAACGCGAGCCCGCCCGACGCCTCGATGCCGCTCGGCGCCTGGAGCACGTTGCCCGGCGGGACGACCACCTTGATGGGCGCCTCGTAGTACTGGCGCTCGGCGATGTTCTCGGTGCCCGGGAACGGCGCGACGGCCACGCCCTGCGACGGGTCGAGCGCGAGGATGCGCTTGTTGCCCGTGTCGGCGATGTAGACCTTCTTGTCGTCGGGGTTGTAGCCGATGTGGCTCATGACGCCGTCGACGCCCTTGACCTGGTTGTTCCAGTAGCGCCGCACCACGCCGTCGGAGTGGTCGGTACCGCCCGGCTCGTGCGGAGACTTGAAGTCGTAGAAGTCGATCGCGTGCTTGTCGGCGTTGAACGCCCAGTACTGGTTGCCCTGCCCCGCCCACGACAAGCCGCGGCAGTACGAGGTCGAGTGCAGCATGTCGAGGTGCGAGCCGAGCCCCGTGTACGGGTTCTGCGTCGCGAAGATCGAGAGGTCGGCCGTGAAGAGCGTGGGGCCCATGTGATCGCGCCCGCCGCTGTCGTTGTCGCCGCAGGCCGCCCACGTCTGCCCGTA
>JAGQJA010000591.1:4489-6050 GCA_020430845.1 Myxococcales bacterium
GTGCCCGCGTTCTTGATGATGGTCAGGTGGTGCGTCGCGTAGCTGACGATCCACAGCTCGCGCGGACTGCGCGGGTTGAACTCGAGGTCGACCGGCTGCGAGCCCGGGTAACCCTGGTGAATCAGCTTGAGCGTCGGGGTGCGCACGCCGTCGCCCAGCTCGTACGCGGGCGGCTTGTTCTGGTGGTTCTGGCGGCCGTACGCCTGGCACGTCACGCCCTCCTCGTTGCAGCGGTCCTCGGGGAACAGCTCGTCGTCGGCGGAGTCGGCCGAGCAGCCGACAGCGCCAAGGGAAAACAGCGAGAAGATGGCGACGGGGAACAGGATACGGTGCTTCATAGGTAGGTCTTCCTCCGACAGAGGCGGACGGCCTACCACAAGGTGGGAGGTGTGCAAGCACGGGGATGCTGTTCCGCCGAGGTGCATCATTTCCACGCGCGACGGCGATACGGCGATACACCCGGCGCGCTGTAAATCACTGATTTCATTCATTCAATCGAGGGATGTCGGGTAGGCATCGAGCTTGCTGAAGGAGGCCATGCTCTCCCAGCGTCTGCTCGTGCTCGTCGCTCTCTCGGTTCCGGCCGCGGCCGCCGCCGCGTGCGGTGGGCTCAGCGAGCAGGGCGTGAGCTCCTCGGCGGACGACGGCGGGGCCGCCCCCTGGCGCGGTGGGCCGCCGGACGCGATCGGCGACCCACGTCGCGCGCAGCCCGAGGATGCGGGAGCGCGCGCGCGCGACGCCGGCGACGCCGAGAGCGTGGACGCAGACGCGAGCGCAGACGACTCCGACGGCGCCGCGCCCACGGACGCGAGCACGGATGGGCCGGAGGACGCTGCGCTCGACGCCGACGACGCGGACGCGACGACGGACGCCGGCGCAGAGGACGACGCCGCGGCGGACGCGGGCGCAGTGGCAGACGCCGGCGGCCTCGACGCATCGAGGGACGCCGGGGTGATCCCACCCGACGGGGGCTTCTGCGACGAGCCCGATCTCTTTGCGCACTTTCGCTTCGACGAGGGCAAGGGCAGCAAGGCCGCCGACTGCACCTCCAACCAGCTCGTGCTGACCGCGACGGGCGGCGGAGTGTTCGGCTACTTCGGGTTCGTCCCAGGGAAGTCGGGCACGGCCGCGGGGTTCGGCGGAGCGCCCCGGTACGACCAGAACGACGCGCTGGTGTTGTCGCAGCAGCCGACGATGGCGGCCGGCGCCTACTCCATCTCGGCGTGGGTCTACCTGCGAGGAGGGCTGCTCTTCAACTTCACGGCTGGGACCATCGTGCGTCGGGGGGTGATGGCGTACGGGTACCGCCTCGAGGTCGACGGGCGGGCGCCGCGGTTTTCGGCCAACGGTCGCAACGGCGTCGTGAACGTCGCATCGCCCGATGACCTCCCGCTCGAGACGTGGGTGCACGTCGCGGTCACGTCCGACCCCGTCGCCAACGAGACCCGGCTGTACGTGGGCGGAGTCGTGACCGCGACGGCCCCGAGCGCGCCCGAGCCCTCCGACCCGAAGGGGGCCTTGATGGTGGGCGGCAGCCTCAACCAACAGACGCTCCACGGAC
>JAGQJA010000047.1:0-508 GCA_020430845.1 Myxococcales bacterium
CGGTGTGGCGCTCGAGCGCCTCGATGCGTGAGCGCGCTTCGTCGGTCATCGCGTCGGCGGGGGGCACGATGAGGTAGCAGTACGCGCGCTCCTTGGAGCGGCCCACCCGTCCACGAATCTGGTAGAGCTGCGCGAGCCCGAAGAGGTCGGCGCGGTCGATCACGATCGTGTTCGCCCGCGGGATGTCGAGCCCGCTCTCGACGATCGCCGTCGCGACGAGCACGTCGTAGCGCCCCTCGACGAAGTCGAGCATCGTCCGCTCGAGCTCGGTCTCTCCCTCGGCGTCGCGGCCGCGCTTGCCCTTGCTCATCTGCCCGTGCGCGACGGCGATGCGCGCCTCGGGGAACAGCGCCTGCACGCGCTGCGCCTTCTCGTAGATGCCCTCGACGCGGTTGTACACGTAGAACACCTGCCCGCCGCGCGACAGCTCGCGACCGATGGCCTCGCGCAACACGTGCTCGTCGTAGCGTGTCACGAGCGTGCGCACCGCGCGTCGGTCGACGGGCGC
>JAGQJA010000047.1:628-1569 GCA_020430845.1 Myxococcales bacterium
CGAAGCGCTGCTCCTCGTCGACGACCAAGAGCCCGAGATCCTTGAAGTGCACGTCCTTGGAGAGGAGCCGGTGCGTCCCGATGACGACGTCGACCTTGCCCTCCTTGAGCGCCGCGACGACCGCCTCTTGCTCCTTCTTCGTCTGGAAGCGGCTGAGCACACGCAGCTCGATCGGGTAGCTCGCCAGGCGCGCCTCGAACGTGCGGAAGTGCTGCTGCGCGAGCACGGTGGTGGGGCAGAGCACGGCCACCTGTTTGCCGCTCATGGCGACGCGGAACGCGCCGCGGAGGGCCACCTCGGTCTTGCCGAANNCCGACGTCGCCGCACACCAGGCGATCCATCGCGCGGCCGGTGTCGAGGTCGCGGTTGACGTCGTCGATCGCGCGGGCCTGATCGTCCGTCTCGTCGAACGGGAACGTCGCCTCGAACGCGCGGTACTCGTCGTCGATCGGCGGGGCGGTGACGCCAGGTCGCGCCTCTCGCTCGGCGTAGAGGCGCAGGAGCTCGTCGGCCATCTGCCGCACGGCTGTCTTCACGCGGGACTTGGTCTTCGAGAACGTCGCGCCGCCCAGTCGATCGAGCTTGGGCGTGCCGTGCTCGCTGCCCGCGTACTTCTGGATCTGGTTCAGCCTGTAGACCGGCAGGTACAGGCGATCGCCGCCCGCGTACTCGACGACGAGCAGGTCGACCGTGTGCGTGCCGACGGCGCGGTGCACGAGCCCTTGGTAGCGGCCCACGCCATGGTCGACGTGCACGACGTAGTCGCCGGCGGAGAGCGCGCGGAGGTCCTCGAGGAACGCGGCCGCCGACGGCTCCTTGCGCCGGGTGCGCGCGCGCTGAGCCCTCGCCCCGAAGACCTCTTCTTCTGTGATGACCGCGAGGCCCTCGGCCGGCAGGACACCTCCGCGGCTGAGCGGCGCGACCACGACGCGCGCGGGGGC
>JAGQJA010000047.1:1612-12463 GCA_020430845.1 Myxococcales bacterium
GTGGCCGCGCTCACCCCGAGGTGAGAGAGCAGCTGGGCGAGTCGATCGGCTTGCGTCAGCGCTCGCGCGGCGAGGACGACGCGCAGGCCGTGCGCCTGGAAGTGGGTGATGCGACGAGCGAGCGGCGCGAGCGCGCTCGTCTTTCCCCGCGACGCGCGAGCGCGCTTGACGGCGCGCGCGAGGTCCTCGTGGTCGAGGCCGCCGAGGTGGAGCACGTCGGCGTCGCGCACGTGCGCGAAGACCTCGAGCCCTTGCGGCGCATCGCCGCCGAGGACGACGCCCGCGTGCAGCGCCACGACCGACCGCGCGCCGAGCGCCGCGGCGGCCGCCTCTTCGGTCTCGTAGTGCAGAGACCTCGCGAACGTCGCCGAGCCCTGCCTCGCGGCGAGCTCCTCGTCCGCGCGCTCCAGCTCGGCGCGGACGGCGCGCGCCGCGAGCTCCGGGCGATCGACCACGACGATCGCGTCGTCCCCGAGGTACTCCCACACGGGGGCCAGCGCGCCGAACGCCGGCAAGAACCCGTCCGCGCCGAAGAACGCCCGCCCCGAGGTGACGTCGTCGATCAACGCGCGCGCCTTGAGCGTGGGCAGATCGATCGCGTCGCACAGCTCCGTCATCCGCGCGCGCGCCGACGCGACCTCGTCTCTCGTGAGCACGGCCTCGCGCGCAGGCGGGCAGACGATCTGCGCGCACGGCGCCTCGGTCGTGGTGCGCTGGTCTGCCGGGTCGAACGGCTTGATCGACAGGACGAGGTCTCCGTAGAGCTCGATGCGCACCGGCGACGCGCGCCCCGGAGGCCACACGTCGACCAGCGCGCCGCGCACCGCGAACGTCCCAGGGTCCTCGACGAGCGGGACACGCAGATAGCCCGCGTCGGCGAGATCGCGCGCGAGCCCGTCGCGATCGATCTCCTCTTCGGCCACTACGGCGCGCGTGTGGCGCGCCACGACCGACCGCGGCACCACCTTTCGCACGAGCCCTTGGGCCGAGGTGACACACACGCGCGCGTCACCGCGGTGCAGCGCCGAGAGCGCCGCCATGCGACTCATCGCGGCCCGCCGGTCGGGGTTGACCTCGGCATACGGCGACGACTCGGGCGGGAGCAAGAGCGCCACGCGCCCCCCGGTGACGAGCCGGAGATCACCCGCGATCCGCGCGGCGTCGTCCGAAGAAGGCGCGACGACCAGGACCGCGCGCGCCCCCGCCGCTCGAACGAGCGCGCGCACGAAGAGGACGTCCGCGAGGCCGTGCGCTCCCGCCACGTGCAGGCGCGGGCCGGCGAGCGCGCGCCGCGCCGCCACGTCGAGGCGCGAGAGCACGATGCCCTCCGCGGGCAGGAGCGAAGGGAGCGGATCGACGTCGTCGGTGCGGGTGGCGCTCACGCGGACGCCCCTTCGCCGACGGCGGTCCTCCGCCAGAGGCGCACCAGGGCAGGCACGAGGAGCACCGCGCAGGCGAGACCCGCGACCGAGCCGAGCGCGCCGACCACGCCGAGGTCGGCGATGCCCTGGAACCGACAGGGCGCGAGCGCGGCGAACCCCGCGGCGGTCGTGAGCGCGGTCGTCGACGCGAGCGGGCCTTGCTCCGAGATCGCGTCCTCGAGCGACCGATGCCGCGCGCTCGCGTCGAGCAAGAAGAGCACCTCGTCGAGGGTGATGCCGAGCAGCACGGGCAGCACGAGCGCATCGTACACGTGCCAGCGCACGCCGAAGACGTGCGTGACGACGTGCACGATCGCCATCTCGACGAGCAACACGGCGCCCGCGATCACGGCCGCGCGCGCGCTGCGGAGCGCGACGACGAGCGTGAGGAGCACGACCGCCGACGCCACCGCGAGGATGCGCGGCATGTCGTGCGAGAGGGTAGCCTTGAGCTCTCGGTCGAGCTCGGTGAAGCTCGTCACCGTCGAGCGCGGGTCGGCGGCGCGCAGCGCGGTGACCGCGTCGGGGAGCCGCGCGGGGTCGGCGGGCGGCCGCACGAAGGTCGCGACGACGTGGCGCCCTCCGTCCGTGGCGACGTGACGCGCCCGCAAGAAGGCGGTGGCCGCGTCGCCCTCGGGCGGCACGAAGACGTCTCGCGTGGGCGACGTGAGCTCGCGGATCGCGTCGCCGAACGCGTCGACGCTCAGCCCCTCTTCGCGGAGGACGCGCTCGAGCAGCGGTGCGCGCGACGGCAGGTCGAGGGCGTCGCGCTCTGCCATCCTCGCGCGCTGCGCGCGTGGTGACGGGCGAAACGTGCCGAGCGCGTCGAACCCGCCGATGGAGCCGCTCGCGTCGAGCTGCTCGGCGACCTCGGCGACGGCGTCGGCCCGCGCGAGCGCCGCGTCGAGGTCCTCGTCCTCGGTGAGCACGATGAGCTGGCCCGCGCGGCTGCCGAAGATCTCGTGGATGGAGTCGTACGTCGCCAAGGCGGGCAGCGCGGCCGGGCGGAGCGCCACCACGGCGCCGGCGAGCTTGGGCACGCCGATGACGCCCGACGCGGCCACGAGCGCGAGCGAGAGCGCAGCGACGACGAACGACCGACCGCGCGTCGACGTCGGGCGGGCCATCCACCTCGCCGCGAGCGGAGGCGGCGGGTCGCCCCGCTCGAGCCACGCGCCCACCTCGGGCACCACGAGGAGGATCGCGAGCGCCGTGAGCACCTCGCCCGCTCCGCAGAGCAGGCCCAGCTGGCGCATGCCGGGCACGCTGGCGAGCCCGAGCGCCGAGAACGCGCCCGCCGCCGCGACGGCTGCGCCCAGCGTCGGTCGCCACGTGTGCGCGCGCGCGTCGCGGGCCGCGTCTGCCGGAGAGAGACCACGTGCACGCGCGTCCAATATGCGTGCATATACATGCACACCGGTGTCGACGCCCACGCCGACCACCACCGCCGTGAACGCCACGGCCACGGCGCTCAGACGCTGGTAGGCGACGCCCGCGATCGCCGTCGTCCAAAGCGTCCCGAGCAGCAGCGGGGGAAAGACGGCCACGAGCGCGCGCAGCCGCCTGAAGCACGCCGCGAACGCGACCGCGGCGAGGACGAGCGACAGCACGCCGCTGCGCTCGAGATCGCCGCGCACCATCTGCTCGGTCTGGCGCGCGATGGCGTGACCGCCGGTGACCTCTATGGTGACGCCCGCGTGAGCACGCCGCACGCCGCCGAGCGCCCCCTCGACCTCCTCGACGAAGGCCGTGGCCGCGCGGCCGTCGAACGCCCCCCCGCGGGCGTGCAAGAGCAAGAGCCGCGCGCGTCCGTCTCCCGAGACGAACGGCGTGCCCGGCGTGGCGCGTGCGCCCGCGGCGAGCTCGATGCGGCCCTCCCACGGGATCTGCGCGAGTCGCAGCGGGTCGCGGGCCACGAGCTCCTCGAGCTCGGACGCGCCGGGCGCCAAGAGGAGCGCGCGGGTCTCGCGGATGCGCTCGCGCATCCCCTCTTCGGTCACGGCGCGTGCGAGCTTGGCGCGCGCCACGGGGCCCGCGAGCTGCCACGCGGCGGTGGGCGACGCGAGCGACAGCGCGGGCGCCTGAGCCAGCACGTGCGAGACGGTCTGGCAGCGCCCCAGCGACGCGGCCGCCTCTTCGCTCGCGCGCCGCACCTCCTCGGGGTCGGGCCCGCGGACGAGGACGAGCCCCACGTCGCCGCCGCCGAACGCGCGCGCGAAGCGAGCGAGCGCGTGCGCGTGCGGTGTGTCGGGGAAGAGGTCGGTGAGATCGTGAGAGAGGCGGACGCGTGAGGCGAGCACGCAGGAGAGGACGGTGAGCAGCACCGCGCCGATGCGCGCGACGGTCAGCGCGGTCTGGCCCCCACGGCTCGCTCGGCTCACGCCTCCGCCTCGGCGGGAGGCGGCTCCGAGGCGCGCACGCGCACACGCACGCGCACGACGCGCCGCCGGCTCACGCTCGTGATCACCGCGATCGCGCCAGCCCCCAGCTCGACCTTGTCGCCGACGCGGGGGATGCGGCCGAGCCGCTCGGCGACGACGGTGCCGATCGTCTCGGCGGCCTCCTCTTGCAGCCCCTTCACGCCGATGGCGCGCAGCTCCTCCATGCTCGCGCGGGCGTCGGCATCCCACGTCTGCGGCTCGCCGACCACCTGCACGACACGCGCGGGCTCCACGTCGAACTCGTCGCGGATCTCGCCGACGATCTCCTCGAGCAGGTCTTCCATGGTGACGATGCCGCTCGTGCCGCCGTACTCGTCGACGACCACGGCGATGGGGATCTGCGCGCGCTGCATCTCGCGCATCACGTCCAGCAGCCCCTGCGTCTCGGGCACGAAGAGGATGTCGCGACGCACGCTGCGCAGGTCCTCGAGCTTGGAAGCCGCCGGGTCGAGCAAGAAGTCCTTGGCGTAGAGGTAGCCCGCCACCTCGTCCATGTCGGCCGCCTTGGTGAGCACGACGCGCGAGTACTGCGTCGTGCGGAGCTCACGGATCGCGCGCTCCCCCGTCGTCTCGAGCGGCAACATGAAGACGTCGACGCGCGGCACCATGGCGTGGCGAGCCGTGCGCTGCGCCGAGCGGACGACGCGCTCGAGCAGCTCGCTCCTCGCCTGCCCGCCAGGGCTGCGCGCCATGTTCGCGGCCAGGATGCCGAGGATCTCCTCCTCGGACAGCGTGCCCTCGCTCGCCGCGTCGGAGCTCATGCCCATCGCGCGCAAGATGATCTTCGTGGCGCGCTCGAGCACCCAGAGCAGCGGTCGGAACACGAGGTAGATGAGGTGCAGCGGCGCCGACGAGCTGAACGCGACGCGCTCCGAGCGCTGGATCGCGACGAGCTTGGGCACGAGCTCGCCGAAGAGCACGTGCGCGAACGTGAGGAGCGTGAAGGCCACCACGGTCGAGGCCGCGTGCAGGACGCGTCCCGGCTCGCCGCCGCCAGCCCACCGCGCGAGCGCGAGCACGTAGCGCTCGAGGGTCGGCTCGCCGATCCAGCCGAGACCGAGGCTCGCGAGCGTGATGCCGAGCTGCGTCACGGAGAGGTACCGCTCGAGGCGCGAGACGACCTTCCGGAGCGCGTTGGTGCGCGGGTCGTCGGCGGGACGGCCCGGCAGCATCGTGCTCATCTTGACGAGCGCGAACTCGGCAGCGACGAAGAAGCCGTTGAGCGCGATGAAGAGGGCGGCGAGGACGAGGCCCATGGTCAGTTGGCTCCGAGCGCGAGCGACGGCACGCCCGCCTCACCGCGCTCCATGAGCCCGTAGTGGGCCAGGTTGCCCATCACGCGCGCGACGTACCCGCGTGTCTCCGTGAACGGTATGAGCTCGACGAACACGTCGAGAGGCGCGTCTTTCGTCGCCGCCCGCCAGCGGGCGATCGCGTCGGGCCCCGCGTTGTACGCGGCGACCGCGAGCGGCACCACATTGTCGAATTTATCCATCATTTCGTGCAGATATATGGCGCCGAGCGTCACGTTGTGAGGCGGGCTGGTGAGCAAGTCCTCGGCGTGCTCGAGGCCCGCGTGCTTGGCCGTCGTGGCTCCCGTCTCGGGCAAGAGCTGCATGAGCCCCACCGCGCGGGCCGGGGAGACGACCGCCGCGTCGAACGCGCTCTCTTGTCTCATGACGGCGTGCACGAGCCCCGTCGGGAGCCCGAGCTCCTTCTCTTTGTCGGCGGTGAGCGACGCGAGCGGCCGAGGGTACGCGCACTCCCACGCCCACCGCGTCCGGGCGCCGGGTGCGTACGACAGCGCGGTCGGCGAGATGCCGAGAGAGAGTTGAAAGCGCCGCTTGGCGCGATCGAGCATCGCGTACGCCGCGCAGAGTGCCTCGGTGCCGCGCCCTTGGCCCTGGTTCGACACGAGCGGCTCGCGCGCGCGGAGCGCGTCCTCGGCGTCGTCGTCGAGCCCCACGCGGTGGAGCATGTCGACCGGAGGCGGGAGGGTGACGGTGAGCGGCTCGGGCGCCGGAGCGGAGAGCGGCGGGTCGATCGCGACCGGGAGCGCGGCCCGCTCTTGGGTGAGGCGCGCGCGCGCCACCAGCGCGGGCCACGTGAGCGGGCGTGAGCGCGCGACCTGCCCCCACCGCGCCACGGCGTGCATCTTGTCGCCGTCGCGGTACGCCGCGAGCGCCGCGAGGTTGGTCCATCGACCGACGGCCACGGCGTCCTCCCCGGAGCCCGCGAGCTCCTCGAGCAGCCGTCGCGCGTCCTTGGCGTTGCCGGCCATCAGGTGGGCGAGCGCGCGATATCGATCGGCCTCGCGCTTCTGGCTGCCCGACGGGTGGCGGCGCGCGTACGCGTCGAAGGCGGTCGTCGCGTCGCGCCACCTGCCCTTGAGCGCGTGCGCGCGCGCGACGTGGAACTCGGCCTGCTCGGCCCATGGCGTGCGGGGGAAGCGCGAGCTCACCGCGCCGAACGCGGGGAGCGCGTCACCGTCGCGGTCGGCGCGAGAGAAGGCGCGCGCCGACAAGAAGAGGTACTCGGCGGCGTGTGGACCGCCCGCGGCCGCGCACGATCGGTACGCGAGGGCGGCCTCGGGATAGCGCGTGCGCGCCTTGTAGAGCGCCTCGGCGCGGGCGCGGCACACGTCGGCCGCGGAGGCGCCACGCGTGGCGGCGAGGTCGGCTGCGCGCAGGGCGTCGTCGGTCTTTCTCGCGCTCGCGAGCACGTGTGATCGCGTGAGCAGATCGCCCGACGCCAGGGTCTGCTTGGCGCGACGCAGCACCGCTTGCGCCTCGGTCGCGTGGTGCGCGTCGACCGCGTGGACGGCGAGCCACCGCGCGTCGCCGAGCGTCGCCGCCTCGCCGTCGGCGGCCTTGGTGAGCTCCATGCGCAGAGCGCGCGCGCCCTCTTCGTCCGCGGCTCTGCGCTTGGGCGCCGCGACGACGCGATCGCACGCGGCGCGAGCGTGCGCCGCGTCGCCGCCCTTGGCGTACGCACGCGCGGCGCGGAGCGAGTCGGCCGGCCGACCGCTCGCCGAAAAGTAGTCGCCCGCCTTGCCGTACGGACCGAGCTCGGCCCACACCTCGGCGCGGAGCTCGGCGATGCGATCGCGGAGCAGCGGCAACGCGTTCTCGAGGTCGGCGAGCGCCCCCTCGGCGCTCTTGTACGCGCCGGCCTCGACCGCAGCGCGCGCGAGCGCGAAGCGCACCTCGGGCTTGTCACGCTCGACCTGCGGCAGGGCCTCGATCGACGCCACGGCCTGCTTCCAGCGGTGGGCGCGCACCGCCTCGACCCAACCGAGCGCGGGCGCCACGGCGACGGCGTCCGCGGACGCGTCGACCGAAGCCGCGAGCGTCGCGCCGCCGCCGTCGGGCGCCGGGGGCGTCACGTTGCCCACGTCGCGAGGCTTGCGCGAGCAGGCCTCTTGCGAGAGCGCGACCCCGACGAGCGCGACGAGCGCCACGTGCTCACGCGCGAACGACACGGAACCCTCCGCGGGGCGCGGCGCCGGGCCGGACCCCCGACACGTCACGCCCCGCGAGCACACGCTCGAGGCGGGGCTCGCACATCGTGAGCGCGTGCGCGCCGCTCTCGATGCCGAACCATCGGCGCCCCATCTTGCTCGCGACGGCGAGCGTGGTGCCGCTGCCGGCGAACGGGTCGAGCACCCAGTCCCTCGGCGACGTCGACATGGCGATGACGCGCTCGAGCAGTCGCTCGGGCTTCTTGTTGCGGCTGAACACGACGCCGCCCTCGCGCGCGATGCCCTGGAAGGGGATGTCGTCCCAGACGTTGGTGAGCGGCTCGACGACGGACGGTCGCCCGTCGACGTCGGCCACCTTGTCGGCCAAGAAGAGGATGCGGTTGCCGCCCTTGAGGATGAAGTCCGGGCGGCCGGGACGCGCCATCCACATGACGCGATCGGGCGCGCCGCGGGAGGCGTCGACGAGGCGCTGGGCCGCGCGGGCGATCGCGTCGTATCGAGGCTGCGCGAAGCGCACGACGTGCCGTGCGTGCGCGAGCGCGAACGCCTCGACGCGGCGAGTCCACTCGGGCGCCCCGAGATCGCGCGTGGCCTCTCGGCTCGACGTGTACCCGTGGTGCTCGGCGGCGGCGCTGCGCAGGGGCCGGAACGTCCAGCTCTCCCGCGGGGCGTCGGGATCGTCGAGCCACGTGCCGTACGCGCGGTCCATGCCCTCGCGCGGGCGCTTCTGCGCGCGGTAGCGCCACTTCTTGCGGTCGCGCGCGTAGATGAGCAGAAAGTCCGTCACGTGCACGGGCCCGGCGTTGATGGCCTTGTGCCCCGTGGCCGCGCTGCGCACGACGGTCACCGTGCTGACGCGGTTGTGCGCGCCGAAGACGCGGTCGCACAGGAGCTGCAGGTGCGCGAGCTGCGTGTCGTCGATCTCGGCGAAGAGGGCGCCGTCGTCGGCGAGCAGCGGCGCCATGGCCTCGAGCCGCGGGCGCATCATCTCGACCCACGCCTCCGAAGGGCGCGCGTCGTCGTACTGCTCGAACCGGCGCCCCGTGTTGAACGGAGGGTCGATGTATATGCAAGAAAATCGACCGGCGTACTCGTCGCGCATCGCGCGGAGCACGTCGAGGTTGTCGCCGTGCACGAGCGTGCTCTCGGCGTAGCCTTCGCCGTGGCGACGCAGCTCGGTCCACGCGGGCTTGGCGCGTCGCTTGGCGCTGCGCGCGCGCGAGGGCGCGGGGCTCTGGGTGCGGGCCTCGAGGGTCACGCGGGGGTCTCCTGGGGTCCGCGGATCCAACCCTCGGTCATGCGACGCCAGTTGCCGCGGCCGCCGAGCCCCGCCATGACGCTGGCGAGCCCCCACTGGAGGCGGTTCATGAAGACGCCCTCGGACGGCGGGTGGATCGGCTTGGGGAGCGTGGGCAGCGCCTCGCCCTCCTTCTTCATCACGCGCTTGGCCCCGCGCACCAGGAACGCGACGGCCTCGCGCGCGTCCTCGCGCGTGTGCTCGTACGCGTCGTCGTCGGTCGTGAGCGGGCGCAAGAGGAGCTTGGTGTACTCGATGTACATCGCATACACCTCGGTGTCGGTCGGGTCGTAGCCGAGCACGTCGACGCACGCCCGCTCGAAGTCGTCCCAGCGCTCGTCCATGGCCGCCGTGACGTAGCGTTTGACGCCCTCTACGAGCTCGGGGCTCAGCACCTTGACGCACCCGTAGTCGAGGAACGCCACGCGCGCGCCGCCCAGGAAGCGGTAGTTGCCGGGGTGGGGGTCGGCGTAGAGCACGCCGTACTTGAAGAGCGAGCGGAACATGAAGCGCCAGATCGTCGCGCTCGCCGCGTCGCGCTCCTCTTGGGACGCGTGGGCCTGGAACGACGCGTAGTCCTCACCGCCGAGCAGCTCGGTGGTCAGCACACGACGCGTGCTCAGGCGGTGGAAGACGCGCGGCACGACGATGTCGTCGTCGCCCTCGTGCATGCGCCTGAAACGATCGGCGTTGTCGGCCTCGAGGCGATAGTCGAGCTCGGCGAGGAACACGCTCGCGATCTCGTCGATGGCCTCCTTGGAGTGGTACTTGCGCGCGAGCGGGGCGACCATGGTCTCGAGCAACGAGATGCTCTTGAGGTCGTTGGCGATGGCCTTGTCGATGCCCGGGTACTGCACCTTGACGGCGACGCGATCGCCCTCGTGGGTGGTGGCGCGGTGCACCTGACCGATGCTCGCGGCGGCGAACGGGTCCTCTTCCCACTCGGCAAAGACCTCTTCGGGCGGGCCGAGCTCTTCGGTGACGACCTTGCGCGCGGCCTCGCGCGAGAGCGGGGGCGCCTTGGCCTGGAGCTTCTTCAGGACGTCCTGGAACTTGTCCTCGTAGCCAGGCGGGGCCAGCCCGTCGATGTACGACGCCATCTGCCCGAACTTCAGCGGCAAGCCCTTCATCTCGCCGAGCGTCTTGAGCATCGCGTCGGCGGTCTTCTTGGCGTTGGCGACGATGCGCTCCTGCGCCTGCTTCTCCTCGTCCTCCGAGCGCTTGGCGCCGACCGCCTTGCGCAGGGCTTCGGCCGCGACAGGGAGCGCGCGCGGCGCGAGCGCACCGAGGCGAGCGAGTCTCCCGAGCCTCGATGTCGGCGGTGCGTCCTTGCGGTCGGCGCCGGCCGCGAGCTCCTCTTCGGTTGGGCGGCGTGGCCCCCCCCGGCGGTCGGACATGGCGTCGGATGTCTCTAGCAACCCGGCGCCCCGAAGAAAAGCGCGGTGGGACCTAAAGACGCCGCGCGCAATTCGGCGCGCCTCCCGGCCCAGGGCGCGTATCCTCAGCCGCCGGCGATGTTGCCCTCCATCGAGTCGCTGCGGTGCTTCGCCGCCGCCGCCAAGCTCTTGAGCTTCCGGGCCGCCGCGAAGTCGGTCGCGCTGACCCCCGCGGCGTTCGGCCAGCGCATCAAGCTGCTCGAGCAACAGCTCGGCGCGCCGCTGTTTCATCGGACGACACGCTCCGTGCGCCTCACCGACGAGGGGATCGCCCTCCTGCCGGCCGCCGAGCGCTGCCTGTTCGCCGCGGCGGAGTGCGTGCGCGTCGGGTCACTGGGTGGGAAGGCCGTCGACCCGGTCGACGTCGTGCTCGGCACGCGTCACGAGCTCGGCCTCAGCTGGATCCTCCCGCAGCTCGAGACCCTCGAGAAGGCGCTGCCGTGGGCGCGCGTGCACCTGTACTTCGGGTCGGGCTCGGACATCTTGCTGCGCGTCCGCACGATGGAGATCGACTGCGCCGTCACCTCGACGCGCCTCAACGACCCCAAGCTCGACGCGCTGCGCCTCCACGAAGAGAGCTACCTCTTCGTGGGCGCGACCAAGCTCCTGCGCGAGAGGCCGCTGACGCGCCCCGAGCACGCCTCGCGGCACACGCTGCTCGACGCCGACGCGACGCTCCCGCTCTTTCGTTACTACCGCGACGCGCCCGGCGGCTCCGACGCGCTCCGATTCGCCAGCGTCGTGCGCCTCGGCACCATCGAGGCGATCAAGCGAC
>JAGQJA010000592.1:0-1582 GCA_020430845.1 Myxococcales bacterium
CCGGTGAGCGCCGTCAACCGCACGCTCACCTTCGGCAACGACGACCCGGGCGACGACGTCGCGGTCAACATCGGCCGCGTGCGTTGGCGCGGCGGCTCGTTCGAAGGCCACGGCATCAACTCGCGGTACAACTTCACGCTGCTCACCAAGTACGGAAAGATGGGCACGCGCTGCGTGTACCGCTGAGGGAGCTCCCCACGGCGCGCCGCGGCCCTTGTCGTCGCGGCGCCCGTCGTGGGAAGGTCGCCGCGTGACGCGAGACGATCGCCGAAAGCCGGGCGGACCGAAGACCCACACCTCTCCCGCGCGGGGCGGACCGTCCGCGCGCGGTCCGCGGCCCGATCGCGCGCGCCCGCCCGATCGCAGCGGCGCGCCCACCCTCGGCGCACGCCCGGACCGCGGCGGTCCTCGCCACGGCACGGCAACCGCACGTCCGGCGGTCCACAAACGCCCGGACAAACCAGCGCTCCGCCTGCAGCCCACCACGCTGTGGGACTACCCTTCTCAACACTACGGCGAGGGGATGCAGGGCGACGCGCGCTACGTCGGCGCGACGCCCTCGTACGTCATCTGGAACCTGATCGAGCGATACACCAAGCCCGACGATCTCGTGATCGACCCGTTCTGCGGCTCCGGCACGACGCTCGACGTGGCCAAGGACACCGGGCGACGCGCGCGCGGGTTCGACGTCGCGCCGTCGCGGCCCGACATCGAGAAGGCCGACGCGCGCTCGCTGCCCGTCGGCAAGGGAGAGGCGGCGCTCGTCTTCATGGACCCGCCGTACGGCGATCACATCGACTACTCCGACGATCCGCGCTGCATCGGCAAGCTGAGCGCGTACACCCACGAGTACTACCGCGCGATGCAGCGCGCCTTCCGAGAGGCCACGCGCGTGCTCCGGCCCGGCGGGGTGCTCGGCGTCTACGTGTGTGACGCGTACGACAAGAAGCGGGGGTTCGCGCCCATCGGCCTGCAGCTGCTCGGCGGGATCTCCGAGAGCCTGCGCATCCTCGACGTGTGCGCCGTGGTGCGCCACAACAAGACGCTCGAGATGGGCAACTACCGGCGCGCGGCCGAAGAGGGGAACTTCTTCTTGCGCGGGTTCAACTACCTCATCATCGCCGACAAGCCGGCGCCACGAGGTGGACGGGACGCGTGACCGTCAGGGGCACGCCTGCACGGCGGTCGTGCCCGTGAGGGTGCATGTGCCCGCGTCGCAGCAGACGCCGTTGCCGCACGAAGCGATGTCGGCGCAGTCGATCGCGCACTTGGCGCCGACGCACGTGGGCTGCGTCCCGCACGATTGGTTCGAGCAGCGGATGCCGGAGTCGGCGGAGTCGAAGTCGGTCCCCTTCGTGCACGAGCCTGAGCCCGCGCAGCGCAGGTCGCACGCGCCAGCGTCGCAGCCCACCACGTCGGCGCACGACAGCGCGCCCGTGCACGCGATCTTGCAGTCGGCGCCGGCGCAGTCCACGCGCTTGTTGCACGCGCCCGTGCCGTTGCAGGTGATCGCGCACGAGCCGGCCGTGCAGGTGATGTCCTCTCGGCAGGAGTTCGGGCCTCCGCACCCGACGACGCAGCT
>JAGQJA010000592.1:1677-6616 GCA_020430845.1 Myxococcales bacterium
CTCGCCGCAGGTGACGTCGCACGGCGTGCCGGCCGGGCAGACGACGTTCTTGTTGCACGCGCTGCCCGGGCCGTCGCAGTCGATCACGCACGTGCCGGCGTCGCACGTGCCGATGCCCGCGTCGGCGCAGACCGCCGGACACAGATCCACCGGCGGGCCGGCGTCGGCGTCGAGCGCGCCGCCATCTCCCGGGTCGACGTCGGATGAGGCGTCGAAGCCCGGCGGCAGCGAGGCCTCGGGCGTGGCGTCGACGCCCGCGTCGACGGGAGCCTGCTCGAGCAACCCCGTCACGCCGAGGCTGCACGCCACCAGGCCCGCCGCCGCCGACACGAAGAGCAGGTATCTCCACCGGGGCGATCGTCGCTGAGCCGCCATCGCGTGAAAGGATAGCTCAGCGCACGAACGAGAGCGCGCCCAACGTGAACAGGCGTACGAGCAGCTCTCGCGCCGCGACGGCCTTCGACGCGCGGAGGAGATCCGCCGCGCCGAGGCGCCGGGCGCTACAGACAAGCTCGATCATCGGCAGCGCAGCCCGGTGGCACGGCAACTCCTCGCCCCCCACATAGAGATAGATGCGGGGCTCGTCGAGATAGGCAAAGCGGCCCTCTTCGGAGCGCACCACCACGTCGCCGCGCTCGAGCCTGCGCAAGATGGCCGGCCAGCGCGGTGCGCGGGCGGGCCGCGGGATCTCGTGCCCCGGCTTGAGACGCGTGGCAAAGCGCGCGTACCACCGGTCGATCTCGGCGTCGGAGAGCGCGAGGCCTCGGATCATGGACCGCACGCGCGCGCGCGCGGCCGGAGACACGAGCCCGGGGTTATGCTGCGGGGCGAGCTGCGGATCGCGATAGAGCGCGGCGCCGGCGGGCAGATCGCAGAGCGCGTCCGAGAGGTCCATGTACATCTCGGCGAGATTGGGCGCGCGGAACCCGACCGAGTACGTGAGGCACGCGGTGTCGGCCGTGCCCTCGTGCGCCACGCCTGGGGGCAGGTAGAGCATGTCGCCCGCCTCCAAGATCTCGTCGTGGTCGGGCGAGAAGCGCCGCAAGATGCGCAGCGGTGCCCCCTCGACGAGCGCGACGTCGCCCGTTGCGGTCGCGCCGTAACGCCACCTGCGGCGGCCCTGGCCCTGCACCAAGAAGACGTCGTAACTGTCGATGTGCGGACCCACGCCGCCACCCGGCGCGGCGTAGCTCACCATCACGTCGTCGACGCGCACGTTGGGGATGAACGAGAACGCGTCGAGCAGGTCGGCCGCGCCCGGCACGTGCCGGTTCACCTCCTGCACCAGCAGCGTCCACCGCGCCTCGGGCAGCGAGAGAAACGTGTGCTCCTCGTGCGGCCCGTAGCGCACGTCGTAGCGCGTGCGGGTGCGCGTCACGATGCGCGACTCGACGCCGTCCTCGCACGCCAGGCCCGCGAGCTCCTCGGCCGACAGCGGGTCTTCGAACGAAGGCAGCGCGCCGCGCACCAAGAGCGGGCGCTTCTGCCAGTGGTCGCGCAAGAACCGCGACGTCGACATCCCGAGCCGGGCGAGCGGGGGCGCGGCCATGCTCAGGGCAACGCGCCGACGGCGCCGCACTCGTCTCTCACGGTGACCACCGGTGAGGTGATCTCGACGTCGAGCCCGCGACACTCGTGCAGCTCGAGCTCGAGGTCTGCCGCCCGACGGTCTCGCGTCGCGTCGTCGTCGGTGAGCGAAGCGATGGCGCGGCGACGATCTCGCAGGCACGCGAGCCACACGAGATCGCGCACCTCGCGCGCGCGCAGCATCATGCGGTCTGCCGTGCAGAGGGCCCGCGCCACGGGCGACTCGCCCTGACACTCGGGGAAGCGGTAGTGCAGCGTGCCCCCCTCGCGCACGGAGCCCGACGCGCGGTAGTCGACGCGAGGCCCCTCTTCGGCGAGGAGCGGACCGCCCGAGAAGACGTCGATCGTGAGCGTGCCTCCGCGCGAGCCCACCGTGAAGCTGCGAGCCCCGCGGAGCTCGTGGAGCAGCCTCGGCTGGCTCCCGAGGCCGCACGGCGTGCGCACGCGCATGTGCAGCGACACGGAGTGCTCACCGACCTCGACGCGCTGGCGGAACGCGACGTTGCGCGAGAGCTTGAGGCCGCGATCGTCGTCGCGCACGTAGACCTCCTCACCGTCGACCGCGAGCACGATCCGCTCGATCTCGAACGGCGCGGGGAGGTGATCCTCGACGAGGATGACGGTCTCGCCCGAGGCGGCGACCGCGGGGGGCGCGGCGACCACCGACGGCCGCGCACACCCGACGAGCAGCGAGCCAGCGATCGCGATCGCCACCGCGCCCGTCGTCGTCGCGCGCCCGTGTCTCGCAGCCATGAGCCTCACCTCTCCAACGCGCGGGCGAAGGCGCACGCACGTCGAGCGATCATAGCGCCCGGCCGCAGATTTCGTAACGCGAACGAGCCCGCCCGCGCATGGTACGCCTGGTACGGTGAAGCACGGTGTCACCCCGACCGTCCTCTGGGCGCAGGTAGAGAGCACCGCGCCCTGGCTGACGAGCCTGCCGGGCGCCGAGGCCGCGTGCGCCTGGCTCGCCGACCACGAGGCCGCCGCCGCCTCTCAGACGACGTCGGAGCCCGACGCGTACGCGCGCATGCTGCTCGCGGCCCACTGGGCCACGGTCGCCACGTTCGTCCCCACCGACGTCGACGCGCGCATCCGCCACCACGTGTGGCAGTCGGTGAGCTCGGTGGCCGTGCTCGATCGGCTCTGCGCGCTCGTCGACGAGGTGTCGCGATGGCCCGCGACGGTCGTGTCGGAGCGCGCGGTCGACCTCGGGCTCGGGCCCATGAGCGGCCACGACGGCGAGTGGCTCGGCGTACGCGCCGGCGCCCTGCTGCGCGCCGACGAGCTGGGCGCCGAAGACCACGCGGCGCGCCTCTCGACCGCGATCGACGAGGAGCTCGAGCGCGAACGGCAGACGCTCGAGCGCGCGTGGCGCACGGGGGACGCCCGCGTCGCGCTCTCGGCGATCACCATCGTGGCGCACAACCTCGGCGACCTCTCACGCGTCGTGTCGCTGTGGCCGCGCAGACCGTCGCTCGCCGCCGCGCGCGAGCGACTGACGCGCCTCGGGCACGCCGACGGCGCCACGCGAGTGCCCTCGTTCGTCGCGGCGGGCGAGATCAACAAGAGGCTCATGGCCGCCGAGAACCATCGCTTCCTCGCCCTCCGCAAGCCGCGCGCGCTGCGACGCGCCCGAGAGCTGCTCTTGCCGATCGGTCCGTGGTTCGACGCCTGGGGCGCCCGTATCGCGACGTGCGAGCGGCTCGACCCGCGCGACCGCGGTGACATCATGGGCGCGCTGCTCCACCTGCACGCGCGCGCCCCGCGCCAGGCGGGGTGCCTCCGCGCGCTCGCGGGGCTCCACCAGGCGACCGCGGGGGGCCTGGCGTCGATCGCAGAGTTCGCGCCCGCGCGCCTGCGCAAGGAGATCGGGCGCGGCGCCGTGCGTGACGCGATCGACCTGCCCCGAGAGAGGTTCGAGGAGCCGTTCGCGCGCCGCTTCGAGGCCGTCGCGGCCCCGTTCGCGGCGTCGTTCGAGGGCTGAGCGCGCGGGCGGTGGATCGACGCGCTGTCACCCTTTCATGTGGCACGCGACGGAGGAAGCTCTCTCGCCCGCGCGTCGTATTCCGCGCGCCAGGGGCGGAAGTCTCCGAAAGGACGACACATTTTTCCTGAATCTCGCCGTGTGGTCTCCCGTCTGACTTTCGTTCCCAGCGGCTCCGCTGCACGCACCCCAGACGGCGCTCCCTCGCCGGCGTGACTCGGAGAGACCGCGGGCGGCCCGCGCGAGATCCGCGCGCGTCGTCGTGTCTTTTGTTCTCACAAGGAGACCTCATGCGCGCCTGCTTCACCCGCCACCGTTCCGTCCTCTCGTTCGCCCTCGTCGCCCTCGCGTCTGCGAGCGCCGCGTGCACCATCCGCACAGAGCCCGTGGGCGGCGCGGCCGGCGACCCGAACGAGCAGGTGACGGAGGTGGTGGTCGTCGGCACGAACGTGACGAGCGGCATCCACGTCACGGGCGAGCTCGGCGTGACGACGCTGCCCAAGGACGCCAACAAGCTGGCCGTGCTCGGCAAGGGCCTCAAGGTGTCGATGCACATCTCGTCGCCGGCCCCGATGGACGTCGACGTGCTCGACACCGAGTGCACCGAGCCCGACGCGTCGGCCAAGGGGATCTCCATCGGCGTCATCCTCGACGACTCCGGGTCGATGGCGTCGAGCGATCCCAAGCGCATGCGCAAGGACGCGACGGTGGGCTTCCTCAACACGCTCGGCGCGGACGACCGCGTGCTCCTCACCGACTACGGCAAGTCGGGCAGCAACCTGCGCGACCTCTTGTGCGTGTCGCAGGGCGGCGCCGCGTGCAGCCCTCCCGAGGCGAAGTTCTCGTCCGACAAGGAGGCGCTCATCAAGGCCACCGAGCTCATCGCGAACGGCGGCGGCACGCCGCTCTACGAGTCGTGCGTGCAGATGACCCCGCTGGTCGACACGCAGAAGGGCGTGCGGCGCGGCATGCTGCTCTTGAGCGACGGGCGCCCGAACTCGGAGTCGAAGCGCCAGGCCTGCCACGACGCGGCCAAGGCCGCGCAGATCCCCGTGTTCACCGTGGGCCTCGGACCGGCGGCCGAGGGCGACGCGCGCGTCGACCCGCGCGCCGTCAAGGTGCTGCGCGAGCTGTCGACCGAGACGGGCGGGAGCTACGCGTCGGCCAACGACGCGGCGCAGCTCGACGGCCTCTTCCAGAACATGGGCGCCGCGCTCGCCAAGGGCAGCTGCCGCACGAGCGCCAAGGTGCGCGGCTTCGACAAGCTCGAGCCCGGCTCCAAGGTCACCGGCGAGATCACGATCGGCAACAAGGGCGCCAAGTCGACGTTCGAGTTCGTGACGCCCGAGCGCTGATCGCGGGCGG
>JAGQJA010000592.1:6731-7943 GCA_020430845.1 Myxococcales bacterium
TCGGCGGGGCGACCGCGTCGACCGCGCCACCACCGGCGGTCGACGCGGGGCTCGCGCTCTGCTCGATGGACGCGAAGGAGCTCGTGGGGTGCCGCGACGAGTGCGACCGCAGCGTCGCGTCGTCGTGCGCGGTGCTCGCGGCCCGACTCTCCGAGGGCAAGGACGCGCCCCACGACCTGCCCGGGGCGCTCCGGGCCTGGGAGCGTGCGTGCGACGCCGGAGACGCGCTCGCGTGTGTGTCCGCGTCGCGTATGTGGGCGCAGGGGCACGGCGCCCCCGCGAGCCGCGAGAAGCAGGTGGAGCGCCTGACCAAGGCCTGCGAGCTGGGCGACGCCACCTCGTGCATGGTCGCCGGGCGCGCGCTCGCCAAGGGCAGCGGCGTGCCCGCAGATGCCGCGGCGGCGCGGCGCATGTTCGAGCACGCGTGCGGGGGCGGCGTCGAGCAGGGGTGCGACGCCCTCGACCTCGACGCCGGGACGTGATCGACGCGGCGCCGAGCTGGATTTTCGCGAGCGGACCGCGACGTGACCTATCATGAGGGTCGCATGAGCTCGATCAAGAAGACGTTGATGAAGCAGGGCATGAAGCTGATGACCGACCCGCGCGTGATGAAGATCATGCAAGACGAGCGGGTGATGAAGGCGGTCATGCAGATGATGAACGTCCCGGGGAAGGTGCAGACCTTCACCAACGATCAGGTCGAGCGCCTCGCCAAGGCGATGTCGCTGGCGACCGAGGACGAGGTCAAGGATCTCAAGCGCCAGATCCGCCGTCTCGAGGACGAGCTCGCGCGCGTCGAGAAGGACCGCAAGAAGGGCTGACGCGCGATCACCCCGGGTCGGTCAGGCGGCCCGCGCGGTAGTCTTCGAACGCGCGGTCGAGCTCTTCGTCGGTGCTCATCACGAACGGCCCGCGCCGCGCGACGGGCTCGCGGATGGGCGCGGCCGCGACGAGCAGCACGCGCGCCGGCTCGGACGGCGCCGATACGATCGCCACGGGCCCGGCGCCGAGCACAGCGAGGTCACCGCGCGCGACCGGCGTGCGCTTGGCGCCCACGATCGCGACGCCGTCGAGCCCGTACACGAACGCCGAGTGCGACGACGGCAGCTCGTGCGCGAGCTGCTCGCCCCGGGCGAGCGTGACGTCGAGCAGCACCGGGGCGGCGACCACGCCGTCGACCGGCCCGGTAGCCCCGGCGCGCTGGCCCGCGAG
>JAGQJA010000592.1:8071-8471 GCA_020430845.1 Myxococcales bacterium
CGCTCGTCGCCGCGCTTGGGCATCTCGGAGTGGATGATGCCTCGCCCCGCCGTCATCCACTGCAGGCTCCCCGCCGTGAGGCGCCCTCGGTTGCCCAAGCTGTCGCCGTGCTCGACGGCGCCCGCGATGACGTAGGTGACCGTCTCGAAGCCTCGGTGGGGGTGACGCGGGAAGCCGGGCTCGTAGTCGCGCGGGTCGGACGAGCGCATCTCGTCGAGCAGCAAGAACGGGTCGACCATCGACAGCTCGCGCGAGCCGATCGTGCGGACGAGCTTGACCCCCGCCCCCTCGCGCGTGCCCACCGCCGCGACCACACGGGTCACCGCGCGCGCCTCGCTCGATTCGGGCAATGGTGCCCCGGCCGACGGCGTCGGCGCGCGGTCTCTGCACGCCCAGAGGG
>JAGQJA010000593.1 GCA_020430845.1 Myxococcales bacterium
ACGAAGAGCAGCGACGCCGCGAGCGCGCGCAGCGGACGCGCCGAGCGGCGGGAGCGGCTCATCGGCACTCGGCGGTGCGCTGCACGGGCACCTGCTCGCCGGCCTGAGAGAACCAGGTCTTCTTTGCGAGCGCCTTGCGCTCGGCGGGAGAGCAGAACGCCTGAGGCACCGCGCCGACGAGCCGACGTACGCACTCGGCGTAGTCGTGGCCGCTCGGCGTGGCGCGGGCGGGCTCGACGGTGATGAGGCCCTCGCCTTTGGAGCCGACCCTGCGCTCCCACGCGCTGCACGTTCCGTTGGCGCCGCCGCGCTGACCGCTCGGGCCCGGAGGCGGCGGTGGCGTGGGCGAGACGGTGGGCGGCGGAGAGGGCGAAGGCTCGGGCGCGGGCGCGGCGCCGGCGACGTGCACATCGTGGGCGAGCGCGTTGTTGGCGCGCGCGGCGTCGGACTCACCGAGGAGGTTGGCCGGATCGACCGACGCGACGATCTTGGTGTCGCCCTGCACGGCGAGCCACGTGGCCATGACGGTGACGACGCCCGCGCGCGGCACGTCTTTGGTGCCCGACCCGATCACCTTCTCGCCGGCGGTGATGCGCCACGCCGCGGGCGCGGGGCACGTGGCCGTGAAGCGGAAGGTGATCGCCACGCCGTCTCCCGGGTGGGGCTGCGAAGGCGCAACGGTCAGATCGACCGCGCTCACCTTGTCGGCGCTGGCGCACGGCCCCTTGGCCTGCGCGGGCTCGAGGCCACCCGTGAGCGCGTGCGCCCGCGCGTCGCGCGCGTGGCCGGCCGCCAGCAGCGTCGAGAGCGCCGCTCCGCAGAGCGCGAGAGCCGAGGGCCGGGAGATCACGACACTTTTCATGACACCCGCGCTCTTCGCCGTCAATCGACGGGCATGCCGTCGAGGTGCGCGGCGTCGTTGTACGACAGCATGCGGAGCCGATCGGTCGCCTCGAACGTGGTGAGGGCCGTGTTGACCACCGCCCCGAGCGCGCGCGACGCCTCGGCGTACGACAGGCCGAGCGTGTGCATGACCAAGGCGCGGATCGCGGCGCCGTGAGAGACGACCGCGACGCGACGCCCCTCGTGCTCGCGCGCCACGTCGAGCATCGCCGTCGAGATACGCAGGGCGAGCTCCGCGTACGTCTCGCCGCCGCCCCGGCGCACGTCGATGCCTGCGCACCACGCCGCCCACTCCTCCGCGTGCTCCTCGCGGACGACGTCGAACGGCTTGCCCGTCCAAGCGCCCATGTCGACCTCGCGGAGGTCTGCGCGCTCCGACGGCGGCGCGAGGCCAGAGGCGGCCGCGATGCGCTCGGCGGTCTGGCGCGCGCGCTCGAGGTCCGACGTCACCACGCGATCGATCGACGCTCCCGCGAGGCGCGCGGCGATCCGCTCCGCCTGGGCCGCGCCCACCTCGTCGAGCCTCGAGCCCCCTTGGCCCTGGAACACCTTGTTGGCGTTGTCGGCGGTCCGCCCGTGGCGAACGACGTAGAGGAGCGTGCCCATCGGTCGAGATCTCTCGCTGTAACCTACAGAATTCATTCAGGTATCTCAAACACTTGCGACCGAGGGCGGTCGCGACTAGTTTGCTCTTCCCCCAATGGTTCCCGGTGCTTCCAGCGCCGGCCAAGGAGTAGGTCTGCACATGGCGCGCGTCACCGTTGAAGATTGCCTGGAGCGTGAGGAAAACCGTTTCGCGCTCGTCATCCTTGCCGCGCGCCGCGCTCGCCAGCTGATGAAGGGGTCGAGCCCCCTCGTCCACTCCAAGAACAAGGCGGCCGTGACGGCGCTGCGCGAGATCGCGGCGGGCAAGGTGCACTACGATCGCCCGACCAACGACGCCGTGCGCGAGTGGATCGAGCAGATGCGCCGCACTGGTCTGACCTGACCTCGCGACGACCTCCCCATCAAGGCGCGAAGACCGCGCGGAACAAGCCGCGAGACATGGAGCTCGAGGCCGGCACGCGCGCGCACTACGAGGACGCCGAGTACTACGCGTCCAACTACGCCGACCGCACCGACGACATCGACTTCTACGTGAAGCTCGCGGCCGGCCGGAGGTCCGTGCTCGAGTACGGCGTCGGCAGCGGGAGGATCGCCCTGCCCGTGGCGCGCGCCGGGACGCGCGTCGTCGGCGTCGACCTCTCGGCGCCGATGCTCGACGACCTCCGCGCCCAGCTCGCGCGCGAGCCCGCCGGCGTCCGCGAGCGCGTCGAGATCGTCCGCGGCGACATGCGAGACGTGCGCCTACGCGAGCGCTTCGATCTGGTCATCTGCCCGTTCAACGCTGCGCTGCACCTCTACGAGCGCCGCGACGTCGAGCGCTTCTTGGCGCGCGTGACCGAGCACCTCTCCCCCAAGGGCGAGCTGGTGTTCGACATCTCGCTCCCCATGCCGGCCGACCTCGCGCGCGATCCGGCGCGCGCGTACCGCACGCCGCCCTTCGTGCACCCGTCGGCGGGGCGGGTGAAGTACGCCGAGCACTTCGACTACGACGGGCCACGCCAGATACTCTTCGTGACGATGGTCTTCACCCCGATGGACGGCGCACCTTGGCAGACGCCCCTCGCCCATCGACAGTTCTTCCCTCGCGAGATGGAGGCGCTGCTCCACTACAACGGCTTCCAGGTCACGTCGCTGACCGGTGACTTCGCGGGCGGACCGCTCTCGAACGACAGCGAGGTGATGGTCTGGCGCGCGCGTGTGCGGCGCAAGAAGGGTCGCGCGTGAGCACGATCGCCGACAGGCTCGCCCAGGTGCACGCGCGCATCCGCGCCGCGGCGATCGCGGCCGGGCGCGGGCCCGACGACGTGAAGCTTCTCGCCGTCAGCAAGATGCACACGACCGCGGCCATCCGCGAGGCCTACGCAGCCGGGCAACGTGCCTTCGGCGAGAACTACG
>JAGQJA010000594.1:0-1815 GCA_020430845.1 Myxococcales bacterium
GGGACGGCGACGGGGCGGGGCGGCGACTCACGGAGACAGAGCTTGTGTCGTATGGTTGCGCCGCGCAATAGAATCGTTGCTTCGAGCAATCATTGGACGGCGTGCTCGCTCCACGCTCCCCGCCGCTCGACCCGCGCCCCCCGCGCGCCGAACGCTCGCCCGGCGCGGCCGTGGCCGGTGTAAAGAGAGGGCCATGCTTCCGGACTACGAGAAGCTCGGGGCCTTCTACCTCGGGCGCACCGACGACGGCCCGTACCTCTACGACGCGCGGAGCCTCCTCACGCACGCGCTCATCGTGGGCATGACGGGNNCGGGCAGCGGCAAGACGGGCCTCGGCGTCGCGATGCTCGAGGAGGCCGCGATCGACGGCGTGCCGTGCATCGTGATCGACCCCAAGGGGGATCTCGCCAACCTCTGCCTCACGTTCCCCGAGCTGCGCGACGAGGACTTCGCGCCGTGGGTGCCCGACGGCGCCGACGCCGCCTCGGAGGCCGCGAAGTGGCGCGAGGGCCTCGCCGCGTGGGACCAGGACGGAGCGCGCATCCAGCGACTCCGTGACGCGGCCGAGGTGCGTGTCTACACGCCGGGCAGCAAGGCCGCCGCGCCGATCTCGCTGCTCGGGGCGCTCTCGGCGCCCAAGGCCGGGGCCGATCCCGACGTGCTTCGCGAGCGCGTCGGCTCGGTCGCCACGAGCCTGCTCGCGCTCGTGGGCCTCACGGTCGAGGTCGGTCAGAGCCGCGAGCACGTGCTGCTCGCGAACCTGCTGGCGTCGATGTGGGGTGCGGGGCGCGACGTCGAGCTCGGGGGCCTCGTCGCCAAGATCCAAGAGCCGGGCTTCGAACGCGTGGGCGTCGTCGACCTCGAGACGTTCTTTCCCAAGAAGGATCGCGTCGCGCTGTCGATGCGCTTCAACAACCTCCTCGCGTCGCCCGGCTTCGAGTCGTGGCTCGAGGGCGACCCGCTCGACGTCGAGCACCTGCTCCGCGGCGAGGGCGGCAAGCCGCGCGTGTCCATCTTGAACATCGCGCACCTCGGCGACGCCGAGCGGATGTTCTTCGTGTCGCTCGTGCTCGGGCAACTCGTGTCGTGGATGCGCGCGCAGTCCGGCACCGGCTCGCTCCGCGCGATGCTCTTCATGGACGAGGTGGTGGGGTTCTTTCCGCCGGTGGCCGAGCCGCCGTCCAAGGCCTCGCTGCTGCTCCTGCTCAAGCAAGCGCGCGCCGTCGGTCTGGGCGTGGTGCTCGCGACGCAGAACCCGGTCGACGTCGACCACAAGGGCCTGTCGAACGCCGGCACGTGGTTCATCGGGCGCCTGCAGAGCGAGCGCGACAAGCTCCGCGTGATGGAGGGCCTCGAGGGCGCCGTGACTGCCGGCCTCGACCGCGCCGAGATCGAGGCGCGCATCGCAGCGCTCGGCAAGCGCCGGTTCTTGGTGCACGACGTGCGCGAGCCGCTGCCGACCGAGATCGAGACGCGCTGGACGCTCTCGTACCTGCGCGGACCGCTCTCGCGCGAGCACCTGCGCGCGGTCGCCTCGCGGTTCAGCGAGCCGAGGCACGGCTATACGGCCGCGTCGCCAGACGTGGCGGACGTCGTCACGGCGGGCGGCACCGTCATCATGCCCGCGGCAGGCGCGCCCACGCCGAGCGCCGCGCCCGTGCCCGCGACGCCCGCAGACGGCGCGTCGGCCGAGCGCCCGCTCCTCGCGAGCGGCGTGCCCGAGGTGTTCTTCCCGACGCCGCCCGGCGCGGCGGTGGTCTACGAGCCCGTCGTCGTCGGGGCCGCGCAGGTCCACTTCGAGGAGCTCAAGACGGG
>JAGQJA010000594.1:1890-3270 GCA_020430845.1 Myxococcales bacterium
TGGGTCTCCGGGCTGGCCGCGCATCACTTGTCGTCGGAGCCCGCGCCCGGCGCGCGTTTCGTCGTGCCCAAGGGCGCGCTCGCCTCGGCCAAGAGCTACGCCACGTGGACCAAGAGCTTTGCCACGTGGCTCACCCGCACGCAGGGCATCGCCCGACTCAAGAGCAAGGCGTTCGGCGCCGTGTCCGAGCCCAACGAGCCCGAGGCGCAGTTCCGCGCGCGGCTCGCGCTCCTGGCCCGTGAAGATCGCGACGCGGCCACGGACAAGGTGCGTGCGAAATACACGCAAAAGCTGCAGACGCTGGGGGACCGCGTACGCAAGGCCGCGCAGGCGGTCTCGCGAGAGCACCAAGAGCTCAGCAACGCTCAGCGCGACGCGGCGCTCGGCGGCGGCGCGGCGATCGTGGGCGCGTTCTTCGGGCGGAGCGCCGTCTCGCGCTTGGCCACGGGCGCGGCGACCACCGCGCGACGCGCGGGCAGGGCGGCCAAGCAAGCCAAGGACCTCGAGCACGCGCGGGCCAACCTCGTCGAGCTCCAAGGACGCCTCGCGGCGCTCGAAGAAGAGGCGCGCCTCGCGCTGTCCAAGGCGACCGAGCGCGTCGACCCGCTGCGAGAGCCCCTCGAGACCGTGCTCACGAAGCCCAAGCGCGGAGGCGTCACTGTGCATCTCGTGGCGCTGGGGTGGCGCCCGCGCGCGTGACGAACGCGAGCGCGCGCGCCATGACGTCGTCGACGTCGTCGGAGTAGAAGTGCGCGACCTTGGGCATCACGAAGAGCGCCACGGGGAATCCTCGCGCCTCGAGCTCCGCGACGATCTTGCGCTCGCCCTCGATCTCCGGGCCGTGCTCGCCGGCGACGAACGCGACCGCGCGGACCTTGGCCTTCTCGAGCCCCTCGATCGAGAGCGGGACGGCGGCCTCGATCAGCACGAGGCGCGGCCATCGACCCGGGTGCATCTTCGCGATCGTGGGCGCGGCGTAGGCCCCACGCGAGAAGCCCGTCAGGATCGCGTCGTCGCGTGAGAGCGTCGGGTGCCGCTTCGCCACGGACGCGACGGCCCGCTCGAGATCGCGGTCCATGATCGACACGAGCTCGCCCCACGACGGGGCCTCCCAGCTGGGCGGCCCGTTCGCTGCGTCGCCGCACGTCGCGTTGCCGGTGGGACAAACGAGGAACCCATATTTCGAGGCGGCCCCCGCCCACTTTCCGCACGAGTACGACGGCGGGTAGCAGATCCCGTGCAGGTGCCCCACCAAGCGCGTCGCCGAAGCGACCGCGCCGGGCACGTAATAAGTGGTGCGCGCCCCCTCGAGCGGCAACGTCCGCGCCGCCGGCACCCCCGCGCCAGCGCTCGCCCCCGCGCTCCCATCCGCACGCGCAT
>JAGQJA010000595.1 GCA_020430845.1 Myxococcales bacterium
CGGCGTCGGATGCAGGGGCGTGAATGTCGGTGCCGCGGTCGCGGCGGCCGTCCCTCACCGCGGAACGTCGCTTGCAACGTGCTGCGCATGACCTACCGCGACGAGGATGCCCTGTACGTGCGCATCGCTCGACTCGAGGGAGAGCGCGTGCGTGTGCGGGCACGCGCCAACCGAGTCCGGCGGAGAGCACACATGCGCTTCTTCCGCGCGCTCGCGTGCCTCTGCGCGGGCGCGGGCGCGCTGCTCGCGACCGTCTTCGTCCTCTTCCGCTCCTGCGGGTGCATTCCCAAGACCGAGCAGGCCCGCGCGGACATGCACATCATCCAGCCGATCGCCGAGAAGTGGCGCGCAGGCCACAGCCCCGACGCATGCCCGACTGTGGCCACGCTCCAACTCGAGGGCGCGCTGAGCACGGCGACGACCTGCCGCGACCCGTGGGATCACGATTTTCGAATCTGGTGTCGGCCAGAGCAGGCGGTGAGCCTCTCGAGCGCCGGCCCAGACGGACGCTTCGGGACCGACGACGACATCGTCACGCCCTGACGATCTCGGACCCCTGCCACCGAGACGACGCCGCGACGCAGACAGATGGGCGCGCACCTCGTAGCATCGCGGCATGGTGAACGCGCCGCAGGGAGACACGACCGCCAGCACGCTCGCCAAGCCGCTCACGGGCAGCTGCTTCTGCTCCGCGCTCGAGTACGAGATCCGCGCGCCGCTCGTGCGCGCCCAGAGCTGCCACTGCTCGCGCTGTCGCAAGGTCTTCAGCGGCGCGGGCTCCGCGTTCGGCTTCCTGGCAGAGGACAGCTTCCGCTGGGTCGGCGAGACCAGCGCGCTGAGTCGATACGCGAGCGGCAACGGCTGGGAGATCGGCTTCTGCGGCAGGTGCGGCTCGACGCTGTGTGGGATCCACGAAGGGACCGTCCGCGGCGTCACCCTCGGCACCATCGACGGCGATCCAGGCGTCCAGCTGTCGCAGCACATCTACGTGGGGTCGCGCGCGCCGTGGGATCACATCGGCGGGGACGCGCCGCAGTTCGACGAAGGCCCCGGCGACTGAGACCGAGACGCGCTCGACGCTCGACGCCGGGCGCGTGCACCGAGCGTCGGCGGCGCTTGTGTTCAGTGTCGACGCTGAGCCGCGGCAGGCCTAAGACGTGCGGTCATCGGGCCGCGCGAGGACGCCGGCCCCACGGAGAGCGACCATGATCGTAGGTGTCATCGGCTCCGGGGCGATCGGCCCCGACCTCGCATACGGCTTCCTCACGGCGCTGGCGCGCGAGCCCGGCTCCAAGGTCTTCCTCGTCGACATCAAGCAAGAGGCGCTCGACGCGGGCGTGGCGCGCATCCACGGCTACGTTCAAAAGGGCGTGTCGCGCGGCAAGATCGCCGAGAGCGCCGCGAAGGCGATCACGGGCGCGCTCGTGCCCACGCGCGAGCTGACGGACCTCGCCGCGTGCGACTACGTGCTCGAGGCGGCGAGCGAAGACCTGGAGGTCAAGCGCCGCATCCTCGCGTCGCTCGAGAAGATCGTCCGCGACGACTGCCTCATCGGCTTCGCCACGAGCGGCCTTCCGCGTCGCGAGATCGCCAAAGAGGCGGCCCATCCGGCGCGCTGCTTCGTCAACCACCCGTTCTTCCCGGCGTGGCGGGCGTTGCCGATCGAGATCGTGCAGAGCGGCGACGCCGCGCTCGGGGCGCGCATGATCGCGACCATCGAGAAGCTCGGCAAGGTCCCGATCGTCACGGCCGACGTCGAGTGCTTCGCGGCCGACGACATCTTCTGCAACTACATCTCCGAGGCGGCGCGCATCTTCGAAGAGGGCCTCGCGACGCCCGCGCAGGTCGACGCGATCGTGAACAAGGCCATCGGCGGCGGCGGGCCGTTCAACGTGATGGACCTCACCAAGGGCAACCTGCTCACGCACAAGTGCCAGGTCTTGATGCAGAAGGCCAAGACCGGCACACCGTGGTTCGCGCCGCCGGCCATCCTCACCAAGCAAGGCGACGCGCCGTGGCACGATCGCAAGAACCGCGGAGACGCGACGCACGACGCGGCGCTCGCCGAGAAGGTGATGGACCGCATCTTGGCGGTCTTGCTCGCGCGCACGTACTTCGTCGTCGAAGAGAACATCGCGACGGCGACCGACACCAACTGGCTCACCCGCATGGCGCTGGGCTTCACCAAGGGGATCCTCGAGGTGGGCGAAGAGCTCGGCGCCGCGCGCGTGCGCGAGCTGTGCGTGCGCTACGCAGAGACGCACCCCGGGTTCGTGGTGCCCAAGATGGTGACCGAGCAGAAGCTCCCGAGCTTTCGAAGGTGCGTCAAGGTCGAGGTCGAAGGTGACCTGGCCACCGTGCGCGTCTTCCGCCCCGAAGTGAAGAACGCGCTCAGCAAGCAGACGCTCGCCGAGATCGACCAGGCCATCGCCGAGCTGCAGTCGAACGCGGCCGTGAAGGGCATCGTGCTCACGAGCTACGACGGCGCGCTCGCGGGCGCCGACATCGGCGAGCTCGCCGCGCTGCCCACGCCGGCCGAGTGCGAGAAGACGTGCCTCGACTCGCACCCGATCTTCGCGCGCATCGAGGGCTCCAAGAAGCCCATCGTCGCGGCCGTCGACGGCCCCGTGATGGGCGGCGGCGCCGAGCTCAGCATGGCGTGCCACGCGCGCGTCGTCGGCACGTCGCTGGCGCTCGCCCAGCCCGAGGTGAACCTCGGGATCATCCCCGGCTACGGCGGCACGCAGCGCCTGCCGCGGCTCGTGGGACAGGCCCGCGCCGTGAGCATGCTCCGCACCGGCCGCGCGATCGGCGCCAAGGACGCGTGCGCGTGGGGCTGGGCGTACGGCGCGCCCGTCGAGAGCCCGGTCGCCGAGGCCAAGGCGCTGCTGCGTCGCGTGATCTCGGGCGAGGTCAAGCTCACGCCGCTCGACCCCGCGCCGATGAAGGTCGACGCGATCGACGCGATCGACATCGGGCACCGCTCGCTCGCGATCGACGCGATCCTCGTCGACGTCATCCGCCGGGGCCTGGGCAAGCCGCTGGCCGAGGGGCTGGCGATCGAGGCCAAGGGCTTCGCGCGCTGCAAGAGCACCGTCGACATGGACATCGGCATGAAGAACTTCGTCCAGAACGGGCCGCGCGTTCCCGCGGCGTTCCTTCACGAATGACCGCGCGGAGAGAGACCATGTCCAACATCGGATCCATCGTCATCCTCGAAGGCGCCCGCCGCACGCCGCGCGCCGACATCCTCGAGAACAACAAGAGCGCGGGCCTGTTCTCGCGCTTCTCGACCACGCAGCTCGGCGGTCTCGCCATCGGCGCCACCGTCTCCGAGAGCAAGGTCGACAAGAAGCTCATCGGGCACGTGGTGATGGGCATGGCCCAGCACAGCCACCGCGACAGCATCTACGGCGCCAAGGGCATGGCGTGGCGCGGCGGGCTCGACGAGACCGTGCCGGCGCTCACCGTCGCGCGCATCTGCGGCAGCGGCGCGGAGGCCGTCGCCGTCGGCGCCGAGATGATCCTCGCCGGCGTGCGGCACGACGCAGAGCGCCCGTTCGTCGTGGTGGGCGGCGCCGAGTCGATGCAGTACCCGTTCTCGCTCTACGGCGTGCGCGGCAAGAAGATCGGCGAGGCCGTGCAGAAGTACGGCCCCATCGACGCCAAGACGCTGCCGCCCGGCTCGTTCCTGCAAGACATGCTCCTCATGAGCCTCTACGACCCGTCGGCCAAGCTCGCGATGGCCAACACCGCCGAGGAGCTCGCGCGACGCCACGAGATCACGCGCGAAGAGGCCGACCGCTTCGGCTTCCGCTCGCACCAGCTGGCCAAAGCCGCGCGCGACGCCGGCGCGTTCGACGAAGAGACCGTG
>JAGQJA010000048.1 GCA_020430845.1 Myxococcales bacterium
TCGGGTTCTCGACAAAGTTTGTCTGAGGTCCGGCGCCCGGCGCGGCGAACACGGCGCACCACTTGCCGAGCGGGTCGACCGCCAGGCCCGTGTGCGGCGACTCGAGCGGATACGTCTTGAGCGTGCCGCCCTCGATGACCGAGAGGCTCGGGCGCTCGTCGGTGCCCTTGCGCCGCGGCAGCTCCCCCGCCGACAGGACGAACAGGCGTTTGGTGTCGGCGGACGGCGCCGCCACGGTGACGTTCTTGCCGACGCGCACGCTCGAGCGCGACAGCTCTTGCCCCGCGCGCGCCGAGAGGAGCGCGACGCGGTGGGCGCCTTCGTCGACGACGGCGACCTGATCGACGAGGCCGAACGTGCGCAGCGAGCCCGACTTGACGATGGGGGCCTCCCACTCGTCGGGCCTGTCGCCGCACGCGGCGAACGTGAGCGCGAGGAGGATCGCGACGGTCTTCGATCTCATGGCTTGCTCCCATCGACGACGCGCGCGCCGAGCTCGAAGCCCGTCAGCGTTCGCGCGACGCCCGTGTCCAGATCCAAGAAGGTGATGCGCCCCTCGGGGTGCTGCTGCGCGACGAAGGCCCGCTTGGCCGCGGGCACGAGCCCCGCCGCGATGGGCGGGCTGGCGAGCGGGAAGCGCTCGACCATGAGCTGCGGGAGGCGCGCGAGGTACACGCCGTAGACCTTCTTGGTGTCGTCGCGCTCGGTCACGACGGCGCGGTCGTTGGCGAGGACGACCTGGGGCGGCGGCGTCTTTCCCACGGCGACCATCGGCGCCTGCGTCGCGACGATCTTGGCCGGGAGCGGCTCGGCGCCGGTGGGCACGAGGCTGAACGCGCCGGGCGATCCGTCGGGACCGTCGGTGCGATCGTGCAGGACCACCGCGTGCAGGCCGTCGGGCGAAGGGAACGCGCCGAGCACGGGCGAGTAGACGCGCACCGTGCGGTACGTCGCCGGCTGCTTGGTGAGGTCCATGATGGTGAGCCGCTCGACGGGCGTGCCGTTCGAGAAGAGCAGGCCCATGGCCCCGCCGTTGGCGAGCACGACCGAGCCGATGGTCTCGCCGGTGACGGTGACCGTGGTGAACTGCGTCGGGGCCGCGAGCAGTCCCGGCACGGGGAGCACGGAGACGTCGGACTTGTCGCGGACGACGGCGACGGCGCGATCTCCGGCCGGAGACAGGTCGAGGTCGGTCACGGCGCCGGTGAGCGTCGCGTCGGCCCTGGCGCCGTCGGCGAGCGCGACGATCGTGACCGCGCTCGAGTTGTCGCGCCGGATGAGCGCGTGCGATCCGCTCGGCGTGACCGAGACGTCGCGCGAGCCCGGGTCTTCGAGCGGGTTCGACGAGACGGCGATGTTCTTCGAGACGCGCGGCGCGCTCGACAGGTCGATGATGGCGATCCCGTCCTGCGTGATCGCGTGCGCCGTGGCGCCTTGGGCGGCGAAGCCGACCTTCACCGGGCGGTAGCCGACCGCGAGGATCGTCGAGGTGCCCGCGGCGAGATCGAGGATCGCCAGATCCTGGAAGCCCTGCTGGCGCGACGCCCCCGGCACCTTGCGCGCGTCGGTCCACGCGATCGCGTAGCGTCCGTCGGCCGAGAAGGCCCACGCGTTGGCGCCTTCGGCCGTCTTGAACGTCTTGGTCGTGATGCCCTGCGGCGTGACCTTGAGCAGCGTCGCGTCGCTCGAGAGCACGTTCGCCACGATCGTCGTGTCCTCGGCCTGACCGGGCACCGTGGCCAGGTAGGTGGGGCCGTTGCCCGCCTCGACGGTGCGGACCTCGAGGCTGCGCGCGTCGACGAACGCGACGCGGCCGCTCTTGGGGTTCGCGATCCAGATGAAGTTGCCCGTGGCGACCGGCGCCTCCGAGTCGGGCTCGACCTCCCGCTCGGGCTCGGGCGCTCCGGGCGCGGCGGCGCCACCCGAGCTCGTGCCGTCGGCGCCGCGCTCACCCGGGGCCCCTGCGAACTCCGCGGCGGCGTCGGACGCGCCGCACGCCCCCGCGGACGCGGCCGTGAGCCCGACGCCCGCGAGCAGCAGCCAGAGCGGCCCTGGCTTCCAGTCGTGTGATCGATTCATCCCGAGGCCTCCTATCGCGCGAGCCCGCAAGCATCGCCGCCCGAGCGCGTCGCGTACGTGGCACCGTTCGCAACCCGCGTGCCACGCGACAAGAATGCCGAATCACGGGCGAATCGGCCCACTTGTGCGGGACGCAGGGCCGCCGAGCCCTGGCATCGATGTCAGGTTCCGCCGATCAGCTGCCGATCCAGACGCCGCGCTGGTTCGCCGCGAAAATTTCGCGCCGCAGCTCGGCCTCCTTGCGATCGACGTCGGCGCCCGACTCTCCGCGCCTGCGCCGGCTCTTCACGAACGCGAGCTCGACGAGCAGGAGCTGCTTCTTGCGCCGATCGCGGAACGCGGTCCAGCCACGCGAGAAGAGCACGCCCATGTTCTTCTGCCCGAGCGCAAAGTAGCTCGACACGAGGCGCAGCTCGTCGGGGTGCAAGAGGTCGCCGACCTCGTGGAACAGCTCGCGGATCACGATGCGCCGATCACGCACGACGAGCGACGCGAGCAGGACGAAGAAGACGATGTCGATGAGCCACGACACGAGGAGCATGAGGATGAGCCCGCCGTCGCCGAAGAACGTGGGCAGGCCGTTGTGCATGGCGTGCATCGCGACCGCGAAGACGAACCCGCCGAAGGGCGCGCACACCTTGACCGCCCAGCTGCGTGACTCGGTGGCGATGCCGAAGCCGAGGCCCGTGCACGCGGTGAAGGTGCAGTGCGAGAGGCCGAGGAGCACGGTGCGCAAGAAGAGCAGCACGGCGAAGCCCGCGATCCCCTCCTTGGCGAACTGGTTGGCGACGTACAGGATGTCCTCGGTGAGGGTGAAGCCGAGCCCCACGACGCCGCCGTAGATGGCGCCGTCGAGCGGGCCGTCGAGCTCACGCAGGCCGAGGGCGCTGATGAGCGCGATCGCCGCGACGCCGAAGCCCTTGAACGTCTCTTCGAAGATCGGCGCGAAGACCGTGGCGCCGACGGCGTCGAGGAACGCCGCGTCGGGGCGCGCGATCGCCTCGGTGAGGTTCTGCGCGATCGACGAGGCCATCCCGCCGCCGACCGTGGCGAAGCAGGCGCCCCAGATGAACGCGGCCGCGATGAGCCACCACGGCTCGGGCTCGAAGCGGTCCACCCAGCGGATGAACACGAGGTAGCTCAGCACGATCGGCGTGACGAACACGACACCGAGGACGAGGCCGAGCAACATCTCCGTTCACGATAGCAGGGCCGCGCCCGCGCACGACGGCCGCCGCGCACAAACGGCCCGCGTCGCCGTCGGGCCGGCGCCGGGGCTCACGGGCTCGCCGGGTAGTCGAGCGGCCGCGCCAACGTCTCTGTGCCGGGGGCGTACGCGGCCGACAGCGCAAAGTAGCCCTCGCCTCCCCCGAGACCCGCCGGGTGGTCCTGCTGCACGTAGAGCATGATCCCCGCCCCCACGGGCACCATCGTGGGCGCGCGCTCCTTCTTGCCGACCGCGAACACGGGCAGCTGCTGGCGCTCGAGCGGGCCGCTCTCGCCGTAGCGCCCGGCGAAGCCGATCACGGTCGCGCCCGCGAGCGACTCTCCCGTGTAGAGTACACGTATGTGCAGGCGCCCCGCCGGCGTCGTGCGCACAGAGACCTCGGGGTCGGACACGCGGCCCGTGTCGAAGGGCCCCTTCTCGTTGGGGAGGAGCTCCGACGGGAGCGCCGGACGGGACGGCGCGAGCACGGGCTCGATCTCGGGCGTGCTCGGGTCGGGATCGAGGCGGCGGAAGGCCAGGCCGTCGGCGCTCTCGGCCTCGAAGATCGACGTGCCCGCGGCGTAGAGCATCCGGAAGCGCCCGTCGGGGAGCCGATACACAGAGGGGGCGCGCGGCGCGGTGGTCTCGGCGCCCGACGGCGCGACCGCGGCGAGCACCGGCGCGGGCAGCTTGGAGAACGTGACGCCGTCGACGGATCGCGCGAGCCCGATGCCGCCCGCGGCCGCGTAGTAGAGCCAGATCTCGCCGCCCACCGCGAGCGCCGCGGGGCCCGAGAGCGCGCCGCCCTCCCACGGTAGGTCGGCCGAGAGCACGCGCGCGGGGCTCCGCCCGGTGTGACCCGTCGCGCCGAAGAACGCCCGCCCGTCGAGCGCACGCGAGCGCACGATCCCGTCCGCGCCCGCCGCGTCGCGCGCCACGGCGTAGAGCACCACAGAGGGCTCGGCCTCACCCGCGACGCGGATCGAGATGGCCGACGGCTCTCGGTACTCGGCGCGCTCGTCGTCGAGCACGAACGGCGCGACGCCGGGCACCTCGTCGCCGGCGAGCTTGCGGAACGGCCCCACGCCGGAGCTCGGCAGGTCGCGGTCCCCCTCGCCTTCGGCCCCTGTGGTCGCGCACGCATAGATGCATATGCATGCAGATGCACCGAGCAGCGCCTGGGCGAGCGCCCGCCGCGTCACTTGGCCCTCCCCGGCGGGTCGAACACGACGCCGAGCTGCAGGCCGAACGCGATGAAGCGCCCGCCGGCCGTGTAGTCGCCGACCAGGTCGGCCGCGCTGGTCTTGCGCGTCGTGGAGGTGACGAGCTGGCCGAGCTGGCCGTGCGCGTCGAGCGTGACCGTGCCTGGGAGCTCGCGCGCGAGATCGCGCAGGGCCACGCCCGCCCCGAGCGAGACGGTGTGCCGACTGCGATCGATGTAGTTGGTGAGGCCCGACTGCGCCTCGATGGGGCTGACGAAGATCTCGTAGCCGCCGCGCGCGAACACGTCGGCGGTGCGGGCGTGCACGGCGCGCCACTCGACACCGAAGCGAGGGACGAGCCGATCGCGCATCCTGAGCGGCTCGACGCGCGTCGGCGCGGGCACCTCCGGCGGCGTCACGGTGGGCGGCCAGCCGCCGTCCGGCGGGGGGATGTCGAGCGCGACGTCGAGCCGCGCGACCGGGGGCACGTACGCGCTCCACTGGATCCACGTGGCGTCGAACGTCGTCGTCACGTCGCGGTGGGGCTTCCACTCGCCGCCGAGCACGATCTGCTGGGGCAAGAAGTTGTTGACGCTGCTCGTCTCGAGCACGAAGAGCGCGGTCGTGAGGTCGGAGATGCTCCCCGCGAGGCGCGCGGAGAGGTCGAGCCCGAGCTGGAACTCGCCCCGGTAGACCGCGGCGAGCGCGGCGCTGTCGGAGAGCGCGACACGCACGCCCGCGTGGGGGTAGCGGATCGCGGTCAGGTCCGCGTCGACCTCGTGGCGCAGCTCGGAGTCGTCTGCACGAAAGACGTTGGCGCGGCCGGTGATGTCGAGGCGGCCGCGCGTCGACGACATGAACGAGAGCCCGCCGCCGATCTGGAGCCACGGCACCGGCTCGATGGCGAGGCACGCCGCGAGGAAGAGGCGTTGGTTTCGGTTGTCGTACATCTCCCAGCGCGGCTGCTCCTGGCGGAGCGCTCGGACGCGCGAGATGCGGTCGTCGGGCAGGTGCAGCGCGATGCCGAAGGCGAACGGCATCCCGAAGAGCGTGCCGGGCACCACGAGCCCGCCGTTGAGACCTTTGACCGGGTCGACCCCGGTGTCGGCCCCGTTGATCTGCATGTGGTGATCGGCGCGAAAGTATCCGATGGAGAGCTCGAGGCCGCGCGAGCGCGCGAGCGCCGCGGGGTTGTAGTAGGTCGCGGCGAACCCGCGGGTGGTGGCCGAGGCGGCTCCGCCCATGGCCGTCTCGCGAGAGCCGAAGCCATACGTGTCGGGCGGGTTGGCCTGCGCGGCGCCTGCCGAGAGCGAGGCGGCGCACGCGGCGGCAGCAGCGAGGGAGAGCGAGCGCGCGCGTGCCATCAGAAGCTCACCCCCGCGAGCGCGCCGAAGACGAGCACCTGCCCCGAGATCTGCGCCGGGGCGAACGACGCGTCTGTGGAGCCGATGTCGCGCCCGACGAGGCTCTGGACCTGGGTGAAGATGTCGAACGTGACGGGGGGCAGCGGACGCTTGCCTGCGAGGCCCGCCCCGAAGGTCGCGGCCACGCGCGCCGCGTCGAAGTAGCGCGTGGGCACGGTGCTCACCCCGCGCGACGCGCCGTCGTAGGCCTGCGACACGGGCAGCTCGGACGGGACCGGCGACGTCTCGAAGAAGGCGCCCGCGCGGAGCGCGAGGTCGAGCGACGGCGTGACCGTCACGTGCTGCTCGGCCCCCACGCGCACGCTCACGACGTCACGGAACGCGATCTTCGGCGGAGAGAGCCCGCAGTCGGTGCCGCCGTCGCTGCAGAGCACGGTCGGCTCGAGCGGACCGGGGTAGTCGCCCCAGCGCTTGTAGACGGCGCCGATCGCGATCGTATTACCTTTCCGTACACGCGCGACCTCGGTCACGATCTGCGCGGGATCGTACTGGGCGAGGCCCGCGATGTTGAACACGGGGATGGCGATCGAGCTGAGCTTGGAGCCGTCGACGAGCACGGCGAAGCGCGCGTCGAGCTTGCCGCGGAACGAGAGGCCGAGGCGGTACGTGGCGTCGCCCCCGCTCGGCAGGTCGTACGAGGCGCCGATGGCGGGAGCATAGGTCGCGACGAGCTGGTCCTCGACGCGCGTCCCGACGCGGCCGGTCGCGTCGGTCGCCGCGACGACGGTGCCGACGATCTCGGCGAGCGCGGCGAACCCCACGCCGAGCCGCAGACCGTAGCCCAGGTTCGCGCCGAGACCTGCGCGGAGCGTGACCGACTGCGCGCGATCGCCGAGCACGACGAACTGCGGGCGCTCGGGGTAGAGCGCGCGGCCCCGAACGATGACGTCGGACGGCGTGTAGAACGCGAGGCCCAGCCCCACGCGGTCTCGGAGCTTTCCGCCGAGCGGAAGCGGCAGATCTGCGCCGATGAAGAACCCGCGCGCGCGCTCGGTGCTCAGGCGCCCGGGCAGCCCCGGCCCCGCCGCGTCGAGGCGGAACGTCGCGCCGAGCATGCCGAGCGTGAGCTTGCTCTTCATGCGCGCGCCGAGGAGCGCGGGGTTCGCGTACGCGGCCTCGAAGCCGCGCGCGTGGGCCGCGCCGGTGGCGCCCATCGCGCTCGAGCGCCCGCCGTAGCCGAAGAGGTCCTCCGGCGACGCCGACGCCGACCCCGCGGCGCACGTGAGCGCGAGCCCCACGCACGCGCCGATCGTCCGCTCCTGCCACCCCATGACCCGCGCCGGGATTACCACGACCGCGGGCGCGCGGGGCGAACTACCGGGCTTGGCCGGCGAGCTGCCCGCAGGCCGCCTGCACGTCGGCGCCGCCGCTGTACCGCCGGTGGCTCGCGACGCCGGCGGCCGAGAGCGCGTCACGAAAGCGGGCTTCGGCGTCGGGCGCGCTGCGCGAGAACGGATCGTCGTGGCCGAGGCTGTTGTACGGGATGAGGCTCAGCCGGGGCGAGTGCCCCGCGCGCTGACGGAAGTCGTCGACGAGGCGCGCGAGCGCGAGCGCGTCCTCGGGCCCGTCGTTGACGCCCGCGAGCAGCGTGTAAGCCCACATGGGTGACTGCGCCGTGGCGCGCGCGTGCTCGACGCACGCCTCGAGGACGGCGGACGTGTCGTGAGAGGCGTCGATGGGCATGAGCGAGCGGCGTCGGCCGGGGCGCGCGCTCCCGATCGACCACCCGAGCCGCACGTTGGGCGCCTCGACGGCGAGGCGGCGGATGCCCGACGGGAGCCCGGCCGTGCAGACCGTGACGTTGCGCGCGTCGATCGCGAGCGCGCTCGGGTCGGTGAGCACCCGGATGGCCGCGATGACCCGGTCGGCGTTGGCGAGCGGCTCGCCCATGCCTTGGAACACGACGCCGTGCACGCGACCGATCCCGCGCGCGCGCAGCCCCCGACGCACGACGCGCACCTGCTCGACGATCTCCCAGACCTCGAGGTTGCGCGACAGCCCCAGCCGCCCCGTGGCGCAGAACGCGCACGCGAGCGCGCACCCCACCTGCGAGCTGACGCACACCGAGAAGCGCCCCGCCCGCTCGAGCGGGATACGCACGGCCTCGACGACGTGACCGTCCGGCGTCCGGAGGGCGTACTTCACGAACGGATCCAGCTCGCTCGACGCTTCGGCCGTCACCTCGAGCGCGGGGACCACGCCTCGGCGCACGACGGCCTCACGTGCGAGGCGGCGGATGCCGGACGACGGCGTCCCAGGGTCCTCGTCGCGGTGCACCTGGGCCACGATCCGCCGTGCGTCGGCGAGCGTCGCCTCGGGGACGCTCTCGGCGAGCTGCCCGGGCGTCACGGCCTGGAGGTAGATCGGGGTTTGTGACACGGCGCCCCGGTCTGTAGCAGAACGACGAGGCGGCGTCCGCCGGGGTCACGCGTCCTTCGCCGGGCGCGCGCGAGCCGTGATACCTTGCACCTCACGTGTTCGGCTTCGGCTTCTGGGAGATTGTCATGATCGCGGTGGTGGCGCTCGTCGTCGCCGGTCCGAAAGATCTGCCCAAGATGCTCCGCAAGGCCGGCCGCATGGCCGCGAAGCTCCGACGTATGGCCGCCGATCTCCGGGCGCAGAGCGGCATCGACGACGCGCTCCGCACCGAAGGCCTGAGCGAAGAGCTCGCCGAGCTGCGCAAGCTCGCGCGGGGAGAGATCGACCGCGTCGATCGCGCCGTCCGATACGAGCCTGCCGCCGCGGCCCCCGAGACCTCGGCGCAGGACCTGCGAAACCGCGACTGGGTCATCGCGCGAGACCGCGAATACCCGCGGGACGGCGCCGACAGCTACGGCGCGCTCCCCGACGACGCGGTCGTCTACGCCGACACCCTCCCGGCGTCGCCGTGGGCGCGCGACGCGCTCTACGTGATGGGCGACGCTTCGGCCGAGCTGCCCCCCGAGCCCGTCGCCGAAGACACCAGCGCCGAAGACACCAGCGCCGAAGAGGCCGAGCCCGCCGGCGCCGAAGAGGCCGGGCCCGCCAGCGCCGGAGAGGCCGAGCCCGCCGGCGCCGCCGAGAAAGCGCGCATCGCGACGGACGCGTCGAGCGCGGCCACGGACGCCGGCACCGAGCCGCCGCCGAGCGGTCCCCGCCTCGAGCCGACCGCCGCCGAAGAGGCGGAGCACGCCGGCGCGGCCACCGCGAGCGTGGAGACGAAGGCCGGCGGCGTGTCGAGCGGGGTGGGCTCGTGAGCTCGGCCGACGAGGTGGCGGACGTCCCCGAGGACGACGTCAAGATGACGATCTGGGAGCACGTGGCGGAGTTCCGCAAGCGGCTCATCCGCGCGGCCGCCGCGGTCGTGGTCGGCGCCGGCGTCGTGTGGACCTTCCGCGAGCGCGTGCTCGGCATCATCGCCGAGCCGTACCGCGCGGCGTGGAAGGAGCGCTTCCCCAACACGCCCGTCGAGCTCCAGACGCTCGCGCCTGCCGACGCGTTCCTCAACTACCTGCAGCTCGCGCTGGTCGGCGGCGTCATCCTCGCGATGCCCGTCGTCTTCTACCAGCTCTGGGCGTTCGTCAGCCCGGGCCTCTACTCCCGCGAGAAGCGCCTCGTCATCCCGTTCGTCGTCTTCTCGTCGTCGCTCTTCGGCGGGGGCGTCTACTTCGCGTACAAGGTCGCGTTTCCATTCAGCTTTCAGTACTTCTTCTCGCTGCTCGGCGAGCTCGGCGACGGCGCGGGCGGACACGGCGTCGTCGTCACGTCGCGTCCGACGCTCGAGTACTACCTCGACTTCGCGACGCGCATGCTCCTCGCGTTCGGGTTCGTCTTCGAGCTGCCGCTCTTCATCGGCTTCCTCGCGCTCGCCGGCATCGTCACGCCGCGCCAGCTGCTGCGCTTCGGCAAGTGGGCGGTGATCCTGAGCTTCGCGATCGGCGCGTTCATCACGCCGCCCGACGTGATGAGCCAGGCCGCCGTCGCCGGGGCTCTCATCGCGCTCTACTTCCTGTCGGTCGGTATCGCGTTCATCATCGCCAAGCGGCGCGACGACGAGCCCCCCGCCGAAGAAGAGACCTGATCTCCCGCCGGCGACGCCGGCGACGCGGTCTCAGGGGCCTTCGGGGAGCGGCACGGGGATGCGCCGGGCGTCCATCCAGAGGCCGTCGAGGTCGTACGTCGATCGCGCGTCGTCCTGGAAGACGTGCACGACGACGTCGCCGAAGTCCATCAGCACCCACGACGCGTTGGGCAGGCCCTCGACCGAGAGCGCGCGGCGGCCCTTCTTGCGGAGCGCGTCCTCGATGGCCTGCGACAGGGCCGCGACGTGGCGATCGCTGCGCCCCGACATGAGCACGAGGAAGTCGGCGTAGTCGACGCGGCCGGCCACGTCGATCACCTCGAGGCCGGAGGCCTTCTTGTCGAGGGCCGAGATCGCGATCGCGCTGGCCAGATCGCGGGCCTCGTCGCTCGCCTCCGAGAGCTCGGGCTGCGCGCTCGCCGCCTTGGGCCGCTTGGCCTTGGCGAGCTCCTTGGGCTCACGCGGCGGCGCGGCGGCCGCGGCCGAGGGGCGGGCGGGCGCGGCGACGGCGCGCTTGGGCTTGTCTTTGCCCGCGGGCGGCGCGGCTCCCCCTCCACGGCCACGGGGCTTGGGCGCCCCGTGAGAGGAACGGAGCATGGGGCGTTCGGGGCCTCGAGGCGGCGGGCGCTTCGCAGTGGACAATGACGAGGTCTCCAGGGGTTGAGACGCGGGCCACGTCATCGTCCTCCCGAGTCGCCTTGGGGTCAACGTTCATCGACGCACTTGGCCGTCCCCGTCGACGATCCACTTCATCGTCGTGAGGGACTCGAGGCCCATGGGGCCCCGCCAGTGCAACCGGCTCGTGGCGATGCCGATCTCGGCGCCCAGTCCGAGCTGCCCCCCGTCGTGGAAGCGCGTCGAGGCGTTGACCACCACGCACGCGGCGTCGACCTCTCGGCGCCAGCGGGCGGCGTGATCGGGGTCGGGCGTGAGGATGGCCTCGGTGTGACCCGAGCCGTAACGCTCCACGTGCGCGAGCGCCCCGTCGAGCCCGTCGACGACGCGGACCGCCAAGATGGGATCGCCGAACTCCTGCCCGAAGTCCTCGTCGACGGCCGCCTTCGCCGCCGGGAACAGCTCGCGCGTCCGTTCGCACCCGCGAAGCTCACACCCGCCCTCGGCGAGCGCCGTGAGCAACGTCGGGAGCACCCTGGGCGCGTCGCTGGCGTCGACGAGCAGGCACTCGAGCGCGTTGCAGACCGCCGGCCGCGAGAGCTTGGCGTTGTGCACGATGCTCGTCGCCTGCGCGAGGTCGGCGCCCGCGTCGACGAAGAGGTGACAGACGCCCTTGTAGTGCTGGACGACGGGGACGCGGGCGTTGTCGGTCACGAACCGGATGAGCGCCTCCCCTCCCCGCGGGATCGCGAGGTCGACGAGCTCGCTCTGCGAGACGAGCGCGCGGACGGCGTCGCGGTCGGTGAACGGCAGGACCTGCACGGCGTCCTCGGGCAGACCCGCGCCGGCGATGGCGCCGCGGACGATGTCGGCGAGCGTGACGTTGGAGCGGTGGGCCTCGGACCCGCCGCGGAGCACGATGGCGTTGCCCGCCTTGAGCGCCAGCGCGCTCGCCTCGACGGTCACGTTCGGGCGCGACTCGTAGATCATCGCGATGACGCCCAGCGGCGCGCGGACCCGGCGCACGCGCAGCCCGTTGGGCCGCGTCTCGTCGGAGATCGTCTCGCCGACCGGATCGGGCAGCGCCGCGATCTCGCGGACGGCGTCGGCCACGGCCGCGACGCGCGCCTCGTCGAGAGCGAGGCGGTCGACCACCGCGTCTCGCGTGCCCCGCGCCCGCGCCTCTTGGACGTCGGCACGGTTGGCCTCGAGCACGCGGCCGGCGTTGGCGACGAGCGCGTCGGCCACGGCGACGAGCGCGGCGTTCTTGGCGGCGGTGTCGCGCGGACCGAGCCGGCGCGCGGCCGCGCGCGCGAGCTGACAGCGCCGACGGACTTCTTCGTCGAGGTTCATGCGTCCTCCATAGCTCACCTGCGCGCCGTGTAGAAACGGAGCCCCGCGCGCGTCCACGCCAGGGCGAAGCGGGCGCGCAGGGCGTCGCGCAGCTCGGCGCCGAAGCGGTCGTGCTCGAGCGACACGCGCTCGGCCGGGCGCTCGAGGAGGTCGTCCTGCATCACGAGGCAGCGCACCTCGGGCGCGCGCACGTCCGACAGCCAAGGCCCGAGCGGCATCGCGCCCCGGCGCGCGAGGTGCGTCGACTGGAACGGCGTCGCGACAATGCGCCCGTTGAGCATGCGCTCGAGCCCAGGCTCGTCCGCGAGGATCACCGCGCCGGGTGCGGCGCACGTCGCACGCACGTCTGCGAGCGCGCGCGCCTGGGCGAACGCGAGCGGGACGCGCTCCGTCGCGCTCCGCACGCTCGCCACCGTGGTCCACGCGACCTGCAGCCCGAGCAGCGCTCCGGCCGACCACTCCGCGCGGAAGCGGAGCGCACCCGCGGGCGCATACGCGAGCACGAGGAGCGCGGCGCCGGCGGGCTCGAGCAGGTAGTTCGCGGCGCTGCCGATCTTGGCAAAGCTGACGAGCGCCCACGCTGTGCTCGTGAGCAAGGCGCACGCGGCGATGCGCGTCGCGCCGTCGCGTCTGCCGCGCCACCCGACGAGCCCGGCGAGCGCGAGTGGGATCGCAAAAAATGGCGCGCGATCATGCACTTGTGCAAGCCAGAGCGTCGAGCTCGGGGCCTGCATCGTCGAGGCGAGCAGGTGCTCGACGAAGGCTCCGCGCGACGCGACGTGGAGCGCGCCGCCGATGAGCGCCGACGCCCCGACCCCTCCCGCGACGAGCGACACGAGCCCGGGGCGGGCCACCGACGCGAGCGCGACCCCCGCCGCGAGGCCGAGCACGTTGGGCTTGGTCCACACCGCGAGCGCGAAGAGCACGCCGACCCAAGCGTCGGCGCGGCCGCGTCGACAGGCACGTTCGAGCGCGATCACGGCGAGCGACACGGCGACCGCGTCAGGCCGCCCGGCGGCGACGTACATCGTCAGGTGGAAGGAGCCGAGGACGAAGAGCGCGCCGAGCGCCACCCACCGGCGGCGATCGCGCGGCGTACGTCGCACGACGAGCCCCAGCGCCGCGAGCCAGGCCGAGAGCGCCACCAGGCGCGCCGCGACGTGCGCCCACGCCGTCGGGAAGACCGACAGCGCCGCCGACCACAGCGGCGGGTAGAGCACGTGGTAGCGCGCGGGGACGGCGCCGTAGTCGTGCGCGCCCGCGGCCGGATCCACCCAGAGCGCGAGGCCCGCGCGGACGCGGTCCGCCTCGAAGAGCACGTCCCCCTCCACGCCGTCGAGCGGCCTCGCGCCGAGCGTCGCGAGCGCCCACGCGAGGGCCGAGACGGCCGAGACGCCGACGCCGGCCGCGATCGCGCGCGTGAGCCACGAAAGGCGCGGATCCGGGGCCTCGTCGCGCATCGCGCGCGGAGTATAGTCCAGGCGCATCGCCCGGCGGCCCTCGACCCGGGCCCGGAGCTTCAGGCTTCACGTCCGCGCCCGGCGTGGCTCCGGCAGTGGACCGGCAGAGAGACGCGCGCGACCACGACCGGAAGCCTGAAGCTCCGAGCCCGGAGCGAGGTTTCGTCAGAAGCCGATGGCCAGGTGAAGGCCCGTCAGCGCGTAGGCGCGCAGGTCCTTCACGTCGCTGTCGACGGGGCCCACGAGGCCGCCCGTCACGCCCCCGCCGATCCGCACGTCGGCGTCCTCGAGGCCGAGCGCGTACTCGAGCACGAAGCGGCCCGTGCCCACGCCCGCGAAGCCGCTCGCATCGGGACGGCTCACGTGCACGAGGCCGATGCCCATGCCGATGACCGGGTGCAGAGGCCCGCGTTTGTGGAGGTCCAGGGTCAGCTCGCCCGTGTAGTGCCCCACGGAGTCGCCCGTCGCCGTGATGGCCCCGTCCGACGTCCGGCCCTCTCCGCGCAGCCAAGCCGCAGAGAGGCGACCGCCGACCGACCCGCTGCCGAAGTCCGCGCCGACGCCGACCCCCATGCCGAAGCCCTTGCCCGTCGTCACCCCCATCGGGCCGAGCTGCAGCCTGAAGGGCGATCGGCGGAGCTCCCGAGGCGGATCGAAGCGCCCGTCGTCCTCGACGACGATCGGGCCCGAGGCGCGAGGCTGCGGCTGTCCGTCGGGGGGCTCGGCGAAGCGCTGACCCACGGTCACGGTCGCGTCGTCGGCCCGGGCCTCTGCCGGGACGGCCGCCACGATCGCCACGACACACACTCCACACGCCCACACGCCTGCACGGTTCTTCATGATGGCTCGATCTCCTCCGACGCCAGGCCAACGCGGGGGGCCGGGCTCGCTTACACCGGCCGGCGTCGCGTCGGCGCATCCCACATCCACCCCCAGGCAAAATGGGCTATTCTTTCGAGCCGATGCCGCGCCGCCCGATCGTCTTGCTCTGCGCGTTGGCGGCGCTACCCCTGGTGGCGCTCACGCCCGCGTCCGGCCGCGCCGACGACTCCGCCGAAGTGGCGCCCGACAGCGACGCGGCACGGGCCAAGGCGCAGGAGCACTTCAAGCGGGCGCGCGAGCTCTATCAGGCGGGCAGCTACCGCGACGCCATCGCCGAGCTCGAGGCGGCGCGCGTGCTCGATCCCAAGGCCAAGGAGCTGGTCTTCAACCTCGGCATCGTCACCGAGAAGCTGGGCCAGTACGACGACGCCGTCGTCCACTTTCGCACCTACCTCGAGATGGAGGGCATCACCGAGCAGGAGCGAGCCAAGGCCGAGGCCGTCATCAAGCGCATCGAAGGCGCCAAGCGCGAAGCGCCCACCGTGCCCACGGCGACGACCGCGCCGCCTCCGCCTCCGCCTCCGCCCAAGCGCGAGGAGCCGCGGCGCGGGCGCGTGGACGGCGCCACCGTCGGCGCGGCAGGCGTCGCGGTCGCGGGGCTCACCGTCGGGACCATCTTCGGCATCCGCGCCCTCTCGCAGCGCCCCAACGACTTCGTCACCGGTCGCGACGGCAGCATCGACGATCTGCGCTCGCAGACCGACTCCGCGCACACGAGCGCGATCGTGGCCGACATCGGCATCGGCGTCGGCGCCGTGGCGACGCTCGCCGCGCTCTACCTCTATTTCGGACGCACCCGCGCCCCCGCCAAGACCGGCTTCGTCGTGCCGGCGCCCGCGGCGGTCCCTGGTGGAGGTGCGCTCATGTTCGGGGGCGCGTTTCGATGACGCGTACCCGTGCGCTCGGAGGCGCGCTCGCGGCGTTCGTGCTCGTCGGCTGTCAGCTCATCGTGAGCAGCGAGCTGCCCGCGTTCAAGTGCGCGTCCGGCGCGCCCGGCGCGTGCCCGAACGGGAACGTCTGCGATCTCGCGACGGGCACGTGCGTCGCGTCGGTCGACGTCCCGACCGAGGACGCCGGCGGCGATGTCGACGCGGCCTCGCCGGTCGACGCGGCCCCCGACGGCGACGGGGCGGTCGGACCGCTCGCGCTGGGCGAGAAGTGTCGCGTCGACGCCGAGTGCCAGAGCAAGGTCTGCGGCACGAGCACCCTGCTCACGACGCCCATCACCGCCGCGAGCGGCCCCATCTGCACCAAGACGTGCTGCACGTCCGCCGACTGCCCGAGCGGCTTCATCTGCTTCGGCGGCGCGACCGGCGGCAACTACTGCGTGCCCGCCGCGCAGGCGTCACGCCAGCCCCCCGCGACCGGCGGCTCCGCGCCCGGCGTGGCGTGCACGCGCAACGATCAGTGCCGCTCGGGTCTCTGCGAGATCCGCTGCGTCGACACGTGCTGCAAGCCCGGCGACTGCGCCGCGGGCACCGTGTGCCGGGTCAAGACCGTGGCGCAGCACGACATCTGGGTGTGCGCGGCCGCGCAAGGCGGCGCGACCAAGGGCACCCAGACGGCGTGCACGACCAACGGCGAGTGCCTCACGGACGTGTGCATTCCCGGAGGCGGCGGGCAGTGTCGCCCGCCGTGCTGCGGGGCGTCGACGTGTCAGGCGTTCAACAACGGCCACTGCCGCTACGGCGACACGGGGGTCGCCGGCGAGACGTTCAAGTTCTGCCTGTTCTCGACGCAGACGAGCCGCAAGGATCTGGGCGAGTCGTGCCTGAGCGACAGCGACTGCCGCACCGACTTCTGCGACCCCGAGTTCAAGAAGTGCGCGGACGTGTGCTGCGTCGACAGCGACTGCGCGGCCTTGGGCGCGGGCTTCACCTGCCGACCGTCGGCGGTGGGCACGCCGTTCCTCCGCTGCGTTCGCTGAGCCGTCGCTCACGCCGCGTCTTCTTCGCGCGCCGCGGCGAACCAGCGCCGGGCCCGCTCGAGGCCGAGCAGCGCTCGCGGCCCACGCGCGAGCGGTGAGAGGTGCACCACGCCGCGCGCGCGATTGGCGCACACGCGGTCCATCGCGCTCCGGAGCGTTCGAGGACAGAGGACGAGCGCCCCCGCGAGGTGGGCCAGGCGGACCGCGCACGGATCGCTCGACACCACGAAGGTCGCGTCGCGCGTCGACGCCGCGAGCGCGCCGACCTTGTGCGCCGCGCCGGCCATCCCCGCCTCCCACACCTCGACGGCCCCGCCTGGCGTGTGGCCCTCGCGCTCGCCGGAGAAGACGACGTGCACGGGCGCGTCCCAGTCTCGCGTGAGCGTGCGCACGTCGCCGACGAGCGCGTGAGGCCAACTGAGGCCGACGTGCCAGGGGCGCGGCGACCGTTCCATGGAGGATGCATCGATGATGAGCATGTCGTCGGCATGTGCACGGCGCATGCCGCAGCGCGCATGCGCACATGCAGCGACTTCGTCACGCGGCGGCCTGGCCCGGACGGCGCGCGCCTGACCTGGGCCACCGATCGTCGGTCACGATCCACCCTCCTCGCGCGACGAGTGTGCATGCGTCGCCGACTCCACCTCCGACACCTGGCCCCGGTCCTCGCCCTCTTCACCGTGTCCGTCGCCGCCGTCACCGGCTGCGACCGGCGACCGCCCACGCACCGCGCACAGCAAGATCCCTCTGCGGCGACGCCACCCGCGGCGATCGCCCCCGACGCTGGCCCCGCGGAGCGCGAGCCCCTGCCCGTCCGTGCGGAGCGCATCCTCGTGCCGGGGGACTCGGCGGCCACGGTCGTCCGGGGCCCCCACGGAGAGACGCCGAGGGCCGTGTTCATGCCGGGGGTCTGCTCCAACGCGCTCGGCTACGTGCAGTCGTTCCAGTCCGCAGCGCAGCGCTTCGGCGGGGTCGTCGCCCTCGACGGCGACGCGCCGTGCCCGGGCGCCGGGCCAGCGTTCCACACGTTCTCCTGGGACGCGGGGCGGCAGCACGCGCGGATCGAGGCGGCGCTGGCCGCGGCGGGGGCGAAGGAGATCCCCGCAGAGGGCATCACCGTCGTCGGCTACTCGCAGGGGGCGGCGATCGCAGAGCAACTCGTCGCCCGCTGGCCCGAACGGTACACGCGCGTCGTCTTGATCGGCTCACCCAACGACCCGTCGCCCAGCAAGCTCCGCTCCGCGTCTGCGGTCGTCACGATGTCGTGCAGCCTCGACGTGACGTGGCGCATGCGCGGCGCGGCCGATGCGCTCTCGCGGCGAGGCACACCTGCGACCTACCTCGAGATGCCCGGGTGCCGACACGGCCAGGTCGCCGACGCCGAGCGCGTCTTCGGCGAGGCCTTCCGCTGGCTCGGCGACAACGCCCGGCCGCGCGCCGCGGCGGCGCCCACCCCGATCGTCGGCCGCGTCGAAGGCTGAAAACACGAGGGATCCGAGGTGTGGGAAGCTCCTCGAACGGGGCGCGTATGCTGATGTGTGGGCGCGGCGCTGCTGTTGGAGGACCTCGACGACGACCCCGAGACCGTGCGCTCGCCGACATCGGACGTGCACGAGCTCCTCGACGCCCTCGTGGCCGGCGAGCCGGTGCACCGCTCGGCGCTGACCGATCAGCTCGACCGGATGCTCGCGTACGTACGCGAGACGCGCGCGGACTTCGACAACGTGGTGCTCCTCGTGCGACGCCGCACGCCGACGCCCGTCGTCCACTCGGCTGACGTGCATCGCCTCGCCGACGGCACGCTCGTGCTCCACACGACGCTGCCCATGTGCGCGCGGAGCGCGATCGCCGCGGCGTTCGACGAGGAGGGCACCGCGCTCCTCATCGGTGAGCACGACGACGAGCGCGGCGTCCCGTGCTTCGGCGCCTCTCGTCTCGACATCGTGCTCCAGGCGCGCTCGTACCGCGAGGCGCTCCGTACGCTCGACGACGCGGCGTGCTTTCTCGTGGCGCCGAGCCTCGTCGAGACCGTCGGCGATCCCGACGACGACTGATACGCGGCGCGACTTCGGCGCCAAAGGCGGCCCTGGCGCGCTATCCTCGGCGTGAGATGACCGAGCCGCGCGCCGTCTTTCGTTGCTTCTCTGGGTGCGACGGCACCTACCCGCTCACGTTGGCCATCACGCGCTGTCCGACGTGCGACGGACTGCTCTCGGTCGTGCACGATCTCGACGCGCTACGGGCGAAGACGGGCGCCGCGTGGCGCGCGCTGTTCGACGCGCGCTGGGCGCCGGGCGTAGACGTCTCGGGCGTGTGGAGCAAGCGAGAGTGGGTCGCGCCCGAGATCCCCGACGCGCATGTGGTCTCGACCGGCGAGGGAGGCACGCCGCTCCATCGCGCCGCGCGCTTCGCGACCGCGTGCGGCTTCGGCGATCTGCTCGTCAAACAGTGCGGCACGTCGCACACCGGCTCCTTCAAGGATCTGGGCATGACGGTGTTGGTGAGCGTCGTCCGGCACGCGATCGCGGTCGGCGCCCAGCCGAGCAAGTGGCTCGCCTGCGCCAGCACGGGCGACACGTCTGCGGCGCTCGCGGCGTACGGAGCCTCGGCGGGCCTGCCCGTGGTGGTGCTCTTGCCGCGCGGCAAGGTGTCGACGGCGCAGCTCGTGCAGCCGCTGGCCCACGGCGCCAAGGTGTTGGCGCTCGACACGGACTTCGACGGCTGCATGGCCATCGTCAAAGAGCTCGCGGCGCGCGAGCTCGTGTACCTCGCCAACTCGATGAACCCGCTCCGCATCGAGGGTCAGAAGACCGTGGCGATCGAGATGACCCAGCAGCTCGGCTGGAGCCCGCCCGACTGGGTCGTCATCCCGAGCGGGAACCTGGGCAACGCGGCCGCGCTGCACGCGGGCTTCGAGCTCATGCGCACCTTGGGCGTGACCGATCGCGTCCCCCGCCTCTGCGTCGCGCAGGCGGAGCGGGCCAACCCCATGTATCGAGCGTACCGCGCCGGGCAACGCGAGGTCGCGGCCGTGCAAGCCGAGCCGACGCTTGCGACGGCGATCCAGATCGGCAACCCGGTCAGCGCACCGCGCGCGATGGCCGCGCTCGAGGCGATGAACGGGATCGTCGAGCAGGCCAGCGAAGACGAGCTCGCCGACGCGTGCGCGCGCGCCGATCGCGACGGCCTCTACGCCTGCCCGCACACGGGCGTCGCCCTCGCGTGCGCGATCAAGCTCCGCGAGCGAGGTGAGATCGGCGCGGCCGATCGCGTCGTCGTCGTGTCGACTGCGAGCGGGCTCAAGTTCACCGAGTTCAAGCTCGGCTATCACGAGCAGACGCTCGAGGGCGTGTCGTGCACGCGCGCGAACGCGCCCGTCCACCTGCCCGCGAGCCTCGACGACGTGATCGCGGCGCTCTCGTGAGACGCGGCGCGCAGCCCGCGCGCCGGGGCTCAGTCCGCGTCGGGCGCGTCGTCGCTGGCGTCGGCCGCGTCGTTGCTCGCGTCCGTACCGGCGTCGGCCGCGGCCTCGGCGGGCGCGTCGGTCGAGGCCTCGAGCGTCGACCCCTCGGGGAGCGACGCCTCGGGCGGGATCCCGGTGTCGGTGCCCTCGACCGGGATGCGCGTGCGGTCGAAGTCGACGATGAGCTCGCAGCCCATCGACGCGACCACCGCAGCCCCACACGCGAGCGCCGCGAGCCTCAGGCTCTTCTTCTTCGAAGCGTGCATCTGCCGCATCTCCCTTAGAACTGCACCAGCGCGCCCGCACCGCCGCCCGTGGGCGTGACGTAGGGGGCCGGGATGACCGTGATCTTCTTCTTGGGCGGCGCCTTGGCCGTCTTGGGCGCGGCGGCCTTTGCGCTCGCCGGCGAGTCGCTCGCGAGGAAGAGCACGGCGCTGGTGACGCCGAACGTGATGGCGACGCCGAACATCATGTCGGCGACGAGCGCGTTGTTCTCGCCGTCGTCGGCCTTCTTGGTGGTCGGGTTCTTGTCGAAGTCGCTCGACTGCGACAGCGCCTTGATCCCGAAGCCCGTGCCCACGCCGGCCGCGACGATGGCGACGCCGCCCGTGATGTACGCCGGCAGCTTGCTGCGCGGCTCAGGCGGAGGAGGCGGAGGAGGCGGAGGAGGCGGCGGAGGCGGCGGCTCTGCGACGGGCGGCGGAGGCGGCGGAGGCTCGGGCTTCTTCTGGAGCTCGACCTTGACCTCTTGCTTGGACGCGAACGCGACGTCGATGTCGCGGTCGGCCGGCTCGTAGCCGTCGGCCTCGACCTTGAGGTGGTGCTTGCCCGGCGCGAGCTCGAGGTCGAGCGGCGCCATCTTGGGCTCGGCGGCAGGCTTGGCGTCGGCCGCGGCCTGGCCGTCGGCAGGCGGCGCGGGAGGGTCGACCCACACCTTGGCCCCGGGGGGCACGGACTCGACGTGGACCTTGCCGGGGATCGTCTTGATCTCTTCGACGCGCTTCTTGGTGTCCTCACCCGCCGTCTTGAGCTTGGTGGGCACATCGGCCAGGAAGCGCTCGTACGCGGTGACGGCCTCGGCGAAGTTGCCGAGCTTGTCGTGCGTCATGCCGAGGTAGTAGTCGGTCTCGGGCGAGGCCTTGGCGTCGGCGGACGCCTTGAAGTCCTCGAGGGCTTCGGCGTAGCTGCCTGCCTTGAACTTCTTCTCGCCCGCCTTGAAGAGCGCGCCGGCGTTCGCCGGCTTGGGCGCCGCGGGGGCCTTGGGCGCGGCGGGCTTGGCCGCGGGAGCGGCGGCGGGCTTGGCCGCGGGAGCAGCGGCGGGCTTGGCCGCGGGCTGCTGTGCGCTCGCGAGCGCGGGAACGAGCGCCAGCGCGGCGACGAGCGCGCCCGCGACCGCGTGGGACCTCGGAACCTTCATCATGGAGGCCAACCCTACACCGAAATCGCGAGGACGTCATGGTAGCAGTTTTGTGACAAGCCGCGTTTTTGCATGCCCCGCCTCGACGTCCTCCTCCCCTTTCGCAACGCCGCGCGGACGCTCGACGACGCGCTCGCGTCGGTGCTCGGCGAGCCGTGGGACGGCGTCCTCCTGGCGGTCGACGACGGCTCGACCGACGGCAGCGACGCGGTCGTCGCGCGCTGGGCCAGGCTCGACGCGCGCGTCGTCCCCCTCACCTCGGTCGGGCGCGGGATCGTGGCGGCCCTAGGGACCGGGCTGCGCGTCTCGAGGGCCGAAATCGTCGCTCGCATGGACGCCGACGACGTCAGCGCGCCGGGACGCCTGGCGCGTACGGCCGAGGCTCTCGCGGGCGACGCGTCGCTCGGGGCGGTGGCGTGCCAGGTGCGCGCCGTCCCGGAGGGCGCCGTCGGCGAGGGGCTGCGTCGGTACGTCGCCTGGCAGAACGCCTTGCTCTCCGCGGACGACCACGCCCGCGCCGTGTTCGTCGAGTCGCCGCTCTGCCACCCCGCGACCGCCCTCCGGCGCGCGGCGCTCGACGACGTGGGTGGCTTTCGCGACGTCCCGTGGGCCGAGGACTGGGACCTCTGGCTGCGCATGACCGCCGCCGGTCATGGGCTCGCCAAGGTGGCCGAGGTGCTCTTCGACTGGCGCCACTTGCCCGGGCGCCTCACGTTCACCGATCCGCGCTACGCCCCCGCGCGGATGGTCGAAGCGCGCGCCCACTACCTGGCCGACGCCGTCCGAGGCCGGCCGCTCGTCGTGTGGGGGGCCGGACAGACGGGCCGGCGCCTCGCGCGGGCGCTCGAGGGCAATGGCATGCATATACATGCATTCATCGACATCGACCCCCAGAAGATCGGCCGTCGGGCGCGCGGCGCGCCGATCCTCTCGTGTGACGACGCCCTCGCGGCGCGGCCCAGAGACAGCGCCGTGGTGGCGGCCGTCGGGGCGCGCGGCGCGCGCGAGCTGGTGCGTGCGGAGCTGCTGGCGCGAGGGCTCGTCGAGCTCGAGGACTTCTTCTGCGCCGCGTGAGGCTCACGCGCGCGACGGTCAGGGCTCGACCAGCTCCACGAGGACACCGCCGGTCGCCTTGGGGTGCAAGAAGGCCACCTTGTGACCTCGGGCCCCGACGCGCGGCGCGTCGTCGACGAGCGGCACCCCGAGCTGCTTGAGCAGCGCGAGCGCGTCCTCGATGCCCTCGACCTCGACGGCGATGTGATGGATGCCGGGCCCGCGCTTCTCGAGGAACTTCTCGAGTCCCGCGTTGCCCTTCGGCGAGATGAGCTCCAGGCTCGTCTCGCCCAGTCCGAGGAGCGTCGCCTCGGTCTTCTGCGAGGCCACCACCTCGCGCACGGTGGGCTCGAGCCCGAACAGCTCCTTGTACTTGGCGCACGCCGCGTCCATGTCGTCGACGCAAATCGCCACGTGGTCGATCTTCTTGATGCGTACCGGCATGGCGACCGTGTTGCGCATGCGGCCCCGCGACGCAACCTCGAACGGGCGCCCGCACGTCGAAGGGCGCTCCGAGGTTCGGGGGCCTCGTGATAGCCTGCCCGCCACCATGAAGCCCTCGTTCCTCTTCTTGCTCGTCACCTCTGCCGTCGCCGCCACCAGCGCCGTGGGCTGCGCGGGCTCGCTCGCCGCGCCGTTCGAGCAGATGAAGGCGCAGCCGATCACCGTGTATCGACTGCAGAATTTCGAGCCCCCCGCCCCCGCGGCCGCGGCGCCCGGGCTGCCCCCGTCGCCCATCCCGCTCCCGCCGCAGATCCAGCAGTGGCTCGGCGCGGGCGCCGGCCTGCTCCCGCCCGGCTTGCTCCCGCCCGGCTTGCTCCCCGGGGGCGCGCCCGCGCCCAACGCGCAGGCGCAGGTGCCGCGCTTCCACAACTTCCGCATCCTGCAGACCCAGGCGATCACCGACTCGGCGCAGCGCCAGGAGGTGCTCGACATCTTCGGCCGCTCGGGCAACTTCGAGGCGCGCGGCAGCAACTGCATGTACGCCGAGTTCGGCTTCGCCATCGGCGGCGGCGCGGGCGGCTCTCCCCCGGCCGACGTGCTCGTCTCGCTCTCGTGCGAGCGCACGCAGATGTTCAACTACAACTGGCCCCACGGGAACAAGGCCGGCTTCGGCTCCGACACCGCCAAGCGCATCGTGGCCGTCGTGCAGCGGACGTTCGGAGGCGGCTGAGCCCGATGGCCGGCGAGGCGCCGCGCTCGTACGAGCCGAACCCTGCGCTGGCGTGGATGTACGCGCGCTTCTTCGATCACATCGAGATCGACGAGGCGTGGGTCGCTCGCGTGCGCGAGGCCGACCGGCGCGGCACCGTCGTGTACGTGCTGCGCAACCTCTCGTTCGTCGACTTCTTGGCGCTCGATCACCTCACGAAGCGACACGGCCTGCCCGAGGTGCGCTTCGCGAACGATCTGGGCCTGTGGATCCTCGAGCCGATGGGGCGCGGCTGGCTCCGTGCGCTCGCGCCGCGCTCCGAGCTCGACGACGTCGCGCGCCTGCGCACCGCGCTCGACGCAGGCGCATCGGCGGCCCTCTTCCTCAAGCGACCGCCCACGGCGCTCGAGCCCGCACCGCTCTACCGGGGCCGCGCGGCCTCACGCCAGCTCCCCACGCGAGGCCGCATCGAGGGCGACGCGTTCTTGCGCGAGCTGCTCGAGGCCCAGCGCGCCGCCGAGCGCCCCATCCTCCTCGTGCCGCAGGTGTTCGTGTGGTCGCGGCGGCCCGACCAGGCCGAGCGGAGCCCCGTCGACGCGGTGTTCGGACCGCGCGAGTGGCCCGGCAAGATCCGCACGGTCGCGCAGTTCTTGATGAACTACCGGCACGTGTCGCTCCGCGCCGGCGAGCCCGTCGACCTCGGCGCGTTCCTCGCCCAGGAGAGCACCGGTAGCCGCGATCCCGACGACGACGCGCGCGTCGTGCGACGGCTCACCTACGTCTTGTTGCGCCGCCTCGAGCGCGAGCGCCGCTCGGTGATCGGTCCCACCAAGAAGCCCGCCGACCGCATGCGCGATCAGGTGGTGCGCAGCGCGCGCCTGCAGAAGGTCATCCGCGACCTCGCCGGCGAGGGCACGGCCGAGCGCAAGGTGCTCACTGTGCGGGCGCTCTCGATGCTGCGCGACATGGAGGCGCTCGTCGACCCCAACGCGCTGACGGCGCTCGACGCCGCGTTCGACGCGACCGTGGCGCGCATGTACTCGGGCGTCGAGGTCGACCAGGCCGGGCTCGCGCGGCTCCGTGAGGCGTCCAAGGACGGCTCGCTGGTGCTGCTACCGAGCCACAAGTCACATGTAGACTACATTATTCTCTCGCGCCTCTTCCACCGGGCGAACATGCCCGTGCCGCTCGTCGCGGCCGGCGACAACCTCGCGTTCTTCCCGCTCGGCCCGGTGTTGCGCCGCGCCGGCGCGTTCTTCATCCGACGCAGCTTCCGCGGCGACCGCCTCTACGGGGCCGTCGTCGACGCGTACATGCGGCGCCTGCTCAAAGACGGCTGGCCGCTCGAGTTCTTCCTCGAAGGCGGGCGCTCGCGCACGGGCAAGCTGCTCGCGCCCAAGCTCGGATTGCTCTCGATCGTCGTCGACGCCGTGCTGGGCTCGATGTCCGACTCGGGGCGCAAGGTCTACTTCTGCCCGATCTCGATCGGCTACGAGCGCATCGTCGAGGAGCGGGCGTACGTGCGGGAGGTCACGGGCGGCGAGAAGCAGTCCGAGGACGTGCGCGGGCTGCTCGGCGCCGCGCAGACGGCCGCGGTGGGGAGGTACGGCAAGCTCAACGTGCAGTTCGGAGAGCCGCTGACGCTCGAGGACGTGCTGCGCGAGATCGACCCGGCCTCGGAGACGAACGGCGCGGCCAAGCTGTCGCCCGCCAAGCGGCGCGCGCTCGTGAGCCGCCTGGCGTATCGCGTGATGAACGAGATCAACCGCGTGACGGCCGTGACGCCGAGCGCCCTCGCGGCCACGGCGCTCCTCACGCACGGGCGGCGCGGCATCTCGCACGTCGACCTCATGCAGGTGTGCGAGCGCATCGCGCGCCTGCTCGCGCGCGAGGGCGCCCGGTTCACGCCGTCGCTCGACGCGGGCGGCGATCCCCTGACGATCCGCAGCGAGGCGATCCGCGAGGCGTGCGATCTCTTCGTGCGCGCAGGACACATCGAATGCCACGCGCCGGGCGCGCCCGTGGGCGACCGCTCTCGCTCGGCGCGGCCCGGCCTCGACGCCATCTACGTGGTGCCCGACGAGGGGCGGCTGTCGCTCGACATCCCCAAGAACCTCGTCGTGCAGTTCTTCGTGTCGCGCGCGACGGTCATCACGGCGCTCGCGCCCGCCGAGCGCGACGGGCCGATGCCGATGCCCATGCTGCGCGACCGGGTGCTCGCGCTGAGCCGGCTCTTCAAGCACGAGTTCCAGTTCCGCGCCGACGCGCCCTTCGAACAGATCTTCGCCGAGACGTGCGCGCAGATGGAGCAGGACGGCGAGATCGTGACCGAAGGGGCGGACGAGCACCGGACGGCGAGCCTCCCCGGCGCGGGGGACGGGCGCGAGGCCGCGCTGCTCTACGCCCGCGTGCTGAGGTCGTTCCTCGAGGGCTACCGCGTCGCGGCGCGCTCGCTCGTGACGCTCCTCAAGGGGCCGCTCGCGCCCAAGGACCTCGCCAAGCGGGCGATCGGCGTCGGCGAGCGCATGTTCCTCAGCGGCGAGATCGAGCTGCGCGAGAGCGTGAGCCGCCCCGTCATCGACAACGCCTTCCACGCGTTCGTCGACCTGGGCAGCCTCGCGCGCCGCGACGGAAAGCTCGCCCTGCCCGACTCGTACGACACGCCCGAGACCGTGGGCACCGTCGAGTCACGCATCGCCTCGTACCTCACCTGAGCGAGGCGCCTGGCGCGGGCGGGTCGTTCAGGCGCTGCGGACGTTGCCGTCGCTCTGACGGCCCCCGCGGGTGACCTGCTCGAGCTCGTCGACGAGGCTCGCCGCGACCGCGCGGGCCATGCGCAGTGAGCCGGACTGAGCGGCCTGACCCGTCTGGGCCCGCCCGGGCACGCTGACGGTGTGCTCGAGGAGCTCTTCGATTTCGCGCGCGAGCCGAAGGGCTCGCGCGGTGGGGTCTTCGGGACGTGAGAATCGAAGCTCCGGACCGTTGAACATCATCGGGGCACCCCCTCCTTCCCAGGGCTCGCATCGTCTACCCCCCGCGCGAGCGCGCGCAAGCGACTTCGGAGGACAATCGACCTACGCGCCGCGGCATCGGCGCGTCATCGCGACGTTGCGGCCCCGCGGGACACTTGGGCAAACCGGCTCCCATCGGGTAGAGGAAGGGAATGGGCCCCCTGCTCCGCTCCGTGGCGCGACGCGCGGCGCTCGTCACGCTGCTCTGCGTGACGGGATTGGGCTGCGCCCGCGCGCCCTCCCCCGTGCATCCCGGTGTGGGCGGCTCGGTCGGCGTGCCCCACGGCGGTGTGCTCGCCGGCGGCCGCGAGCTGCCGAGGCGCGGCCCGGGGTGGGTCTGGCTCCGCGGAGACGATCGGCACTGGGGCCTTCCCCGCTTCGTCGACGCCATCGAGCGCGCGGCCCGCAAGGTCGAGTCCCAGCGGCCCGGCGGCACGCTGTCGATCGGCGATCTTTCCGTGCGCCGCGGTGGCCGCCTCCTTCCGCACCTCTCGCATCGGACCGGGCGCGACGTCGACCTCTTGCTCTACATGACCACGCTCGAGGGCGCGCCCGTGCAGAGCCCGGGCTTCATCCACGTCGGGGCCGACGGCCTCGCGTACGACGAGGCTGGCAAGCGGTGGCTGCGCCTGGACGTCGAGCGCACGTGGCTGCTCGTCAAGGCGCTCGTCGAGGACGACGCGGCGCGCGTGCAGTGGGCGTTCGCCAGCACGAACCTCGAGGCGATCCTGCTCGAGTGGGCGCGCGCGCGTGGCGAATCGGGCGAGACGTTGCTTCGTGCGTCGGAGATCCTGCTCCAGCCGCGTCCCGGCGGCGTGCACGACGACCACCTCCACGTGCGCACCGCGTGCACGCCCGAGGAGCAGGCGCTCGGGTGCGAGCACACCGGCCCCGTGCGCCGCTGGATCGCCGAGCTCGACGCGGCGACCCCGACCGCGCCACCGTCGACCGAGGAGCTCCTCTTCGCCATCCTCTCTCCGATCGGGGCGCCCGAGGCGTCGGCGCACGCAGAGCGGCATGCGGCGGAGTGAGGCGGCGCGGGCCGACGACGTCGTCGCCCGCGGAGACATGCTGGGGCTCGGCGCGATCGTCGGCGCCGGCGCGGCCGACGTGATCTACATGGACCCGCCGTTCGGCATCTCCAAGCGGTTCGCGGCGCGCGCCGAGGAACCGGGCGGCCCACGGTCTCGCGCGCGCGGGCCCGTGGCGTACGACGATCTCTGGCCGTCGCTCGAGGCGTATCTCGCGTGGCTCACCGCGCGCGTCGTCGCGCTGCGCGAGCTCCTCGCCGACCACGGCACGCTGTGGCTGCACCTCGACGCCCGCGCGGTGCACGACGCCAAGGTCGCGTGTGACCGCGTCTTCGGTCGCGCGCGCTTCCTGGGAGAGGTGATCTGGGCGCCCGGCAACGGCAGCAAGGCGCGACGCGGCCCGGGGCTCGCGCATCAGACGCTGCTCCTCTATGCACGCGGGCGAGATCCCGTGTGGAACCACAGCGATCCGGCGCTCCGCGAGCCATACGCCGACACGAGCCAAGCCATGCACTTCAAGCAGGTCGACGCCGACGGGCGGCGTTACCGCGACCGCACCGTGGGCGGAAAGACGTACCGCTACTACGCGGACGTCGGGCGCGCGATCGGCACCGTGTGGACCGATTGCCCCGCCATGGTCGCCAACACGCCGCTGCGTCGCGAGACCACCGGCTACCCCACGCAGAAGCCCCTCAAGCTGCTGGACCGCATCGTCCGCGCCTCGTCGCGGCCGGGCGGCTTGGTCGTCGACCCGTGCTTCGGATCGGGCACCACGCTCGTGGCGGCGGCGGCCGCGGGGCGTCGCTTCGCGGGCTGCGACATCGGAGAGCGCGCGGTGCGGACGGCGCGCGCCCGGCTCGACGAAGCACATGTATCTTACATATACCGAGAGCTGACCGACGCGGCGGAGGCCTCGTGAGCTCGCTGCTCCCGCTCTTCCTCAAGCTCGGAGGCCGCGCGGTGCTCGTGGTCGGGGCCGGCGAGATCGCGTCGCGCAAGGTCGAGGAGCTGCTCGGCGTCGGGGCCGTGGTGACGGTCGTGTCGCCCGCGGTCGCCCCGCCCATCGCCGAGGCCGCGCGCCAAGGTCGCCTGCGCCTCGTCGAGCGCGCGTTCGAGCGCGGGGACGTCGACGGCGCGTGGCTCGTCGTCGCGTGCACGGGCGACACCGACGTGCAGCGCGGGGTGGCCGCGGCGTGCGACGCGGCGCGCGTCTTCTGCGTCGCGGTCGACGACCCTTCGAACGCGTCGGCCTACTTCGGGTCGGTGCTCCGCCGGCCGCCCGTGGTCGTCGCGATGTCGTCGTCGGGCGAGGCGCCCGCGCTCACGCGGTTGATGCGCGAGGTCTTCGAGGCGGCGCTGCCGCCGGCTTCGTGGGTCGAGGCGGCCAAGGCGCTCCGCGAGGCGTGGAAGCGCGACGGGACGCCCATGTCAGCGCGCTTCCCGGCGCTGCTCCGCGCCCTGGGCGCCGAGAGCCGCCGAGACGACGCGCCGGTCGACGACGTCCCCGACGACGAGCAGCGCGGGCGGGGCTAGCTCGGCGGCCTCGGCCTTGGCGGCGATGTCGGCGAGCGTCCCGAACACGGCGCGCTCCGTCGCGAGGGTGGCGTGGGAGACCACGGCGCACGGGGTCGACGCCGGGCGCCCGATCCGCACGAGCGCCGACGACAGCTCACGAGCGACGCCGAGGCCCATGTAGAGCACCACCGTCCCCTCGCGCGGCACGCGCGCCGCGAGGTCCGCGTCTCCGTTCTGGGCGCCGTCTCGGAGCCGCGCGGTCACGAACGTCACCGACGACGACGCGTCGCGGTGGGTGAGCGGCACGCCGACGCTCGAGGCCGCGCCGAGCGCCGCCGTCACGCCGGGCACGATCTCGAAGGGAATGCCGAGCGCGTCGAGCTCCTCGGCCTCTTCGCCGCCGCGACCGAACACCATCGGATCGCCGCCCTTGAGGCGCACCACGTCGATGCCGGCGAGGGCGCGCTCGACGATCTCGGGGTGGATCGCGGCGCCCGGCGTCGCCCCGACCGGCGGGCGACCGAGACGCCGACCGACGACGAGGCGTTCGGCCGTCGCCGGCGCGAGCGACGCGATCGTGTCGGGCACCAAGAGGTCGAGCGCGAGCACGCGCGCCGATTGCACGAGGCGAAGGGCGCGCACGGTCAGCAGATCCGGATCTCCGGGGCCCGCACCGACGAGCCACACCTTGCCCCGCGCGCGCGTGCGCACGCCGCTGTCCGACAGGTCTCTCCCCGATGCCTCTGTAATCATGAACAAGCCTCTTGTCTTTCACGTGCCCACGTCACGCGGCCACCGTGCCCCAGCGGCGGGCCACCGCGCGGTCGACCCGACCGAACACCGTCGTCTCGACCGCGCGCCCGAGAGCCACGATCACCACGACCACGCCCAGCACCAGCGCCGCGTCGCCCAGGTCCCGCCCCGCCTCGAGCAGCTGCCCCAGGCCGCCGCTCACGAAGAGCAGCTCGCCGGCCATGAGCGATCGCAGGGCGAAGGTCCACCCGAGCCGCGCCCCCGAGGTGATGCCCGGCATGGCCGCGGGCAGGAGCACGCGAAACAGGAGCGAAGGCCCCCGGGCGCCCATCGCGCGCGCCGCGCGGTCGACGATGGGCGGAACTTGACGCACGGCGGCCTCGGTCGCGCTCGCGATCGGCAGCGCGGCGCCGACGACCACCACCACCTGGATGGCGGCCTCCGAGAGCCCGAACCAGAGCACCGAGAGCGGCAGCCAGCACACCGAGGGGACGCCCGAGAGGCCGTGGAGCAGCGGCGCGATCGCGCGTCGGAGCCGAGGCGCGCGCGCGAGCACGACGCCGAGGCAGACGCCCACGGCGAGCGCCACCGCGTAGCCGACCACGAGCCGCAGGCCCGTCCGCGCCACGGCGCGGGGTAGCTCCCCGGACGCGGCCGCCCGCGCGAGCGCCGCGCCCACGTCGATGGGCGACGGGAACATGGGACTGTCGAGGCCCCTAGATGCCGCGGCCCAGATGGCGGCGAGGATCAGCAGCGGCGTCGCCTTGCGAAGCGCACCATCCATCGTCGGCCTCCTCTCTCTTGATCTTGTCGACCTCGGCCTTGATGTGGGCCGTCACCTCGCGCACGGCGCGCAGCACGGCGGCGTCGCTCGCGGCGCGAGGCCGGGGCGCGTCGACGTGGACGGTCTCGAGCACCCGCGCGGGCCGCGCGCCGAGCACCACGACGCGATCGCCCAACCGAACGGCCTCGGACACGTCGTGCGTGACGAAGAGCAGCGTCTTGCGCGACGCGAGGAAGACCCGCTCGACCTCGTCCTGCAGGAGGGCGCGCATCTCGGCGTCCAGGGCCGCGAACGGCTCGTCGAAGAGGATCGCGGGCGGATCGGTCACGAGCGCGCGCGCGAGGGCCCCGCGCTGCTGCATCCCGCCCGACAGCTCGTGCGGGAACGCGTCGCGGAAGCGCAGCAGGTGCACTGTGCGGAGCATCTCGGCGGCGCGCTCGCGGCGCTCCGTCCGGTCGACGCCCGCGAGCGCGAGGGGAAAGGCCACGTTGTCGAGGAGCGTCAGCCAGGGCATCAGCCCGGCCTCCTGGAAGACGACCCCTACCCGGCTCCCGGCGGCCACGTCGCTCCGCACGGCCCCGCGCGTCGGCCGCGTGAGTCCCGCCACCAAGTTCAGGATCGTAGACTTTCCGCCCCCCGAAGGGCCCACGAGGCACGTCACGCTGCCCCGCGGGATGTCGAGGGACAGGTCTTCGAGCACGGCGCGCCGGCCGTCGTCGTAGGCGACGCTCACGCCCTGGAGCGACGCGAAAACGGTCGCAGAAGCCCAGCGATCGCGCGGGATCGGCGCCGACGAGCGCGCGCGCGAGGGCGCGGCCGTCCACGGGAAGAGGCGCCGTCGCGCGGCAGCGAACATGCCTTCACTATAGTGAAGGTTTGGGCGCGCGCAAGACCCTGGCGGGCGCGGGCCCGTGCTCAGCGCTCGTAGATGATGACGTTGTGGTAGCGGGCCTCGGACGCCCCGGGGTTCTCGTAGACGTGCTCACGGTCGGCGTCGAAGAAGATGGTGTCGCCTGCGGCGAGCTCGTGCGCCTCGCCGTCGACGTGGAGCTTGAGGTTGCCGCTCAGCACCATGACGAGCTCGTGCGTGCCCGCCGCGTGCGCCTCCGACTCGTGGCGCGCCCGGGCCGCGAGGCGCAGCTCGTAGATCTCCACCATGGGAGACGCGCCCGCGGGCGTGAGCGGACGGCTCTCGAGCTTGCCGTCGAGCGACCGGAGCACGCGCGCCTCGCCTCGCCGCAGGATGGTCGCGCCGGGCCGCGGCTCGCCGAGCAGCTCGGCGAACGGCACGCCCAGACCGACGGCGATCTTCCAGAGCAGCCCCACCGTGGGGTTGGTCTTGCACGTCTCGATCTGCGAGAGCGCCGCGCGGCTGACGCCCGAGCTCTGCGCGAGATCGTCGAGCGACATGCCCCGGGCCTTCCGTCGATGGCGCAGGTTCTCGGCCACGCGCCGCCCCAGCTCGGCCGCGCCGAGGTCGTCGCCCGGCGGGGTGTCGCGCTCGGCCCGACGCCCGCTATCGTCACGTTCGACGCTCTCCGACTTTTTGCTCTTGCGCGACGCCACCCGAGCCTCCATTAGAGTGGACACATGGCTACTGAAACGAATCTCCCCGCGAGCCCGAGCCTATCACGCGTCCACGGCGACGTACCCGTTCACGGCGGCGGTCCGCTCGTGTCGCGCCTCTTGGAGGGCGCGGCGGCCGACGACCTGCTCGCCTCCGCGCGCGGGCTCCCCCGCATCGCCCTCGACGCGCGCACCGCCGCCGACGCCGAGCTCATCGCCACCGGCGGCCTGTCTCCCCTCACGGGCTTCATGGGCCGCGACGACTACCGCGCGAGCGTGCACGACCGCAGGCTCGCCTCGGGCACGCTCTTCCCCATCCCGGTCACGCTGACCGCGCCCCGCTCCGAGCTCGCGGGCGTGGCCGAGGGCAAGCGCGCGGCGCTCGTGCACGAGGGCGACATCGTCGGCGTCATCGACGTCTCGAGCGTGTTCGAGGTGGATCGCGACGCCGAGGCGAGCGAGGTCTATCGCACCAAGGACGCCGCTCATCCTGGGGTCGCGTGGCTCTTCTCGCACAAGGACGAGGTGGGCGTGGGCGGCGCGATCACCCTCGCGCGCCGCACGGTGCCCCGCGCCTTCCCGGCCCACACGCGCGATCCCGCCGAGGTCCGCGCGCTCATCCGCGAGCGCGGCTGGCGCACCACGGTCGCGTTCCAGACGCGCAACCCGATCCACCGCGCGCACGAGTACCTGCTGCGCTGCGCGCTCGAGACCGTCGACGGCCTGGTGGTGCACCCCCTCGTCGGCGAGACCAAGAGCGACGACGTGCCCGCCGCCGTGCGCGTGCGCTGCTACGAGGCCATCCTCGACGGGTACTTTCCGCCGTCACGCACGCTCCTCACCGTCTTTCCGTTCGCGATGCGCTACGCCGGGCCCCGCGAGGCGCTCCTGCACGCGATCGCGCGGCAGAACTACGGGTTCTCGCATTTCATCGTGGGCCGCGACCACGCGGGCGTGGGCAACTACTACGGCACGTACGACGCGCAGCTCGCGTTCGACGAGCTCTCGCCGGGTGACCTCGCGATCACGCCGGTGAAGTTCGAGCACAGCTTCTACTGCAAGGGTTGCGGGCAGGTCGCCTCGCCCAAGACGTGCCCGCACGAGGCCGGCGAGCGGCTCACGCTCTCGGGCACGCGCGTGAGGGAGATCCTGGCGAGCGGCGAGCCGCTACCTGCAGAGTACACGCGACCCGAAGTGTCGCGGATCTTGATCGAGGCGTACCGAGCGAAGGAGTCGTCATGAGCAGCAAGGACAAAGGCGTCGTCGTGTGGTTCACGGGGCTCAGCGGAGCGGGCAAGTCGACGATCGCCGACGCGCTCGTGCCCAAGCTCCGCGCGGCGGGAAAGAAGGTCGAGGTGCTCGACGGCGACGTCGTGCGGACCCACCTCTCCAAGGGCCTCGGCTTCTCGCGGGAGGATCGCGACACCAACATCGCGCGCATCGCCTTCGTGGCGCACCTGCTCGCGCGCAACGGCGTGACGGTCCTCGTCGCGGCCATCTCACCCTACAAGGAGACGCGAGACAGCGCGCGGGCGCTCATCGGCGACTTCGTCGAGGTGCACGTGGCGCCGCCGCTCTCGGAGTGCGTCGCGCGCGACACCAAGGGCCTCTACAAGAAGGCCATCGCGGGCGAGATCGCCCAGTTCACGGGCATCAGCGACCCGTACGAGCCGCCCGACGCCCCCGAGCTCGCGCTCGACACGAGCGTGCTCACGGTCGACGAGGCGGTCGAGCGTGTCCGCGTCGCGCTCGTCGCCAAGGGTTACCTCGACGTCGCGCGCCGAGACGCGGCGCACGCGAGCTGAGCACGCACATGGGCGCAGCGCTATTGCCGCGGTTCTCCGACCCGGCCGACATCCAAGAGTTCGTCGACAAGCTCGAGGCGTTCGAGCGCGGCGCCCTCTCTTCGGACGAGTTCCGCGCGTTCCGGCTCGTCCGAGGCGTGTACGGGCAGCGCCAAGAAGGCGCGCAGATGCTCCGCGTCAAGATCCCCTTCGGGCGTCTCGACCGGCGTGGCCTCGACGCGCTCGCGGACGTGGCCGACCGCTTCTCGCGCGGCTTCGGGCACGTCACGACGCGTCAGAACGTGCAGTTCCACTTCTTGCAGATGGCGGAGGTCGAGTCGGCCATGCACCGGCTCGACGAGGCGGGCCTCACCACGCGCGAGGCCTGCGGCAACTCTGTCCGCTCGATCACGGCCCACGAGCACAGCGAGGTGTGCCCGACGGCGGCGTTCGACGTCACGCCGTACGCCGAGGCGCTCACACGCCACTTCTTGCGGCACGAGCTCGCGGCGTCGCTGCCGCGCAAGTTCAAGATCGCGCTCAGCTGCTGCGCCGACGACTGCGCCAAGGCGGCGATCCACGATCTCGGGCTCGTCGCCGAGATCCGCGACGGCGCGCGGGGCTTTCGCGTGCTCGCGGCCGGGGGGCTCTCGTCGTCTCCCGCGTCGGCGCTCGTGCTCGAAGAGTGGGTTCACGCGGCGGAGCTCGGGCGCGTGTCCGAGGCCGTTCTGCGTATGTTCCATCGCCTCGGCAACCGCGAGAACCGACAGCGCGCGCGGCTCAAGTACGTCCGCAAGAAGCTCGGCGTGGACGGATTCGTCGCCGCCTACCGCGAGGTCAAGCGCGAGGTCGACGCCGAGGCCGCCCTCGAGCTGGCGCTCCCCACGCACGCGGCCGGAGCGCCCGGCGCGCCTGTCTCGGGCGGGAGCGCCGAGCCCAGGCCGGCCGGCTACCTGGCGTGGCGGGCCTCGAACGTGCTCTCCCACGCAGACCCAGAGCACACGTCTGTGTACGTGCGGCTCGACCTGGGGGACGCGACGAGCGACCAGCTCCGCGCCATCGGTCGGGTCGCCGAGACGTACGGCGACGGCACCGCGCGGCTGACGATCGACCAGAACGTGCTCGTGCCGTGGATCCACCGCACCGCGCTGCCGGCCGTGTACCGCGAGCTGTCGGCGCACGGGCTCACCCGCCCCGACATCCACACGGCGCGCGACGTCACGTCGTGTCAGGGCGCCGACACCTGCGCGCTCGCCGTCACGTCGTCGCGCTCGCTCGCGCGCGCGATCACCGAGCGACTCGAGGCCGAGAGCATCGAGCGGCTCGACGCGATCCGAGACACGGTCATCAAGGTCAGCGGCTGTCCAAACTCGTGCGGGCAGCACCACATCGCCGACCTGGGCTTCCACGGCGGCGCGAAGCACGTGGGCGCCGACACCGTGCCCGTGTACCAGCTCCATCTCGGCGGGGGCGTCGACGCGTCGGGCGCCACGTTCGGTCGCCAGGCGGTGAAGATCATCGCGCGTCGCGTGCCCGACGCCGTGGTGAGGCTCTTCGAGCTCTACCAGTCCGAGCGCGCCGACGGTGAGCGGCCGCGCGCGTTCTTCGCGCGGCTCGACGCCAAACGCGCCGTGGCTGCGCTCGGCGAGATCGTGACCGCAGCCCCGCGCGCGGACGAGGGCGCCGACATCGGCGAGACGTCCGGGTTCTTGGTGCAGACGGGCACCGGCGAGTGCGCCGCGTGAACGCCGTCGACCTCGAGCAGGCGTCCTTGCGGCTCGAGCGCGCGTCGGCGAGGGAGCGGCTCGCCTTCGCCGTCGAGGCCTTCGGCGACGAGCTGCTCTTCACGTCGTCGTTCGGCGCCTCGAGCGCCGCGCTGCTGCACCTCTGGAGCGAGGTCGGGGGCGGGCGGCCCGTGGTCTTCCTCGACACGGGCTTCCACTTTCCCGAGACGCTCGCTTATCGCGACGCGCTCGCCTCTCGCCTCTCGCTCGCCGTGCGCGTCCTGTCGCCGACGACGACTCGCGACGCGTTCTTGGCCGAGCGCGGGGCCGACGTCCAGCGCACGGACCCCGACGGCTGCTGCGCCGTGAACAAGGTCGCCCCCCTCGAGCCCTTGCGCGCGAGCGCCCGCGGGTGGGTGTCGGGGCTGCGTCGCGTGCAGGCGTCCACCCGACGCGAGGTCGCCATCCTCGAGCGCGATGGTCACCTGGTGCGCGTTCATCCGCTCGCCGACTTCAGCGACGACGACGTGCGCGCGTACATGCTCGCGCACGATCTGCCCGATCACCCGCTCACGGCGCGCCGCTACCTCTCGATCGGCTGCGCGCCGTGCACGCGCGCGGTGGCCGACGGTGAGGACCCGCGCGCAGGGCGCTGGGCTTGGGGACAGAAGACCGAGTGCGGTCTGCACACGACGCGCGCGACGGACGCGGCGCGGTGACGACGCTCGGTCGGCGGGAGCTGTCGCGCGGGGCTCTCGGCGTGGCGCTGTCTTCGCTCGTCGCGACGCCCGCGTGCCGCAGAGGCGCGGGCGCGACGCTCACCGTGGGCGCGCTCGCGAACGTGACCCACGCGCCCGTGCTCGCGGCGATCGGATCGGGAGAGCTCGCCCGCGCGCTCGCCCCCGCCCAACTCGAGGTCCGGCTCTTCCGGTCGGGCCCTCGCGTGATGGAGGCGCTCGTGAGCGGCGCCGTCGACGTGGGCGTGCTCGGCCCTGGGCCGCTCGTCATCCATCACGCACGTCGCGGTCGCCGCGCGCCTCTCGCGGTGCTCTCGGGCGTCTCGTCGGGCGGAGCGTCGCTCGTGACGGCACCGGGCTCGGCCGTGCGCACGATCACCGACCTCCGGGGCCTGCGTGTGGCCGTCACTCAGGTGGGCTCGACGCAGGACATCTCGCTGCGCCACGCGTGCGCGCAGGCGTCGCTGCCCGTGGCGCGCACGCGAGACGGCGTCTCGGTCGACGTGCTCCCGGCGTCGGTCGCCGTGCTCGAGCTCGGCCGGCGCCACCTCGCCGCGGCGTGGCTCGCCGAACCGTGGGCCACGCGCGCCGTGCACGCAGGCGGCACGCGCCTCGTCGACGAGCGAACGCTCTGGCCGGGCGGACGGTTCGCGACGGCCCTCTTGGTCTGCGGGCGGCACGCGGCCGAGCGGCGCGACGTCGGACGCGCCCGCGAGGTCCTCGGCGCGCACGTCTCCCGCGCCGCGCGCGAGCCGGCCGCGGTGGCGGCCGAGAGCTTCGCGGCCCTCGCGTCGCTCGGCGTCAGCCCGGGGCCGCGGGCGGCGTACGACGAGGCGCTCGCGCGCGTCGACTTCACCACAGACCCGCTCGCGTCGACCGTCGCCGAGATCGCCCGACGCGCATACGCCCTTGGGCTCGTGCCCGCGGCGGACGCCTCGACGCTGTTCACCTGAGTCGCGCCGCGCTTCGCTCGAATCCGGCGACGCTCAGCCGTTGCGCGGGCCCGTGCACCAGATGGTGACGCCACAGGCGGCGCGCGAGTAGCAGGCCGCGTTGTCGAGCAGGCAGTCGCTCGGGCCCGGGACGGGCTTGTCGCCGGCGTCGCACGCGGGGACGGCGGCGCAGGTGTCCTGCTTCGCGCACAGGATCGTCGCGCCGCACATCGCGCGCGTGTAACAGGCCGCGTCGGCCGGGCACTGGGCCACCTCTCGGTCGTCGCGATCGCAGGTGGGCACGGCTGCGCATTGCACCTGTTGGTACGTGGCGCAGAGGATCGTGGCGCCGCAGCGCGCGCGCGAGTAGCACGTCGCGCCGGCCGGGCACGCCTCGTCTCGCGCGAGCTGCAGATCGGACGTCGCGTCGCAGCTCGGCGCCGGCGCGCGTCCCTGGGCGTCGACCCCGCACGTCGGCTCGGTCGGGTCGACGGGCTGCGTGGGGTCGGGCACGGACGCGCTCGACCCGCTGCAACCGACGACGGCCCAGGCGGTCAGGACAAGCGCGGAGGAGAGGAGGCTTCGGGGCGACATGCCGCTCGCCATCGCACCTTCTGTGCCGCCCCGCACGACGCGTGCAATGGCTGGATATCATGATGTTTATCGGGGCCCATGTGCCTGCGCCGGACTGTGCCACGCGCCGCCGAGGATGCCGTCGGCGTCACGCGTCGGGGCGAGAGACGCCGATCGCGCCGTGCCACGCGGCCAGGTCGACCAGCGCGCGCGCGGCGAGCGCCTCGTAGCGCTCCCGCTTCGGGATCTTCTTTCGCTTCTTGCCGCTGGCGTCGGGCGCGTCGATCGGCGGGATGCACGCCCACGTGATGTTCGACGGCTGGAAGCTCTCGCGCGGCGTCGACAGGTGCGTCATGAGCCCGCCGAGCGCCGTGGTGGGCGGAGGAGGCGCGGCCGACGCGCCGGCGAGCCGACGCGCGAGCATGATCCCACAGAGCAGGCCGCCGGCCGCGCTCTCGACGTAGCCCTCGACCCCCGTGATCTGTCCTGCCAGGTACAGACCCGGCCGGGCGCGCACCTCCATCTCGGGCGTGAGCAGCAGCGGTGAGTTGACGAACGTGTTGCGGTGCACGGATCCGAAGCGCAGGAACTCCGCCTGCTCGAGGCCCGGGATCATGCGAAAGACGCGCCCCTGATCGGTCCACGTCATGCGCGACTGGAAGCCGACCAGGTTGTACGCCGTCGCGGCGTGGTCCTCTTGCCGGAGCTGCACGACGGCGAAGGGACGGCGGCCGGTGCGCGGGTCGACGAGGCCGACCGGCTTCATCGGGCCGAACGCGAGGGTCATCTCGCCGCGCGACGCCATGACCTCTACGGGCAGGCAGCCTTCGAAGTAGCGGACGTCCTCGAACGCCCGCGGCTCGACCTTCTCGGACTCGACGACGGCGCGCACGAACGCGCGGTACTCGGCCTCGTCGAACGGGCAGTTGATGTACGCGTCGTCCCCGCCATCCTCGGCGCCCGCGTCGACGGCCTCGTCGCCGCCCCCGGGCAGGGACTTGCCGTACCGCGACTGCCGGAAGACGCGAGACGTGTCGATGCTCTCGGTCGCGACGATCGGCGCGATGGCGTCGTAGTACGCGAGGTGCGCCGCGCCGACGACCGAGGCGAGATCGCGCGCGAGCTCGTCGCCCGTGAGCGGTCCGGTGGCGAGGACGACGGGCGCCTCGGGCGACGACGGCGGCAGGGCCTCGACCACGGCGTTCGTGCGCGTGATGCGTGGGTGCGCGTCGAGCCGCGCGCTCACGTGCGCCGAGAAGCGCTCCCGATCGACGGCGAGCGCGCCGCCCGCGGGCACGCGGGTCGCGTCTGCCGACGACAAGACGAGCGAGCCCGACCGCCGGAGCTCCTCTTTGAGCAACCCGACCGCGTTCGACAGCGCCGCGCCGCGCATCGAGTTCGAGCACACGAGCTCGCAGATGGCGTCCGTCGTCTGCGCGGGGGTGCGGCGTAGCGGCTTTTGTTCGATGAGCTCGACCTCGACGCCGCGCTCGGCGAGCTGCCACGCCGCCTCGCACCCCGCCAGACCTGCACCCACGATCGTGACCTTCATGTACCTACATCTTTCTGTCTCAGAAGCGACGTGCCTGATGCTACGCTCGACATCGTGGGGTCTCCTCCGGTGCAACCTGGAGATGTGCTCGGGGGCAAGTACCGTGTCGAACGGGTGCTCGGCGCCGGCGGCATGGGCGTCGTCGTCGCCGCGCGGCACGTCGACCTCGGGCATCGCTTCGCCCTGAAGTTCATGTTGCGTGAGGCGATGACGGATCCGGCGGCCACGGAGCGCTTCATGCGCGAAGCGCGGGCCGCTGTCCAGCTCCAGAGCCCTCACACGGCGCGCGTCAGCGACGTCGGGCGCCTGAGCAGCGGCGAGCCGTACATGGTCATGGAGTACCTCGAGGGGCGTGATCTCGACGCCGTCGTGGTGCAGCACGGGCCGCTCGCGCCGCCCGTCGCCGTCGAGTACGTGCTCCAAGCCAGCGAGGCCATCGCCGAGGCGCACGCGCTCGGCATCGTCCACCGCGACGTCAAGCTCAAGAACCTCTTCCTCACGCGGGCGGTCGACGGGCGCGATCTCGTGAAGGTGCTCGACTTCGGCCTCGCCAAGACGGTCGGCAGCGCCGGGGAGGTCTCGCTCACGCAGACGAGCGCCGTCTTCGGATCGCCGCAGTACATGTCGCCCGAGCAGATGAAGTCGGCCAAGGACGTCGACGGTCGCGCCGACATATGGGCGCTCGGCGTGTGCCTCTACGAGCTGCTCACGGCCCGCCTGCCGTTCGACGGGTCGACGATGCCCGAGATCTGCGCGATGGTGCTCAAGGACGAGCCGGCGCCGCCGTCGACCGTGGTCGACACGGTGCCGCCCGATCTCGAGGCGATCGTGCTCCGGTGCCTCGAGAAGGATCCCGAGCGGCGCTTCCAGTCGGTCGCCGACCTCGCGCACGCGCTCGAGCCGTTCGGTGCGCGATCGGGATCCAGCGCGCGCATCCGCAACGTCGCGGCCGCCGCCGCGCGCGCCACGCCCCGCGACGACGCCACGCGCTTCGGCGTCGCCGATCTGCCGGTCGAGCCAGACGAGGCGAAGACGGTCAACGCGTGGCAGTCGGGCGGTGCGCACGGTCCCAAGGAGACGCGCACCCGCGTCGTGATGAGCGCGGCGCTCGGCGTGAGCGTCGCGGCGATCATCTTGCTCGCGACGACCCTCGCCGTCTTCATCGTGCGCCTCCGGCGACCTTCGACCGACCCCGTCGCGGCGCCGATGCTGCAGAGCGCCGACGCGCCCGCGGCCCCGGGTGGAGCGGGCACGTCACCGGTGATCGCGCCGAGCCCCGCCGACGCGCCGGTCGCCGTCGCGCGGCCGCCTTCGATCCCCGTGCTCCCCGACGCGGGCGCGGGCGCCGCGCCGACCCCGACCTGGACGCCGCCGCCGCGAAAGACGTCCACGCCTTCCCGCCCTCCGCCGCCGCCGCCGAAGCCCGCGGCGAGCAACCGCCTCTGACCCCATGTCCGACGCTCGCAGACCCCACAAGCCACTCACGTGCCGGACCGTCGCGCTGCTCGCCGCGGCCCTCGTGCTCTCGACCTCGGCGCTGGCGCGCGCCGACGGACCCGACCCGCGCGCGGTCGAGCACTTCGAGGCCGGGGTCAAGCTGCGCGATCAAGGCAAGACGTCGGGCGCGATCGCCGAGTTCGAGGCGAGCCTCGCCGCAGAGCCCTCGGTGGGCGCGCACCTCAACCTCGGCAACCTGTTCGCAGGAACGGACGCTGCCCGTGCCTACCGGCACTACGTCGAGGCGCTGCGCCTGGCCGAGGCCCGCAACGACGATCGCGTGAAGGACGTCAAGGACGCCACCGACGCGCTGCTCGGCCGCGCGCCGCACGT
>JAGQJA010000596.1 GCA_020430845.1 Myxococcales bacterium
GCGCTCGACGACGTCGCCGCGCAGCTCGCGGAGCTGGGCCTCACGTGCGTCGAGCCCGACGCGTCGCTCCTCGTCCCCGGCCTCGCCCCGCTCCGCCCGCTGCTCGCGCGCCCCGTCGACCGCGTCATCACGCAGCTGAACGTGCTCGGCGAGCGCCACCGCCCCGTCCTCTTCGTCCCCGCGGCCGCCGCGCGCCGCGCGCGTACCCGCGCCGAGAGCCTCGGCGAGCCGTGGGCCGCGCCCCGCCGCCCACGACGCCCCACGCCGGAGCGCGCTTCCACCGCGACCGTTCCCAGCCCAACCGCCTCCGACCCTACGCCCCTCGGAGCCGGCCTCGTCGCGCTCGAGCTGGTGCTGCGCGCCGACGCGCCCGTCCCGTTCAAGGATCTCCTCCGCTCCGCGCGCGAAGAGGCCCAGCGGCGCTCCCCTACCTTCCGCGTGTCACGCGACGACGCCGACGAGGTGCGACGCACACTTACATCTGCCTACCTCCTCGGCGAGATCGAGCTGCTCGCGCTTCCGCCCGATGCGCGGGCTGCGCCTTAGGCCCCCGCTATCGCCGCCATAGGGAGCATGAAATGGCGACGCCCGGCGCGGTGCGCACGCTGAAACGATGACCTCCGCCATTCGATCCCGATCCGTTTCGCCTGCTCCGCCGTTGATGCTCGTGGCCTATCGATCTCCCCAAGAGCGCGCGCGGCCTCGCGTGACGCCCCCGCCCCCGTCCCCTTCGAGCGGCTCGCCGCTCGAGACCATCCCGCCCGAGCCCGGCAGCGGCCCCAAGCTGTGCGCCGCCGCCGAGCGCAGACCCGCGCCGCCCCCGGCCTTGATGCTCCGCGAGCTCGAGGCGCGCCTCGCGCTGGCGCTCGACCACCGCGAGCCGACCGTCGACGAGCTCGCCGCCGACCTCCGCGTCTCGACACGCACGCTCCAGCGACGCCTCACCCAGGCCCACACGACGTTCGAGCGAGAGCTCGACCGCGCCCGAGAGGCCCGCGCCCGCGTGATGGTCCGTGAGGGGACGCGGCTGCGCGCCGTCGCCGCCACGCTGGGCTACGCGCACGTGCGCAGCTTCCTCCGCGCGTTCCGGCGCTGGACGGGCTCCACGCCCTCGAGCTTCCGCCGCGCCGCAGCGTCAGAGGCCGATCTCGCGCCGCGCGATCTCTCGGATCACGCCGTCGGGCACGAGCACCTCGACCCACCCGCGCGGGCCGTTGCGTCCGGCACCTAGGACGACGGGCAGCGGCGGGCCGGCGCGCTTCGGGTCGAGCAGCGGCTGAACCACGACGAGCGCCGTCACCTCACCTCGCACCGCGCCGAGCGCGGCCTTGAGCGTCGCGTCCTCGCCGATCGTCGTGCCCGGCTTGGCGGCGTGCTTGAGCAGATCGGCCGGCGACTCGCCGAGCCCGACGACCGCGAGCCCGTCACCGACCCGCCAGGCGAAGCCGAGCGGGCGAGGGTCGGTCGGTCCGCGACCTTTGGCGTCGGCGCGCTCCATGAGGGCCACCTGGACCTTGCCGACGTCGGCGACCTCCGCCGTCTCGCGTTTGACCTCGCGGACCTTGGCCGCGTCGCGGACGAGCGGA
>JAGQJA010000597.1:0-3986 GCA_020430845.1 Myxococcales bacterium
GGCCGCGGCGGCCGGCGCGCTCCCGCGCGTCGACGGCTCGTCGGCGGCGCGCGCCACCGTGTCGACCTTGGTCTTCTCTTCTTTGGCGGCGACGGCGAGGTCGGTGCCCTCGAGCTCCGCGAGCCGCTGACGCGCGGCCGCGTAGTTGCCGAGCACGCGGTAGCAGCGCGCCGCCTCGAGCGTGGCGTTGCGCCCCACGGCGGTGCCCTTCGACTGAGCGGCGACGCGGTCGAAGCGCGCGACGGCGGCGGCGCAGCCCGAGCCCTCGCGGCTGCTGCGCGCGGCCCAGAGCGCGGCGTTCTTGTCGCCGGTCTGCGCCTCTCCCTCGAACTTCTGCGTCGCCTGCTGGAAACGTCGCGCGTTGTAGTCGGCCATCGCCGAAGAGAAGCCGTCGCGCGGCGCGGGGTCGGCCTTGCCGGCCGCGGGGGTGGCGGGAGCGCCGCCGGGGACGCCCGCGTTGGTGGGGCCGGCCCTGCTCGCGCCGATCCCGCCGAGCGCGTCGTCGTCGAGGCTCGGCGCCTTCTTGGCGCGCTCGTCCTTGGTGTTGAGCGCGAGCGCCTCGGGGGCGGCCACGGCCGAAGCGGTGGCGGCAGCCGCGGGCATCGCAGCAGGAGGAGGGGTCGCGGCGACGACCGCGCCGTGCGCGGCCTTGTCGTCGAGGTTGCTCTCCTCGGCGGCGGAGGCGACCGACGCGGCGGGCGCAGGGCTGCCCTGCACAGTGACCGAGACGCCCTCTTGCGGAGCGCCGGGCGCGCGCGAGCGCAGCACGAACGCGCTCGTCCCGATCATGAGGAGGAAGACGGCCGCCATGGCTGTCTGCGGCCGCATCGCCCAACGCCCCGCCCACGCGACGGCGCGCGACGTCCGGCTCTGGATGGAGACCACCTTGGTCGCCTCGGCGGCCGACGCCAGGATGCGGTCCTCGAGCCCCGCGGGCAGCGGCTCGAGCGGGAGGCTCACGGCGCTCCGCGTGGAGCGCAGGCCCTCGAGCGACGCCGCGCACGAGGTGCACCCCGCGACGTGGCGCTGTACGGCGGCGCTCGTCACCTCATCGAGCTCCTCGTAGAGCTCGTCGAGCAACAGGGGTTCACACTTCTCGCAGTTCATCTCAAGGCTCCGAGCCGCAGAATCGCGGCACTTCTCCGACAATATGTGTCTCGTCTCACCTCAGCGCACGGGCATAATCCTCGTATTCCGCGAGCGCCTGCTGGAGGCGCTCGAGCGCGTAGCGCATGCGGCTCTTGACCGTGTTCTCGGGCACGCCCGTGATCTCGGCGATCTCCTTGAAGGGGAGGTTGGAGACCTCGCGCATCAAGAACACCTCCTTCTGCTCGTCGGGCAGCGTCTCGACCGCCTGCGCGATCCTGAGCTTGAGCTCGGTGCCCGTCGCCTCGCGCTCGACGCTCGCGCGCGGGTCTGCGGTCTGCTCACCCAACGTCGGCCCGCCTTCCTCGCCACGTGACTCGTCGAGCGACGGGTGCTTGCGGAGCGCGCGCTTGCGCAGGTGATCGATGCAGAGGTTGCGCGTGATCGTGTAGACCCACGTGGTGAAGCGGGCCTCGTGCTTGAAGTCGCGCGCGTTGTTGACGACGCGGACGAACGCCTCTTGGACGATGTCCTCGGCCACCGACGGGCTCCGGATCTGGCGGAGCGCGAAGTTGTAGAGCGGCCCGCTGTGTCGTCGCACCAACGCGGCGAACGCTGCGCGGTCGCCCTGCTGATACCGCAGCATCAGCACTTCGTCCGCTGGATCGGGACGGGGCAACGTCATGAGGGCATGGCTCCGAGGGGCGAGGCGCACGTGCGCCGCGGCTGGAGCTTACCCCCCGTAACACGAGGGCTCTCATTTCCTTGGTTCATTGAGACGGGCGGGCGACGCGAAAGTTTTCGAGAGAGCGGGGGTGGCGCCGGCCGTGCCCGAATTCGAGCATGCTTCCCTACATTTGACCACCTATGTGCCGTCTGGCCGCGGCGCCGGCGCGCGGACCTGTACGAGTGTGCCCTGCTCCCCCCTGGTCCCCGTTGCAAGGCGGTGGCCAGCGCGCCTACACTCGTGGCGCCTCGCGTCGGGCTCGACCGCATTTTCGGTGTCGGGCCCTTCTGCGAAATCTCTGAGGGGACATGCCGCTTTGGCTCGCCGGGCCACCACACCGGCGTTTTTGAAAAGGGAGCATTCATGCGACGCAACGCCACGGGTCTTGCCTTCCTGTTCGCGGCCAGCGCGACCGTCATCGCGGTGAGCGCATTCGCCCAGCCCGCGAAGCCGGCCCCCGCCACGCCCGCCGCGAGCGGCGCTCCGGCAGCAAGCGGCGCTCCCGCAGCAAGCGGCGCCCCCGCAGCGAGCGGCGCCCCCGCAGCGAGCGGCTCGGCTGCCGCGCCCGCTTCGTCCGGGCCCGCGGTCCCCATCCCGGAGAAGATGGACGGCGCGACCTACTCGGTGCGCCTGCGCGACCTCGAGGCGCGCGTCGACGAGCTCAAGGACCAGATCCGCCGCAGCCACACGCGGCTCGCGCTCCTCAGCGACACCATCCTGTCGGGCGGCGCCGCGGGCTCGCGCGCCGAGGTCCTCTTCAAGAACGAGATGTCGAGCGCGTTCCGCCTCTCCCGCGCGCTCTTCGTCGTCGACGGTACGCCGCAGTACAACCGGCAGGACGACACGGGCGCGCTCGCCGACCAGAAGGAGATCCCGATCTTCAACGGCTCGATCCCCCCGGGCGATCACACGGTTCAGGTGGTGCTGAACTTCCAGGGCAACGGCTACGGCGTCTTCACGTACCTCCGCGGCTACAAGTTCGAGGTCAAGAGCGCGCACTCCTTCACCTCGGTCGAGGGCAAGACCATCCAGCTCACCGCGACCGCGCTCGAGAAGGGCGGCGTCACCACGCCGCTCGAGCAGCGTCCGACGATCGAGTGGCAGGAGAAGATCGGCGCGCTCGGCGCTCCGTCCGGCGCGGCACCCGCCGCCGCACCCGCCGCGGCTCCCGCTCCCGGCGCGAGCGCGGGCGGCAGCATCAGCATCGGCGGAGGCAGCAAGTGAGACGCAGCATCCTGCCCGTCGTCGCCCTCGCCCTCGCGGCGACGGTGCACGCCGGCAGTGCGAGAGCTGCCGACGCCGACGGCGACGCCGCCCAGGCGCAGAACGAGCTGAGCCAGGTCGACCGCGAGAGCGCGAGCGTCCAGTCGGCCGTCGAGCGCGCGCGCGGACAGCGCTACAGCGTCGAGCAGCGACTCGCCAACGGCGAGCTCCTCTACCGCACCAAGGACTACGCGCGCGCGAGCGTCGTGTTCAGCGAGATCCTCGAGGAGTTCCCCGGCACGCCGTCGTACCCCGACGCGCTCTGGCTCCGCGGCGAGACGTTCTTCGCGACGAAGGAGTATCTCTCCGCGCGCCGCGACTACCGCCAGCTCGTCGACAAGGGCCGTGAGCCGCGCTTCAGCCCTTATTACGGCAAGGCGCTCGCGCGCCTCGTCGACGTGTCGCTGCGCCTCAACGACATCAAGGGCCTCGACGAGGTCTTCGCCAAGATGAACGAGATCCCGCCGGCGCAGGTCGACGCGGCGCTCAGCTACGCCAAGGGCAAGGCGTATTACTTCAAGGGCGACTACGCCAACGCCAGCTCGTCGCTGCAGGCGGTCCCCAACACCGCGCGCCACGCGCACCAGGCGCGGTACTTCCAGGGCCTCGTCGCGATGAAGCAGGCGGGCACGGGTCGCCCCGCCAGCGCCGACGGCAGCGAGCGCGCCGTCCCGCCCAACTTCAAGCAGGCCATCGAGGTCTTCAAGGCCCTCACCGATCTCCCGCCCGACAGCGAAGAGCACCGGCACGTGATCGATCTCGGCTGGATGGCGATCGGTCGCCTCCACTACGAGATGGAGAACTACACGTCGGCGAGCGAGGCCTACTCCAAGGTCGGCCGCGACTCGCCCGAGTTCGGCACCATGCTCTACGAGCTCGCGTGGGTGTACGTGCGCCTCGGCGACGTGCA
>JAGQJA010000597.1:4053-4253 GCA_020430845.1 Myxococcales bacterium
GCCGACCTCCTGCTCCGCGCGGGCGCGTTCGACAAGTCGCTCCAGCTCTACACGGGCGTGCGCGACGAGTTCGACCCGATGCGCGCGCGCGTCGAGGCGTTCATCGAGTCGACGCAGGACCCGGCCGTCTACTACCAGAAGCTCAGCCAGCAGCAGCTCGACCTGCTCGACCCGACCGAGCAGCTGCCGCCGCTCGCCGT
>JAGQJA010000598.1 GCA_020430845.1 Myxococcales bacterium
CGAGTACCGCGAGAAGATGCTCGAGGCGTGCGCCGACGTCGACGAAGCCATCATGGAGAAGTTCCTCGAGGGCAAGGTCGAAGACATCTCCGAGGCCGAGATCGTCGCCGCGCTCCGCAAGGGCTGCACGTCGTTCAAGTTCTTCCCCGTGCTCTGCGGCTCGGCGTTCNNGCGTTCAAGAACAAGGGCGTCCAGATGATGCTCGACGCGGTGGTCAACTACCTCCCGTCGCCGCTCGACATCCCGCCGGTCAAGGGCGAGGACGTCGACGACGCGTCGGTCATCATCGAGCGCAAGGCCGACGACAGCGCCCCGTTCGCCGCGTACGCCTTCAAGATCATCAACGACCCGCACGGCAACCTCACGTTCTTCCGCGTGTACAGCGGCAAGATCTCGAGCGGCACGATGGTCATGAACTCCACGCGCGGTAAGCGCGAGCGCATCGGCCGCATCTTGCGCATGCACGCCAACAAGCGCGAGGAGCTCACCGAGGCCGACGCCGGCAACATCTACGCGGCCGTGGGCCTCAAGGACACGCGCACCGGCGACACGCTCTGCGACGAGAAGCAGCCCGTCATCCTCGAGCGCATGGTCTTCCCCGAGCCGGTCATCTCGATCGCCGTGGAGCCCAAGACCAAGGTCGACGTCGAGAAGCTCGGCGTGGCCCTGCAGAAGCTCGCGACCGAAGACCCGTCGTTCCGCGTCCACACCGACGAAGAGAGCGGGCAGACGATCATCAGCGGGATGGGCGAGCTCCACCTCGACATCATCTGCGACCGCCTGCGCCGCGAGTTCAAGGTCGAGTCCAACGTGGGCAAGCCCGAGGTCGCGTACCGCGAGGCGATCTCGAAGAAGGTGCCCTGCGAGTACAAGTACGCCAAGCAGTCCGGCGGCCGCGGCCAGTTCGGCCATGTGCTCATGGAGATCGAGCCCGCCGACCGCGGCGAGGGCTTCGTCTTCGAGAACGCGATCGTCGGCGGCGTCATCCCCAAGGAGTTCATCCCCTCGATCGAGAAGGGTGTGCGCGAGGCCATGGAGCGCGGCGTGCTCGCGGGCTACCCGCTCGTCGACATGCGCTGCCGCCTGTACGACGGCAGCTACCACGAGGTCGACTCGAGCGCCGCGGCGTTCGAGATCGCGGCCTCGCTGTGCTTCCAGGAGGGCGCCAAGAAGGCCGGCCTCCACCTGCTCGAGCCCATCATGAAGAACGAGGTCGTCGTCCCCGAGCAGTACATGGGTGACGTCATCGGCGACCTCAACTCTCGTCGAGGCAAGATCAACGGGATGGCCCAGCGCGGCAACGCGCAGGTCATCGACTCGGAGGTCCCGCTGGCCGCGATGTTCGGCTACGTGACCGACCTCCGCTCTCTCACGCAGGGGCGCGCGACGTCGTCGCTCCACTTCTCGCACTACGCGCCCGTTCCCACGGCCGTGCAGGACGAGGTGGTGGCGAAGGTGAAGGGCACCGCTAGGTAACAGGCGCGTAATCAGGGCGCGCCGCCGCCGAGCCGGGCGCCTCGGGCAAAGACTTCTCAATACAAGGACCGGGAGACAGGACATGGCGAAGGAAAAGTTTCAG
>JAGQJA010000599.1 GCA_020430845.1 Myxococcales bacterium
CTCAACTGCCCCAACGCGAAGATCACCGGCATCTCGCACGACGGCGGCTACGCCGAGTACGTCGTGGTGCCGTCGGAGTCGGTCGCGCGCATCCCCGACGGGCTCGACGCGATCGACGCGGGGCCGCTCCTCTGCGCCGGCGTGACGACGTACAACTCCCTCCGCAACAGCGGAGCCCGTCCCGGCGACACGGTCGCCGTACAAGGCATCGGCGGCCTCGGTCACCTCGGCGTGCAGTACGCCGCCAAGATGGGCTTCCGTGTCGTCGCCGTGTCGAGCGGGCCCGAGAAGGAGGAGCTCGCACGTCAGCTCGGCGCGCACGAGTACATCGACACCAAGAAGGTCTCGGCCGACGAGGGGCTGCAGAAGCTCGGCGGCGCCGACGTCGTGCTCGCCACCGCCCCGCACAGCGCCGCGATCGCGAGCACCGTGAACGGGCTCAAGGCGCGCGGCAAGCTCCTCATCGTCGCGGCGCCCCACGAGCCCATCTCGGTGAACCCGTTCGCCCTGCTCTCGGGCAAGACGATCGCGGGCTGGCCCAGCGGAAGCGCGATCGACTCCGAGGACACGATGAGCTTCAGCAAGCTCACGGGCGTGCGTCCACGCGTCGAGAAGTTCTCGTTCGACAAGGTCGAAGAGGCGTTCGCGCGCGTCATGGAGAACAAGGTCCGCTTCCGCGCGGTGCTCGTCCCGGGCTGACGCGACCTGACACCCCGAGCGCCGAGCTGGGCCGCCGAGTCACACCTCGCGACGAGATTGTCGCGGGTCGACCGGGCGGCCCGGCGCGTTTGTGCGATGGCGCGGCTGTGGCACGGACGATGCTCGTGCGGGCGCATGTCTTCTCTTCGCTCGGCGCTCGTCTGCGGCTTCGTCGCGCTCGCGACCGGTGCCTGCTTCGCTCCGCTCGGACCGCTCGTAGACTTCGGCAGAGACTGCACCGACGACCTCGGCTGCGCCGACTTCGAACCGCTCGCGCCCCTCTTCTACTCCAAGCAGTGCAACGAGGCCTTCTGCGACCAAGGCCGGTGCAACACGCGCCCGCGCGACAGGCCGCTCGCGGGCGTCAGCGGGGACTGCCGGCGGATGGTCTGCCGCGACGGCTCCCCCACGTCGATCGTCGACGACAGCGACGTTCCGACGGGCAACGAGTGCCAAGACGGCACGTGCAACGGCGGCTGGTCCTCGCTGAGGTCCAAGGCCGACGGCACATCGTGCTCGATCGGGGTGTGCCGCTCCGGCACGTGTCGACCCGCGGTCGAGCCGTCGATCGACGCTTCGACCGAGGACGCATCCGCGGACGCGAGCGACGACGCCCCCGTAGACGCCGTCGACGACGGCTGACCGCGCACCGCGACGCGACATCGCTCAGGGGACGCGCGCGCCGCGACCCACACCCCCCAGGAGCGCGCCCACACACGCGACGCCCGCCGCGAGCGCGAGCGCCCCGCGGAAGCCGAGCGGCGCCTCGACGGTCGCCGCGATGGCGATCCCGAGCGTCATGCCGACGTTGCGCGCCGTCGCCGCGATCGCCGCGGCCATGCCCTGTCGCTCGCGCGGCGCCGCGCCCATGATGACGGCGTTGTTGGGCGCGACGTAGAGCCCGGCGCCCACCCCCATCACGGCGAGGGCGACGACGACGCGCGCCTCCACGAGCGGGGGCGAGGCGGACCACGCGAGGAGCGCCAGTCCCGCGGCGAGGACGACCATGCCGACGACGATGGGCACGCGCGCGCCTCGGCGGTCTGCGATGACACCCGACAGCGGCGCCGTCACCGCCATCGCCGCCGGTTGCGCGGTCATGAGAAGGCCTGCGCGCCCCGGCGACATGCCGTGCGCGCGCTGCAGGAAGAACGGCAGCAAGAACGCCGAGATGAAGAGGACCGCGTACAGCAAGAGCGCGCCGAGCACGCCCAGCGCGAGCGGACGTGACCGCACGAGCGACGGCGGGATGAGGGGCGCTTCGTGCCTCGCCTCGTGCCGCGCAAAGAGCGCGAGCGCGACGACGGCCGTCGCGATGCCCGCGAGCGCGCGCGGGCTCGCCCATCCCTCACGCGGCCCCACGCGCATCGCCCCGAGCAGGGCCCCGAGCGACAGCGCGAAGAGCAGCGCGCCGCCGAGGTCGAGCGCGGTGCGTCGCGCGCCGGCCGCCGGGGACACGCGCGGAAGCGTGACGAACGCGAGCGCCGCGACCGACACGCCCGCGACGGCGACGACCACGAAGATCGCGCGCCACCCGAACGCGCCCGCGACGAGCCCGCCCACCGTGGGGCCCGCGGTGAGCCCGAGGTACGTCGCGGTGAGCTGCGCGCCGAGCGCACGCGCGCGTTCGGCCGGCGGGAACGCGCCCGTGACGATCGCCGGGCCGACGGCCATCGTGCACGCCGCGCCCGTCGCCTGCAGCGCACGCGCCGCGACCAGCGCGCCCAGCGTCGGCGCGAGCGCGCACGCCGCAGAGCCGAGGGCAAACAGGGTCAAACCTGCAACATACACACGTTTCTTGCCGAGGGTGTCGCCGAGCCTGCCCGCGAGGGGCAAGAGGCAGCTCACCACCAGCAGGTACGCCGAGAGCACCACGCTGACGCCCGGCACCGACACGCGCAGGTCGGCGGCGACCACGGGCGCGGCGACCGCGACGACGCTCGTCGAGAGCGCGGCCACGCAGGCTCCTGCCGACGCGACGCCCAGCGCGCGCAGATCCCGCGACGGCGCCGTCATCGCCCGCGGTAGAGGTAACGACGGGCCGCGTCGTCGACCGGCGGCGCGGCGGCCGCCTCGCGCGCGCGGCGGACGAGATCGTGCTGAGGAGAGAGGTGACACGCGGGGTCGGTCGCAGCCGGATCGCCCGTGAGCGCGTAGGCCTGGCACCGGCACCCGCCGAAGTCCACCGCGCGTCGCTCGCACGATCTGCACGGCTCCTGCATCCAGGCCTCGCCGCGGAAGGCCTGGAGCGCGGCCGACGTGCGCCAGATCTCGCCGAGCGACGTGTCGCGCGCGCTCTCGAACGCCAGGCCGGGGAGGCTCGTCGCGGCGTGGCACGGCAAGACGCGGCCGTCGGGCGCCATGTGCACGAACCTGCGCGCCCAGCCGTCCATGCACGCGCGCGGCGTCGTGCCGAAGTAGTCCGGCTTGACGAAGAGCACGTCCACGACGCCCGCGAGCCGCTCGCGATGCCCCGCGGCC
>JAGQJA010000600.1 GCA_020430845.1 Myxococcales bacterium
CGCGCTCCCGCCGCGGCACCGAGGTCGCCGCCGTTCTCTACTCCCTCATCGAGTCCGCGAAGCTCGCTGACGTCGACCCCGCCCACTGCCTCGAGCGAGCCGCGCGCCACGCGCTCGACGAGCCGGACGCGCTCCCGCTCCTTCCGAACGACCTCCGCGGCGCCTAGCACGCGCCTGCGCGCTCAGCACGACGCGACACGGCGAGGTCTTACAAGGGATCACGGACACCCCTCGACTCCGTCATCGACCGTGCGCCTCCCACACGGCGGCGGCGAACGGGATGACGATGATGCCGGCTCCGACGAGCCAGTGCCGAAGGCCAAGGTGTGCCGGACCGTAGGTCATGAGCATGCCGCGCGCGCCGCAGCTAGGACACCGCCGAGCTCCCCAGGCCACCGGCCGACCGCAGACGCCGCACGGATGCCTGAGGAGCGCCGAGAGATCCATGAACGCGGGTACGTCTCGACGTGAAAAGTCTGCGGCCGTCCTGGGTGGTCATTCGTCAGGACCCGTCCTGTGCCCCTCGTTCGGGACGACGGCCACGGGGCTGCCGAACATCGTGTCAAAGATGCGTCTTCCCGCGGGGGTCCGGATCTCTGCCTGCACCTCGGCGCGGAAGACGGGATTCTCGCGGGCCATGATCGCCATCGCGCACCAGCGCCGGCCGAACCTCATCACGCACGCGGTACAGACGCCCGAGTGTCGTTCGAGGAGGCGGGAGCTCGCGCGCAAACACGGCAGGCGCCGATCCGACTGGGTTCAGTCATCGGGAGCAGCTCCCTTCGTCATCACCTTCGACCAGGAGCTCGGGAAGGACTACCCCGGCCGCCGAGCGCCACCGTTGTCGAGCCCATGACCCTGAACGTCGACGTTCTACCGGCGCACGGAACGAGATCAGGCGGACCGGTCACGACGAACTTGGAGCCCTCGGCGATGATGAGAGTTCGGGTGAAGTCGATCCGGCGGACGGCTCGGCACCCCGCGATCGCGACCCGGCGACCGACGTACGACGGCCAAGATTTCGCGAGGGTTTCCCCTGCAACGTGGATTGTCGAGGGACACTCCGGAGCCGCGGGTTCGGAGGCGCTCGTCCTAGCCTCCGACGGTAGTTCGGAGACGCTCGGACCAGCGAGTGGCGACACGGGTAGCTCCGTCGCCCGCGAGACGGAGGCAGACCTCGCGGAAGCGCTCGCGTCGCATGTGGCGAGGGAGAGGACGAGCAGTGAGGCCTGCACAATGGTCATGTATGGTCACCGACCGTCGAGGGACACTGCTCATGCGCCTCACGATCTCGAGGACGACGGACAGCCTCGATGAGCTGACGCGCGCGGACGGTGCGAACCCACCGAGGCTCGGCCCCGAACCGGCGGGCGTATTCGTCGCGGAGCAAGAAGGCTTGGGCTCGGCGGCGGCGATCGGGATCCTCCGCGGCTCGAAGCAGAGCGACCTGCCAGCTCGTGGGCACGGCGCCCTCGAAGTCGCCGAGGCCAACCAGGATCCTCAACGCGGCCACGAACGACGGGACGTGCCCAGCTGCGAGGGCGCGTTCCGCGGTACGTCGGGTCCACATTGTCATCCGGTCATCGGACTCGGGGGCGTCGTGAAGGCCAAGGAGGAGCGTCCTCACGACCTTCGCCACATCAAGAGAGTTGTAGAGCGCAGTGAGCACGTCGGTGGCGACGCGCTCTGTCACGACTCGCTCGCGTAAGAGGAACGCCAGCGCCCGCGCCGCGGCCTTCCGTTCGAGCTGGTCGAGGCGTCGGTTCGCCACGTCGCTGAGGGCGCGGGAGTAGAGGTGCTCAAAGGGGACGTACTCGAACGGGGACTCGGTCTGCTCGTCGGGGCCGTCGGGGCCCATCCTGGCCAGTACGTTCGACCGGACGTCGCCTCCGGCTTTTCACCAGGCCCGGCTGCGGAGCACCTCGACGAGCAGCTTGGCGGCGAGCCCTTCGACTTGCACGTTCTCGTCAGCCGCGATCTGGCGGAGAAGATCGAGCTCGCCTGCGGGCAGCTCGAGCCGGAGCGTGCCCGGCGGTTCGTGCGCCTTCAAGTGGACGATCGCCGAGACGGAGGACTTCGCGACCCCGAACCGCTCGGCGAGCTCGGCGAGGGGGCGACCGCGGGCGCGGAGGCGGCGGACCTCCGCAGCCTGATCGAGCGTGAGCTTGCCGGGGAACGGGTGGGGGCGAGGATCCACGACCGGACGAAGGGACAAGAGATCGAAGAGCGACGGCAGGCGTCGCGTTCTTCACCCGGGCGCCAAAAAACTTCAGTGAGATCGATGGGGTTGCAGGGCGAGGAGTCCCCTTGCGGTGAACGGCGGTCGCATGAGATGAAAGTGCGTGACCGCGCTCCAGACCCTCCTCGACAGCTATCGGGCAGCCGCCGCCACGCACCGCGAGGCGGGCACCTATTTTGAGGAGCTGGCCGTCTGCTACTTCAAGAACGAGCCGGCCTATCGGGAGCTCTACCGGGACGTGCTCTCCTATGCCGCCTGGGCGGAGCGGCAGGGGCTCGACAAGCGTGACGCGGGGATCGACCTCGTCGCCGAGACGTTCACTGGCGAGGTGCACGCGATCCAGTGCAAGCTCTACGCGGCCGACTACCGCGTGCAGAAGGCCGACATCGACAGCTTCTTCACGGCCTCCGGCAAGAAGCCGTTCACCCGTCGCATCATCGTCAGCACGACGGATCTCTGGAGTGACCACGCGGAGGAAGCGCTTCGCGATCAGCACACGCCCGTCACGAAGATCGACCTGGTCGCGCTTGAAGGCAGCGCGATCGACTGGTCGCGCTTCGCGCCCAAGAAGCCTCTCGCTCTCCGCACGAAGAAGTCGCCCCGCCCGCACCAGCAGAACGCGATCAACAAGGTCCTCTTCGGCCTGGAGAAGCTCGACCGCGGCAAGCTCATCATGGCGTGCGGCACGGGCAAGACCTTCACGAGCCTGAAGATCGCGGAGCGCTTGGCCGGTCCGGGCAAGAGGGTCCTCTTCCTAGTCCCGAGCCTCGCGCTCCTCTCGCAGACGCTCACCGAGTGGACGCAGGAGACGGAGACCCCGATCCAGTGCTTCGCGGTCTGCTCGGACAGCGATGTCGGGAAGAAGCGGACGAAGGACGACGACACCGTCCAGACGTTCGTCCACGAGCTCTCGTACCCGGCGACGACGGACGCCGCGCGCCTCGCGGCCGAGATGAAGAAGCGCCACGACCCGACCCACATGAGCGTGGTCTACGCGACGTATCACTCGATCGAGGTCCTCCACCGCGCCCAGAAGGAGCATGAGCTCCCCGAGTTCGACCTCATCGTCTGTGACGAGGCTCACCGCACGACGGGGGCGAAGTTCGAGGGTGAGGACGAGAGCCACTTCGTGCGCGTCCACGACGCCGACTACATCCGTGGCCGGAAGCGCCTCTACATGACGGCGACGCCGCGGATCTTCGGCGACATCGCGAAGGCCACGGCCGAGCGGGACAACGTCGCGCTCTGCTCGATGGATGACGCGGCGATGTTCGGCCCGGAGCTGGAGGTTCTGACGTTCTCGGAGGCGGTGAAGCGGGGCCTCCTCGTCGACTACAAGGTGATCGTGCTCTCCGTGGAGGAGTCGCACGTGAGCCGGCGCATCCAGAGCCTGCTCAAGGACGAGAACAACGAACTCCGTGTCGACGACGCGGCGAAGATCGTCGGATGCTGGAAGGCGCTCTCCAAGAAGGGCCTCGCGGAGGAGCTCGTCGGCGACCACGCGCCCATGCAGCGCGCCGTCGCCTTCTGCCAGGTGATCGAGCGACAGAAGGCCGCGAAGGTCCACAAAGTCAGCTCGAAGCAAATCGCCCAGATGTTCCAGGCGGTCGTTGAGGCGTACCAGGAGACCGAGCCGGAGGAGGAGAACGCACAACCGCGCCTGCGCTGCGAGGCCGAGCACGTCGACGGCAGCATGAACGCGTCGCAGAAGGAGGGGAAGATCGCATGGCTCAAGGCCGAGACGCCCGACGACACGTGCCGCATCCTGAGCAACGTCCGGTGCCTCTCCGAGGGCGTAGACGTCCCCGCCCTGGACGCTGTCCTGTTCCTGACGCCGCGAAGCTCGCAGGTCGATGTCGTCCAGTCAGTAGGCCGGGTCATGCGGAATGCTCCGGGCAAGAAGCGCGGGTACATCGTCCTCCCGGTCGTCATCCCTGCCGGCGTCGAGCCGCACGAGGCGCTGAACGACAACCAGACCTACAAGGTCGTTTGGCAGGTCCTCCAGGCGCTTCGGTCACACGACGATCGCTTCGACGCAATGGTGAACAAGCTCGACCTCGACGCGAAGGACCCGTCCAAGATGGAGGTCATCGCGATCACCGACAAGATCGGCAAGCGCGCCAAGCCGAAGAAGGGCGACGGAAAGAAGGAGGCGGCGAAGAAGGCCGCGATGATGGGGCGGGCGATCGGCTCCGCAACGCGTCCCTCCGGTCCGCCGGAGCAGCGCGAGCTGGAGTTCGAGATCGGCGAGATCGAGCGGGCCATCTACGCGAAGCTCGTCCAGAAGGTCGGCAACCGTCACCACTGGGAGGATTGGGCGAAGGACATCGCCAAGATCGCCAGGACCCATATCGACCGGATCACCGGCATTCTGGAGAACCCGGCGAACGTGAAGGAGCGGGAGGCGTTCGAGCACTTCGCCGAGGAGCTCCGCGACGACCTGAACGACAGCATCACGCGGGACGAGATCATCGAGATGCTCGCCCAGCACCTCGTGACCAAGCCCGTCTTCGAGGCCCTGTTCTCGGGCCAGAGCTTCGCAAGCGAGAACTCGATGTCCCGCGCTATGCAGGGCGTGCTCGACGCCCTGCACGAGCACCACCTCGAAAAGGAGACGGACACGCTCACGAGGTTCTACGAGTCCGTGAAGATGCGCGCCTCGGGGATCGAGAGCGCGGAGGGGAAGCAGAAGATCGTCGTCGAGCTCTACGACAAGTTCTTCCGCAACGCGTTTCCGAAGATGTCCGAGCGCCTCGGCATCGTCTACACGCCGGTCGAGATCGTCGACTTCATCTTGAAGAGCGTCGACCACCTGCTGCGCGCCGAGTTCGGGCAGACGCTCGGTAGCGAGGGCGTGCACATCCTCGACCCGTTCACGGGGACCGGCACCTTCATCACGCGGCTCCTCCAGAGCGGGCTCATCTCGAAGGAGGAGCTACCGCGGAAGTACGCGAAGGAGATCCACGCGAACGAGATCGTGTTGCTCGCGTACTACATTGCGGCGATCAACATCGAGGCGGCGTACCACGGCATCCTTGGCGGCGGCGCGTACAAGCCGTTCGAGGGCATCTGCCTCACGGACACATTCCAGCTCTACGAGAAGGACGACCTCGTCTCGCGCGTGCTCGTCGACAACAGCGCGCGCAGGACGCGGCAGAAGAAGCTCGACATCCGGGTCATCATCGGGAACCCGCCGTACTCGGTGGGTCAGAAGGACGCGAACGATAACAATGAGAACGTCGAGTATCCCCACCTCGACGCGCGCATCTCGGACACCTACGCGGCGCGGTCGAACGCGACGAACAAGAACGCGCTCTATGACAGCTACATTCGCGCGATCCGTTGGGCGAGTGACCGCATCGGCGACCGCGGCATCATCGGGTTCGTAACGAACGCCGGCTTCGTCGAGGCGAACACCGCGAGCGGTCTGCGTCAGTGCCTTGCCGAGGAGTTCAGCAGCCTCTACGTCTTTCACCTCCGCGGCAATCAGCGCACCGTAGGCGAACTTTCCCGGAAGGAAGGCGGAAAGGTCTTCGGGAGCGGAAGCCGCGCGCCGGTCGCCATCTCACTCCTCGTGAAGAACCCGAGCGCCGCGGCTCGGGGAGCGATCTACTTCCGCGACGTTGGCGACTACCTCAGCCGCGAGGAGAAGCTCGCGATGGTGGCGAGCTTCGGGAGTGTTGCAGGTCTCACGGCGGTGCAGGCTTGGAGTCCCATCACTCCCGATGCGCATGGCGACTGGCTGAAGCAACGCGAGGAGAGCTTCGGGCGCCATTTCATTCTCGGCGAGAAGGGTGGAGAGTCGACGGCGTCGACGTTGTTTCTGACCTACTCGCGTGGCCTGGAGACCGGCCGCGACGAATGGGCCTTCAACTCGTCGAGAACGCTTCTCGCCAAGCGAATGACGGCGATGATCGAGTTTTACAACGCCGAAGTGTCCCGGCTTGACTCCGCGCACCCCGCTCTCGACGCAAAGGGGCGGGCAAGGATCTTGAGAGACTTCCTGAACCGAGACTCCGCGCGCATCAAGTGGACCGACAGCCTCGAAAGCGAAGTCGCGCGGGGGAGCCGCCTTAGCTTCGATGAGTCATGCGTTCGCGAGGGGCTATACCGTCCGTTCTTCAAGGTTTGGGTCTACTTCGCGCCGAAGCTCGCACATCGACTCGGACAGATGCCACGCATCTTCCCGAGCGGTGCTTCCGAGAACCGGGTCATCATGTTGAAGCAGCGATGGTCTGGCACCGGCCAGCTCGCGCTGATGGTTGACGTGGTCCCCGAGCTCCAGACCGACGGAGGCACCCAGTGCTTCCCGCTGTTCCTGTACGGCGACGACGAAACGGACGGGGACCAGGACGCGAGCACCACGCTTTTCGGCAGGTCCGGCGCTCGGAGTGGAGTGACGCGTCGCGATGGCATTACCGACGCCGGCCTCGCCCACTTCCAGGCCGCGTACCCGGGCGAGAGGATCACGAAGGAGGACGTCTTCTATTACGTCTACGGCATCCTCCACTCGCCGGACTACCGCGAGCGCTACGCCGACAACCTCGGCAAGGAGCTGCCACGGATCCCGCGCGTGAAGACGGCCGCGGACTTCTGGGCGTTCAGCAAGGCCGGCCGCGCCCTCGGTGATCTCCACGTCGGCTACGAGCGCGCGCCCGAGTTCGCTGCCAAGGTCGAGGGGCCCGCGAACCCGACCAGCGCGCAGTCCCGCGTCGAGAAGATGAAGTTCGGCAAGGGGAAGGACAAGACGGTCATCCACTACAACGACTTCATCACCGTCCGGGAGATCCCCGCCGAGGCGTACGAATACGTCGTCAACGGGAAGCCCGCGATCGAGTGGGTGATGGAGCGCCAGAGCGTCACCACGGACAAGGCGAGCGGCATCGAGAAGGACGCCAACGCCTGGGCCACCGAGATCGTCGGCGATCCCCGCTACCCGCTCTCCCTCCTCCTCCGCGTGATCACCGTCAGCCTCGAGACGATGAAGATCGTCGGGGCGCTCCCCAAGCTCGACATCCTCGACGGAGAGGAGCCGGCACCGGCCGAGCAGACGGTCGTGCCCTTTCGCCGCGTCACCCCGAAGCCGGAGGAGCGCTTCACGACCTGCGTTCCCTTGGTCGCCCTCCAAGCCGCCGCGGGAGCCTGGAGCGAGGCCCAGGAGGACGTACCCGAGCTCGACGATCCGAGCGTCGAGTGGATCGCGTGGGATGCCTCTCCTCGGTTCACGAAGGGCATGTTCGTGGCGCAGGTCCGCGGTCGTTCGATGGAGCCCGCCATCCCGGACGGTGGGTACTGTCTCTTCCGCCGCGTTTCACTTCCGTCCTCACCTGATCGTCCGGTCCTCGTCCGTCATGCTGGGACGACCGACCCCGAGACCGGCGGCCACTACACGGTGAAGCGTTACCGGGAGGAGAAGGGGCCGGACGGCGGCAAGCGCATCGTCCTCCAGCCGGCGAACGCCGAGTTCGAGGACATCGTGATCTCGCGCGGCGAGGCCGAGGAGCTCAGGGTGATCGGCGAGGTCGTCACGGTGCTTGGCGCCTAATCAGCTGACACCTCGGCGGTTTCCGGTTCTATCATCGCCTGCCCGCACATCGTTCGTGAAGGTCAGGCATCTCGGCTTTACCGCTGGTGGCGAGCGTATCCAAGCGGGGACGGAGGACGGGGGTGAGTGCTCAGTGGAATTGGCCTGGCTCACGATGGTGGCGCTTCGACCTGCATACGCACTCACCGGCGTCCTACGACTTCAAGCCCGACGCGGCTCGCACGGCAAAGGACTGGTCCGCTTGGGTAGCGACCGCGAAGTCGGCCGGCTTGCAGGCGGTGGCGCTCACCGACCACAACACGCCGGAGGGGATTTCATACATCCAGGGGCCCGCGCAGACCGCTGGGTTGGTCGTCTTTCCCGGCGTCGAGGTGACCGTCGGGGGCATCCATCTGCTCTGCATGTTCGACCCGAAGGCGACGCGCGACGACGTCGTCTCCCTTCTCGCGAAGCTAGGGGTGGACCCACCTAACTTCGGTCTGCCGACAACCTCCGCTACGAAGGGCATCGTAGAGGCGATCGATATCGCGATTGGCGCCGGGGCTGTTGTCGTGGCCGCCCACGTGAACGGACCTCGCGGCCTCGTGATGCTCGAAGGGGGCGACCGTCTCAAGGCGCTCCAGTCGCCTGGGCTGGCTGCCGCCGAACTCTGCGCGGTACCCTCCAACCCTGACGACCCGACGCAGTGGGCGGATCCTACGAGCCCTCAAGTGCAGGCATGGCTCGAGGGCACCAACACCGCGGGTCGCCGGCTCGTGTCCGTGTGGAGCTCCGACAGCCACGGTGCTGCTCAAGTCGGTCGACAGTTCACATGGCTGAAGATGACCCGGCCCGATCTTGAGGGGCTTCGGCTCGCGCTGCTCGACGGCGACGGTTCGGTGAAGCCTAAGGACACCATCGACGATCCGAATGTCCACGCGGACCATGTCGTCGAGAGCATCAGGATCACGAAGGCCAAGTACATGGGGCGCCCCGACGCGCTCACTCTTCGGTTCAACCCATGGCTGAACGCGATCATTGGTGGTCGTGGAACGGGTAAGTCTACCGTCGTCGATCTGATCCGGAAGACCCTCGGCCGGGAGGATCAACTGTCCGGGGGCTCGGAGACGTCGCTCCGGGCCGCATTCGACAAGCGGATGCGCGTTCCGTCTGCGCGAACGGACGAGGGGCTGCTCACTGCCGAGACCGGCGTAGAGATCGTTTACCGCAAGGACGGGGAGCGCTTTTTGGTCTCCTGGAATGAGACCGGCGGCTCAAGGATCGCGCGACTTGAGGGAGATACCAGGACCGAGGAACAAGGTGCGGTTCGAGAGCGGTTCCCTATCAGGATCTACAGTCAGAAGCAGCTGTTCGACCTCGCCCGAGAGCCTAATGCGCTCTTCAACGTCATAGACGACAGCGATGACGTAAGGGGTGTCGAGCTTGCCCGTCTTCGGCGGGAGGCGGAGACGAAGTATCTGTCGCTCCGCGCGGAGGCGCGGGCGCTTCGGGCCCAGGCCGCAGAGCTGTCGGCAAGGACGGCCGCACTGGCGGACGTTCGCAGGAAGCTTGAAGTCCTGCAGACGGGCGAGAGCGCGAAGACCCTGGGCGAGTACCGTCTTTCAAGGAGCCGGGACGCCAAGTGGACGCTCGCGCAGACCGGAGTGACCGAGGGAATCGCGGCGGTAGAGAAGGCCGCCGAGGGCCTCGCTCTTGTAGATCTTGAGAAGGAGACCGATGAGATCGGGGACCACGCCGACATCCTCGCCCGTGCATATGCGGAGCTGAATGCAGTCACCCGCGGTTTCAAAGAGGCGATCGCTGCTGCGGTCGGAGTGGCACGTGACCAGCTCAGCGCCGTGAAGAACGGCGCAGACGCGTCCACTTGGGCCGCGGTGGTTGCCGCTAGCGACGAGGCGTACAAGCTGGTCACCGAACAGCTGGGTGCGGCCGGAATCACCAACCCTGACGAGTACGGTTCCCTCCTCCAGCGCGCAGCCGATCTTGAGACCGAGATCACAAAGCTGGAGAAGAGCAGCAGCGCGGCTGATGAGCACGACGTAGCAGCGACCGAAGAACTCGTTCGGTACCGCGAGGCCCGTGGCGAACTCACGACGAGGAGGGCCAGCTTCGCGGCCAAGACCTCAGGCGACCTGATTCGGGTGGAGATCGTCGGCAGTGCTATCCGAGATCGGCTCGAGGACTTCGTTCGCGATGCTCTTGGTGTTCTGCGGTTCGACGAGGACTATCGAGCGCTTCAGGATGCTGTCGCGCCAGGGGTCGGGCAAGCGTGGACCTACGACAAGCTTGATGCCCTAGTCGGGCAGCTCCGCGACGTGATCTCCGATCCGCAGAAGCCCTGGCCTACGAAAGATCGGCGCTTCGAGACCGCGCTCCGAAAGGTGCAGCCCGAGAGGGTGGACCGACTCGCCTTGTATCTGCCAGAAGACAGCGTCGAGGTGAGCTTTCGCGATCCGCGAGACAAGAGCGAGAGCTGGAAGAAACTGGCGCAGGGGTCACCCGGCCAGCAGACCGCAGCGCTTCTCGCCTTCGTGCTCGGGTACGGCGGCGAACCAATCGTCCTAGACCAGCCTGAGGACGACCTCGACAATACGCTCATCTACGAGCTCTTGGTTCGCCGGCTGCGCGAGACGAAGCCCACCCGACAGGTCATCGTCGTCACTCACAACCCGAACATCGTAGTGCACGGTGACGCCGAGCTCGTCGTCTCCCTGGAGGCGCGATCTGGCCGGAGCCAGGTGGCGTTCGAGGGTGGCCTCCAGGAACAGAAGGCCCGCGACGAGATCTGCCGGGTCATGGAAGGAGGGCGTGACGCCTTCGAGACCCGGTATCGGCGGATCATGAGCCCGCGATAAGCGGTCGGGCGGCGGTAGCCCGCCGGCTTGTCCCGAAGCGACGAGATCTGTCTTCTCCGCGCGCGGCGCGGAAGTGAATTTGCGCGTCGTCCGCCTCGGGCTCGGGTGTCGTCGCATCGGACGGTACTTCGGACGCGTTCACGCGTATCGGAGCTACCTCGGGGCGTCCGTCGCTCGCGAGCGCGTCCGAGATACCGTCCCGTGTCACGACGACGCCCCGGACCCGGTCGGGGGACCGAGGGAGTCCGCCCCGTGCCCGTTGCTCCGCGCGGCGAGACCATGACGATGGGCAAAGGCGATGAGGTCAGCGCGGATGATGCTCGCCTCGCGGGGCAGACGAACCGCAGGCGAATGAGCAGTCTGGGAGTTCGTCGTGCGCAGCGTGTTTCGCGTGGCACCGGTGAACAACAAGCTCCGGAGCTCGGTCGCGAGTGGGGTGATGCTCCACGTCTCGACTGCTCCGTTCTGGGCTGCCTCGGCGACGAGCGGCGGTCGCGCCGCGATCCACGTGAGGGCCTCGACGTCCTCTTTCGCGAAGACGATGTAGTTTTTCGCGAGCGAGATCAACGAACCGTCGGCCCGGGTCGTCATCCTGTCGTACCGATCGCTTCGATGCGCCTCAGCGAAGGTCTCCGGCTTGCGCCGGGTCTCGACCATCCGCCAGAGCCAGTTGTCGTGCCAGAGGGCGTGCGGCGCCTTCTCAAAGTGTTCGTAGCCGCCCTCGGCGTGTGGCCGAATGAGAAGGTTCGGGTAGCTGCGAAAGGCAGCGAGCGACTCCTTCTCGAAGACCTCGTCCTGCGCGATCTTCGCGTGCACCGTCGCGAACCCGACCCAGAAGTAGCGGGCTGGCTTTCGGTCGCGCATCGAATCGGCGGCGAAGAAGACAACGACGTCGCCGATGGCGACGGCGTTCCGCACATCCGGACGGCAAACGCCCCACGTCACCGGGCCTGTTGTCTCGGTCGCGTACTCGAACGAAGGGTCGTCTCCGCTGTCGACGGGCCATCCCTCGCCCGGTCGCCGCAAGTAGACCGCGACATACGAAGGCATCGCTGACCGCCTAAGCCAGAAGCTGGAGCAGGAGGTTGTACAGATCGCCGTACTCGTCAGCCGCCTGTCGCGCCGCGCGCCGGTTGCTCGCGACGGCGCGCAGCCAGGCCTTCACCTCGTCCTCGTCGACCGGCTTCCCAGCTTGTTGGGCGTCATGGACCTTCTCCAGGATCCGCTCCAGGAGTGCGTTCGCACCCGCGTGCGAGTCCTTCTCCTTCTGGTGGAGATCGAGCATCTCCTTGGCCACTGTTGCGATGAGTGTGAGGTTCGCCGCCATCGCGCGGAGGCTACCAGCTGTTGAGCGTCAGTAAAACTG
>JAGQJA010000601.1 GCA_020430845.1 Myxococcales bacterium
GGGGGCGCGGGGGCGAGCGCGCGCGGGGGGGCGGGCGTGGGCGCGGGAGCTGCGCGCGCGGATGTGGGGCGCCTCGTGAGCGATGCGCGGAGGGTGGCGAGGGGGACGACGGCCGGGTCGATCGCGCGGACGTCGGCGCCGGTCGCCACGATGGCGGCTTGGGTCGCGCGGGCGAGGGCGAGCAGATCTGCGCCGTGGACGACGACCTCGTGTGAGGCCTCGCCTGCAGCGAAGGCGGCGGTCTCGAGGCCGAGCACACCCCGCCGGCCTGCGAGATCGGTCACGAGCCTGCCGAGCGCACCGTCGTCCGTCGCGCGCACGACGACGCGGAGCGCGCCCCCTTCGGGTCCGACGTGCGCGAACGCCGGCGGTACGGGGAGCAGCCCGCCGTCGCTGAGCAAGAGGACGCGATCGCCGATCGACGTCGCGTCGCGGACCGACGCCGTGGCGACGACGACGCTCACCCCGGCGCGCGCGCGCGCGCGGATCTCGGTGAGCGCGCGAGACACGGCGACCGGCTCGATGTCGACGAGCGGCTCCTCGACGAGGAGCAGCGGTGCGGCGGACGTCAGCGCGAGCGCGAGCGCGACGGTCTTGACCTCCGTGCGCGAGAGCGTGTGCACGGCGCGCGTGGCGAGCCCCTCGACGCCGAGCACCGCGAGGCGATCCGACGCGGGCGCAGCCTTCCCGCCGCGGAGGCGCGCCTCGAGCTGGCAGACCTCGTCGACGCGCAGCGCCGCCGGCAGAGACGGGCGCGCGGGCACGTAGGCGAGGCGCGCCGCGGCGGCCTCCGGGGATCCGCCGAGCACCCGCGCCGTGCCCTGGCGCACGTGCCCCTGCCCCGCGATGACGGCGAGCAGCGCGCGCGTGCCGTCACCTGGGGCGCCGACGATCGCGAGGATGCCGACCGTCCACGTGAGATCGACGCCGCGCAGCAGTGGCGTGACGCCGCCGTCGACCTTCTCGCCCCGCGACCAGACGCCGGAGAGCTCGATCACGGCGCCTCCGCTTCGCGGTCGACCACAGTGATCTCGCGGCGCACCGCCGCGAGCGCGAGCGCGACGAACACCGCGAGCGCGAGCACGGACCTGAGCGCGCGCCAGCCGTCGACGCTCCCTGGCGCGAGCGATGTGCGGAGCGCGGCCAGGGCCGACGGGATGGCGAAGAGCTCGGCGAGCCCGTGAGGCAACATGGCCTCGAGCCACGTCGCCGCCATCTCCGGGAGGAAGAGCACCGCCGCGAGAAAGAAGTACCCGCCCATGCGCGAGCGCGCGCCGACCGCGGCGACCGCGAGCGGCGCGACCACGAGCGAGAACGCCACTGCGTACGCGAGCGCCGCGCCGGTCGACTGCGCGACGTCGCGTGCCGTGCCGAGCTTCGCGCCGACCGCGAGCGCGGACGCACCGACGAGCGCCGTGCCTCCCGCGACCACGATCGCGAGCAGCGCCGCCAGGCCGCCGACGCGCGTTCCGAGGTAGCGCGCGAGCCCCAAACCGCGCCAGCGCAGGAGCTGACGCACACCGTCCGCGCGATCGCGCCGGAGCACGCGGGCCGACGCCGAGAACGCCAAGAGAAAGCCCGCGCCCCACGCCAGCGCGCCCGAGGCGAGGATGGGCACCGACTGCACCGGCGCCTCGGCCCCGCGCCGCGCGTAGCTCGCGGCGAGCCCCATGAGCGCGAGGGTGGTGACTGCGCCGATCGCGAGCGACGCCCCGACGAGGAAGCCGCGCCGGGCGAGCGAGATGCCGAGCACCAGCTGCGTCCCCAGGCCCGCGAGCTTGGGCCGTGCGTCGGCAGCGGCGTTGGCCATCGCCACGAAAAGAATCACCAATTCGGGCATTTGCCAAGGGGCGTCGACCCGGAGCGGGGGCACAAAACGTAGGTCGATGCAACCGATCGCGGCTATAGGCTCCTCGGTTCCATGGCGCCCTCCTCGAGACCTGCGCGGCCGCGCCATCGCGTCGCGCTCCTGCTCGGTCCGCCCGCGTACGCGGCGGCAGCCGCCGTGTACTTCTCGGAGAGCGGCGGACGCACGTGGCTCGGCCTCGGTGTCGCCCTCGCCTTCGCGCTGCTCGCGCTCCGACGCCGCGTCGAGCCCGTCGTCACGTCGGCGAGCCTCGACGCCGCCGGGGCCGCGACGCGCGCGCGCTTCGTCAGTGAGGTCGCCGTCGTCATCGCCGTCTCGACCGCCTCGCTCCACACGAACCGCGCTTGGATCGCCGTGGCCGCCGACGTGGCTTCCTTGCTCGCAGCGCTCGCGCTCCTCGACGCCGTGCGGCGGGCGCCGTCGGCCGGAGGCCTGGCGCTCTTGGCGTCTCGCAGCGCGCGCCCCAGCGCCGACAACATCGTCGTCGGAGCCGCGGGCCTCGTGGCCGTCGCGGCGGCGATCCCGCTGTCGCTGCACGCTGGGAGCATCGTCGGCGCGCCGTGGGCCGATCCTTCGAGCGCACGCGCGGCCAGCGCGGCGGGGGCTGGCGCGATGCTGTTCTTCGTCGGCTCGGCCGCCCTCCTCGCGCGGCGCGCGCGCCAGCTCGAGCTGGGGGTCGCGCCCCGGCTCACCGGCGCGGCGGCGTGCGCGGGCGTCGGTCTCGTCGCGTCGTTGATGTTCGCGGGCATCGCTGGACCCGCGCACGCGGCGCGCGTCGCCTTGGCGATCTCCTCTTACGCGGGCGTGAGGCTGGCGCTGGCCGCCGACGCCGTGCGCACCGAGGCGCTCGGTCGGCGCGTCGTGGCGCTCACCGCGTTCGCCGGGCCGGTCGTCGTGCTCGCCGCGCTGGCGATCGACGAAGCAGGCGCTGGCGCCCCCGCCACCGTGGCCATCGCGTGCGCGCTCACAGCGCTCATCGGGCTCGCCGCTCCGCGCCTCGAAGAGCCCTTCCTCCCCGCGGGCGGCGCGTACCTCGAGGCCTTTCGTCGCGCGCGCGTCGAGGCGTTCGAGCGCGACGTCGCCGAAGCGCTCGGGCACGCGCTCGTGACGCTGCGCGGCGCCGCGGGTCATGAGGGGCCGAGCGCCGAGCTATGGACGACCGCCCCGGCGCGCGTCATGACCGTCGACGCGGCCGGCTACCTGCGCGAGCGAGACGGCGAAGTGCCCACGTCGGTGATCGACGCGGCAGCCGAGGAGCCCGAGGCGACCCTCCGCGCCGACGTGCTCGCCGCCGTCGACGTACGAAAGCCCGAGCTGCGGCCCCAGCTCCGGTGGCTCGAGGCGCGCGACGCGATGTGCGCCGTGCTGGTGGCCCACGGCCGCGAGGCCGCAGGCGTGCTCGTCGTGCCGCGCGGCCAGCGCACCGATCCGATGACGATCGAGGAGGCCCACGCGCTCAAACGCCTCGCCGACACGCTCATCTCGGCGTGCGAGGGGCGCTCCGCGCGCACGCGGAGCCTCGCGCGAGAGGTCGACCTGCGGCGGCGCATCGAGGGCCTCGAGGACGAGCTCATCCGCGTCAAGCACCGCGCCACGCTCGACACGGGCCGCGCTCGGCTCGAGAGCGAGCGGCTCGCGAGACCCGCGACCACAGGCATCTACGCGGCGTCGTCGCGCCTCGCGTACGAGGCGCTCGAGCGCCGCGTCGCGTCGGGTGCCCCGCTCGCGCTCGTGGCGCCGAGCGGCGTCGACCCGGTCGCGTACGTCGCGCGCGCGCACCTCGCGGGGCCGCGCGCCGACGGGCCGCTCGTCGTCGTGGACGGCACCGCGTCGCGCGAGCACGACGTGACGCGCTGGACCGAGGCCGAGACGTCGCCGCTGGCGCTCGCCGACGGAGGACTGCTGCTGCTCGTCGACGGCGCGTCGCTCCCTCGCGACGTCCAGCTCGTCATCGCCCGTGCGCTCTCGGAGCGGCGCACGCCGTGGGCGCGGGGCGAGCCGCTCGACGTCATCGCGGGCCTGTCGGCCAACGCCGCGCCGGCCGAGCTCGCCGAGCAGGGGAGGCTCGCGCCCGAGCTCGCCGTACGGTTCGAGGGTGTGGAGCCCGTCCGGCTCCCGCGCCTTCGTGAGCGTCCCGAGGACCTCCGCGCGATCGTCGCCGACCGCATCGCCCGAGAGGGGCTCCGTGCGTACGGCGCGCCGACCGGGCTCGACGCGGGGGCGTTCGCCCTCCTCGCCGATCTTCCGTTCGACGGCGAGGACGCCGAGCTCACCTCCCTCGCGCGTCGACTCGTGGCCCGCTCGCGCGGCGCGACCGTCGTGCGCGAGCACGTGCGGGCGGTGCTCGACGGCGAGCCCGACGACACCGACGAGCTCAGCGACAGACGCCGGCGGAGCAGTACTGGCCCGTGAGGCACGCGTTGCCGCACGTCCCGCAGTTCTTCACGTCGCTCGTCGTCGTCGTGCAGGTGTCGCCGCAGAGGGTCTGCGTGGTCGCGCAGCTCGCGTACGAGAACGACTCCGACGAGCGCGTGACGAGCTCGAGCCAGCCCTGAGGCTGCACGGTTCGGCCCCCGGCGAGGTTGCCGAACGCCTTCTTGTCCTTCTTCACCTCGCGACGCTCGCGCGTCACGCTCAGCGTCAGGCTCGGCGTCGTCGCCTCGCTCCCGATCACCTCGCGGAGCACGTCGCGCGGGATCTCGAACGTCCCGAGCTTGTCGTCGACCGTGCAGCTCGCGGTGCCCGCCGGGCCCGCGGCCGAGACGACGACGGAGTCCTCACCGGGCCGCCACGACACGGGCACGCCGCCGGTGCCGAAGACGTCGCCGCGCGAGATCTCGGCGAGCGACGGCGACGTCTCCATGAACGTCGTCGCGGTGAAGCGCTCGTCGAACTTCTCGAAGCCGGCCTTGGCCCCGCCCGTCGCCTGCACGCGGATCTCGCTGCGGGCGAGGAACGGCGCGCCGTTGCCGACGGGCTTGACCGCGTAGGGAGGGAACAGCGTGACGGCCGAGGTGGTCCCGTCGAACGAGATCGCGCCCGCGTCGAAGCGATCGGACTTCTGGCAGATCATCCCCGCGTCGGCGGCCGCCGCGGTGTTCGAGAAGACACACTCTTCGCCGGCCCCGCACGATTTCGTGCACGGCTTGACGCACTTGGGCGTGCAGCCGTCGTCGAACGTGCACGTCTCGCCCGAGGCGCAGCCGGTGGTCGCGCCCGTCATGCACTTGGGGATCTGCGTGATCTCGCACGCGCCCACCTTCTTGGTGCACTTGGCCGCGAGCTTCGCGTCGGGCAAGAACGTCGCGCTGATCACAGGCGTCGAGTTCCCGTCGGCCGCGCTGCGCGTCTCGCCGAGGATGATCTGACCGAGGGCGTGCGGCGCCGCGGGCGGCTCGCCGGGGATCTTGTTGCCCTCCGCGGGAGCAGCCGCGGCTTCTTCGGGCGGGATGTCCTCGGCCGGGGGCGCGACCGACGTGGCACACGCGGCGGTGAGGGCGACGACGAAACAAAGACCAAGGCAGGTTGCAGTGCGCATATCCGAGCTCCGGGTCCTGGTACGCACCCGAGCCGTGGATCTTCCCTACACCACCCGCAACATCGCACAAGTAACCGTAACTATGGAATATCTTCTCGCGCTTCGCGTTCGAGGCGGCGGCAGAGCGGCGAGCGGTCGGCGTCCGCGAGCTTGGTGACCGACGCGAGCCATGCGTCGAGCGCGCGCTGCCCCGCCTCGTCCTCGGGGCTCCACACCTGCGTGATCTGCACGACCGCCTGCCCTTTGCAGTGCTCGACCGAGAGCGCGCGTACGTCGAGCGGCCCTTGCCCCCCCGACAGCTCCCAGGTCGTGGCCGCGAGGCGACCGAGCGGCGTCGCGACGGTGTCCTTGCCCAAGAGCCGCGAGGTGCGCGCGGTGCCGGCGCTCTTCATGCCCTCGAGCACGCCCTCGTGGAGCTGCTCGTGGTTCACCGTCGTCGACACCGGGATGACGGCGATGACGCCCACGGTCACGCCCGCGGGGGTGAAGCGCTTGATCAGGAGGTTGACGCTGTCGTGGCGCAGCTCCGAGGTGAACCCCTCGGGCACCTTGGCCGAGAGGCCGAGGTAGGGTGACGTCCACCGGCCGTCGGGGCCGAGCGCGCCAGACGCCTCTTTGGTCGTCGTGGCCGGCTTGGGGGGCCCGACGAGCCGCACTGGGCCGAGCGGTGGCGCGGGCTTGGTCGCCGGACCGATCGCCGCGAGCGCGCGGCGCGCGTGCCCCTCGGCCGCTCCCTGCGGCATCGCGCTCACGATCGACACGCGGACGCCGTCTTGCACGACCGTGTCGGGATCGTGCCCCGCGCCCGCGGCGGCCTTGAAGCAGCCGCGCGCGAACGCGGCGAACGCGCGCGCGTGCGGCTCGTCCTCCCAAGCCGTGGCCATCACGAGGCCCTTCGCGTCGGCGGTCGACAGGATCACCGTGCGGTCTCCCATCCAGCCGCGCGTCACGCGACGCACGTCGTCCCAGCGGCCGCACTCGGCGAACATCGTCGCGAGCCCGATCTCGCCGAAGGTCATGTCGTGCACGGGCACGTACCCCGGCGGCGCCGGCAGCGCGCTCACCTCGCGGCGGCCCAGCCCCGCGATGTAGCGCTCGGGGTGCAGGATGTCGGCCGACGACGTGGGAGGGCTCTTGAAGGCGCGATCGAGCAGCTTGAAGCCACCCGCGCGAAAGAGCGCCGCCGCGAAGCTCGCCCCGTCGGCGTACGGGAACGTGACGAGCACCTGGTTGGCGAGCGGCGTCTTGAGCAGCTCGGGAGAGAAGAGCCCGAGTCTCACGAGGGCCGCGGGCTCGAGCGCCCCGCTCGCGCTCGTACCGGCGATCGCGCGCCGCGGCGGCCGACCGAGGCGCTTGGCTTGGTAGGCGGTGGTGATGAGCTGCGCGTCTCCCTCGAACAGCGCTTGGAGCGCGCGATACCTGTCCTCGTCTTGCACCTTGCGTGGGTCAGGCAAGCCGAAGTGCTGATCCTGGAGCGCGTGCGTCACCTCGTGCGCGAGGAGATCCCGCGGCGACAGGCGCATGCGCACCGTCCAGTCGGGCAGCTTGGCGCGCACCGCGACGACCTTCTCGTGACGGTCGTAGAAGCCCAGCACCCACCGCGCCGCCTTCTTGCCGACGTCGGCGCTCGGCTTGCGCGCGTCTCGTCGGGCCGACGCCGCGTAGGCGGCCTCGAACGTCGCGTCGTCGAGCTCGCGCACCACCACCGGGCGCAGCTCCGCGAGCCCTCGGAGCGCGACCACCTCGCCGACCACCGAGCGCACCTGCGCGGCCAGGCTCTCGTCGCCGGCGGCCGCGGCCGTCTTGGGCGAGGTCGAGGGAGCGCCGCCGCACGCGCCAGAGGCCAAGGCCAGACACAGCGCGCCGAGCCGCGCGATCGGGGACGTGGCCCGGAGCATGGCCTCGCCTAGTCGTCGCCCTTGGTCGAGTGCGGCCCGAAGCTCACGTCGACCACGATGCTGGGCTCGAGGATCGCGTCGAACATGGCGCTCACCTCGCGCGACGGGTCGTGCTCCGGCGCGGGCGTACCCGGCTGAGGACGCACGCGCTCGGCCTCCGAGCTGAGCTGGGCGTACGTCGAGCGGACGGCGTTGCGCATCTCGGTCGCCGTGGCCCAGCGGTCTTTCTTGTCGAAGGCGAGGGCCTTGTCGACGACGCCGACGACCCACGTGGGCACGTCGGGTGCCGCGATGCCGAGCGACTCGGCGCGGTCTTTCATCGCCATGAAGAGGCGCTCGGTGGCGCTGCGACCGTCGTGGATCGGGCGTCCCGCGAGCGCGCGGAACATCACCGCGCCGACGCCGAAGATGTCGGCGCGCGCGTCGACCTGGTCGACCTTGCCCTGGGCCTGCTCGGGCGGCATGTACGCGGCGGTGCCGAGCACGATGCCCGAGGCGGTGGGCGTGTTGTCGAGCCGAGGGTCGCGCAGGCGCGCGAGGCCGAAGTCGAGCACCTTGACCACGCCGGTTCGCGTCACGAACAGGTTCCCCGGCTTGATGTCGCGGTGGATGACGTGGCGCGCGTGGAACGCGGCGAGCACGTCGAGCGTCTGGTCGGCCACCGCGAGCACGTCGGCGACCGGCAGCGTGCCGCCCGCTCGGTGCATCCACCCCTCGAGCGAGTCGCCCTCGAGCAGCTCCATCACGATGAACGGAGCGCCATCGGCGGTGATGTCGTCGTCGAGCACGCTCACGGCGCCGGGGTGGTCGACCTGGTTGGCCACGTACCCCTCTCGCAAGAAGCGCTCGCGCACGTCCTCGTGGGTCGCGATGAACGCGTGCAACATCTTGACGGCGACCTTCTTGCCGTTGCGGTGAGTCGCCGCGTAGACCGCCGCCATGCCACCGACGTCAATCAGCCTGTCGATCGTCCACTTGTGGTTGAGGACCTGACCGACGCGCTTCAGTGACTCGGTGCGCAGGTCGTTCGGCTGGCTCATGGGCGTGACCGCTCGCGACGCACCGTATGGAGGATCGGCGCTTCGACGCGTCAGGTCAAGCGATAGCCGAAATCATTGAAAATGCTGGCTTCGCCGTCGGCGCGTCACGCGTGTGCGGACGCCTGGACGGGCGCCCGCTGCGGCATCAGCAACGCCACCTGCGGGGCGAGCAGGTAGCCGTCCTCGCGCGTGACGAGCACGTCCGCGAGCCCCAGGCGGCGCAGGCGACGGACGGTCGTATAGAGGCGCATGAGCGCCGACGCGTGACGCATCCGCTCACCGGGCCACCCCGCTTCGACGAGGTCGGCTGCGGTGAGGGCGGTGTTCGGCCGGCGCACGCGCGCCTCGGCGAGGGCGAGCAGGATGCGACGCGGAGGACCGCGCCGTCCCATCTCGACGCGGGCGCCGTTGGAGAGGAGGAGCCAGCGCGCATCGGGGCCGATCACGATGGGCGAGGGCGTGGGCGAAGGCGTGGGCGCGAGCACGGGGGCCGGCGCCTCGAAGGAAATCATGGCCAAGCTCATGCCCCGACCTAGAGCAAGGCCCGGGCCGAACGCCGCGCCGCCCGGCCGCGGGCCAGATTTGCCCAAATATCAGGTGTCCCAGGCGCTCCGGGCCGTGGCGGTCCAGCGCGGGCGAGAACCGGGGTTCACGTTCCCGGGGGACGAAAATGTCGTTGCGACGACCACAACGACCCGGAAATGTTGCGCGCAGGGCAGCGTCTTGGGGCCCGCGTCGACGCCGCGCGCGGCGCGGACGAGACGTGTGTGCGCCCACGCGCCTCAGCGCGCGACCCCCGAGACCGCCAGCGTGACGAACAGCACGAGCGACCCGTATTCGAGGCGCGTCGTCGTCACGTCCGAGAGGCGCGACCTCACTCGCTCTCCGGCGTGATTGCCCACGAAGATGGCGCCCGCCAGGAGCACGACCGGCACAGCGTGCTCGCGCAAGATGAGCCCCGTCGCGCCGTAGGCGATCACGCGACCGACGTGCATCGCGGTGCCGACGAGGCCCGCCGTACCGACGAACGCCCCACCGCTGAGCCCCGCGGTGAGCAGCAGCGGCGCCACCAAGACGCCCGCGCCGCCCGCCGTGCCCGTGAGCGCGCCCACCACGAAGCCCGCGATCGGGAGCGACCACGTGGGCACGCGCACGTTCACCTTGCCGAGCGCCCGCGCGACGGCGAGGAGCGTGAGCGCGACGAGCACCACGTGGATGATCCAACCCGGCGCGCGGCTGACGAGCAGGCCGCCGACGAACGCGCCCGGGAGCGCGCCGGCGACGACGCGCGCGGCGACGCCGTACGCCGCTTCGCGCCGGTAGAGAAAAGCGCGGTGCGCGTTGCCGAAGAGCAGCGCCGGCGTGGTGAGCGCGAGCGCCGCGTGCGGGC
>JAGQJA010000602.1:0-3578 GCA_020430845.1 Myxococcales bacterium
GCTCCGACGCCCTCGCCGAGCGCGACGGTCGCCACGACGCGCTCCTTCGTCGGGTTCATCACGAACGCGACCTTGGGCGCGCCGGTGCGATCCTCGTGCAACGTGACGTGCACGTCGGCCGGATCGACGGCGAACGTCGGCAGGCCCAGCTCCTCGATGGCGCGCGCGACGAGCGCGTCGGTGCGCGCCGGATCCGCGCCGAGCTCGACCTCGAGGCCCTCGACGTCGTGCGGCTTGCCGAGAGGTCTCATGCCGCCGTCGCGCTCGGGCACGCGCGGGCCCACGGTCACGCGCACCCCCGCCTTTGCGAGACGGCGCAGGCTCGCCATGAACGCCGGCTTGACGCCCGACGCCGTGGCGCAGACGACCCACGACGCGCCGGCGGTGCCTGCGTCGAGGCTCTCTCCGCCCGCGTAGGCGAACGGGACCCCGCGCACCAGGAGCGCCCTCTCGAACGCGCGCAGGAACGAGTCGCCCGCGAGCGGCGGCGACACCTCCGCGAGACCGAAGTCGTCCTCGTAGCAGCTCTCGGTCGGCCCCGCGCCCGCCACCGCGAAGACCGCCGGCGTCACCGGTCCGAACGCGTGCATGGCGCGCGCGAGCCGACGGAGCGCGCGCGGCACGAGCAGACGAACCGGCACGCGACGCGTGAGCTCGTGGAACGAGACCGCCTCGAGCGCCTCGCAGAGCGCGTTGTAGTCGTCGGCGAGGCGACGCGGATAACCCATCGGGTCGATGGGCGCGCCCACCCAGCGATCGCGATCGACCGCCATGTACAGGTTGAACCCGCGCAGACCGTACGCGAGCGCCGCGAGCAGCGTGTAGAGGGAGTCGGCCTCGTCGAGCGGCGCGAAGAACGGCGGAAAGCCCGCCCCCACCTCGGCGCCGAACGCGGGCAGGTCCTGCCCCTGGCAGCGCGCCGCGAGCTCGGTCGTGCGGCGGAGGATCGTCGCGTGCGAAGAGGGGGAGGCCGCGTGGTAGTAGTCGAGCGCGACGAGGTCGACCACGTCGGCGAAGCGACCCGAGTTGAGCGGCGTCGACGACTCGGCGAGCGGGAAGTTGTGGAACGTGGGCAGCCCGTCGAACCCCGCGGTCTCGAGGGCGCTGGCGAAGCGCCCCATGGCCGAGGCGAGCAGCTCCTCGTGGAACTCCATCCAGTCGAGGTGCGGCGCGAGCTCGTCGGCTGTCTCGGCGTCGAAGCGCCGCGGCGGCTCGACGGTGGCGAACGTGAGCGTGCGGTCCTGCCACGCCGAGCGGAGCGCGGCGACCCGCGGGTACTTGGCCCGCAGGAACTGCCGAAAGGCGTGCACGGCGTCGGGGTGGTAGTCCTGGTCGTACGGCCCGTCTCTGAAGTAGAGCGCCCCTTCGTTGTCGACTTGCAGCAGCACGATGGGCCCGTTCGGGTACTTGTACTTTGCAAGTTCTTTGCCGACGGCCTCGAACCAGAGCGCGGTCTCGTCGTGGAACGCGTCGCTCGCGTAGCTGGGCACGGGGAACGCCACGGGGACGATCGGCAGGATGACGGGATTGCCCTTGGGCGAGCGCGCCTGACACTCCGCCGTCCACACGATGCGCTCGGGCACGCCGAAGTACGTCAGCTCGGCGTTGATGTGCGGGCCCGGCCTCAAGATGAGGTACATCCCGCGCTCGCCGACCATCTCGACGAAGCGCGCGACGTCGAGCCGAGCAAAGTGCTCGCCGAAGTCGAAGTGCCCCTGACGCGTCTCGTGCACGCCCCACGGCACGTACGTGTCGACGAGGCGCATCCCCATCGCCTTCATCGCGTCGAGCCCGCGCGCCCACTCGTCGGGCGAGTGTCGCCAGTAGTGCATCGCGCCTGCGTAGAGCGGGAGCACGTCGTCCTTGCCGCTGAGGCGCAGGCCGCCCCGGCAGAGCGTGACATGGGGCGTATTCGACACGGACAGGCTCGCTCCGCCGCTCAATTACACTGCGTCGTGCACTTGTTGTTGAGGCACGTGTAGAACGCCGACAGGTCGGTGGTCGCCTGCTCCGAGTAGCGATTCTGGCAGTTCGTCACGCAGGCGTCGTCATCGATCCCGCACTTCTGCACGCACTCGAAGAGGCCATTGCACTCCGCGCTGTTGGCGCACTTGAGCCCCTGGACGCAGCAGTTGGAGATGAGGCAGTTGTTGCACGTGGCGTTCTGGCTCGTGTAGCCGCACGCGGGCGGCGTGCCGCTCGTGCCGCTCGTGCCGCTCGAGCTCACGCCGCTCGTGCCGCTCGAGCTCACGCCGCTCGTGCCGCTCGAGCTCACGCCGCTGGTCCCGCTGGTGCCGCTCGTCCCGCTCGTGCCGCTGGTGCCGCTGGTGCCGCTCGTCCCGCTCGAGCTCGACGTCCCCCCCGCCGAGCCCGTGCCCGTCACCTTGCTCGAGCACGCCGTCGCGAGCGTGAGCGCCCCACCCAGAAAAGTCGCGCCGAGGACGTGAAGAACTCTCACCCCCAAATGGTGACCACGAGCCGGGCGCGCTGACAAGGGCGGCGAGCGCCCCTCAGGCCTGCTTTTCCGAGACGTGACCCCAGCGCGCCATGTCGTCGAGCGCGGCGCGGATCGACTCCGCCGGCGGTCTGAACGAGATACCCAGCTCGCGCTCGATCTTCGACGTGTCGTACCTCGGCACCCGGCCCACGTGGGTGCGCAGGTAGGTGCCCACCCCCTTGGGCTGTAGGTACGACGAGAGCTTCACCGCGAAGTCCCCCGCCGCGCAGTCCATGCCCAGCTGGGGCAGCTTGTGCCCCGGCCCCCAGCCGGCGTCCGACACGATCTGGACGAGCTCGCGCATGGGCACGGCAGCCCCCGCGCAGATGTATCGGCCCCGCGCCGAGGGCGTCTCCATGGCGCGGACGTGCGCGTCGGCCACGTCTCGCACGTCGACGAACGCGAACGTGAGGCTCATGACGCCCGGATACGTGCCCGCGAGCAGATCGACGAAGAGCTGGTTCGACGTGTTGAGGCCGGGCCCCACCGACGGACCGATCACGAGGAACGGGTTGATCACGACGAGGTCGAACGGCGGCGCCTCCTCGTCGACGAAGGCCCACGCCGCGCGCTCGGCGAGCGTCTTGGAGAGATAGTAAGGGTTGCGGTCGAGCGTCGACTTGTCGTTCCAGTCGTCCTCGGTGAGCACGTGGTCGCCCTCGGGCTCGTCGGTGATGGCGGCCATCGACGACGTGAGCACCACCCGCTTGACGGTGCCCGCTCGCTTGCACGCCGCGAGCACGTGGCGTGTGCCCCCGACGGCGGGGTCGACGAGGTCTCTCTGCGGGTCCTTGGCCTCGAGGGTGTACGGGCTGGCCGTGTGGAGCACGTACTCGCAGCCCGCCGCGGGCCCGTCGTACGCGCCCGGGGTGAGCAGGTCGGCCTCCACGAGCTCGAGGCGCTCGTCGGCCCCGGGCAACGCGCGCAGGGGCGCGAGATCCTTCTCCTTCTTGAGCGAGCGCACGGTGCCGCGCACGCGATAGCCCCGGGCGAGGAGCTGCCCGACGATGTGTGAAGCGATGAACCCAGAAGCGCCCGTGACGAGGACGGGGGCGTGCGTGACGGTCATGAGGTCTCCTGA
>JAGQJA010000602.1:3626-4253 GCA_020430845.1 Myxococcales bacterium
CCGTGGTAACCTGAGCGCATGGCCAGAGCCGAGGGTCGGGGCGACGCGAAGCACGAGGAGCGGCGCGCGAGCATCGTGCGGGCCGCGACCGAGCTGTTCAGTCGGTACGGCTACAAGCGCACGAGCATGGATCTGCTCGCGGGACAGGCTGGCGTGGCCAAGCCCACGCTCTACGCGTACTTCGCCGACAAGGACGCCCTGTTCCGCGCGGTCGTCGCGTCGTTCTGCGACGACCTGCTCCTCCGCGCGCGCGAGGCGAGCGAAGGAGACGGGCCCATCGAGGCGCGCATCGCCGGGATGCTCACGGCCAAGTTCACGCGGTACTGGGAGCTGGTGCAGGCGTCTCCGCACGCGGGCGAGCTCGTCGACTCGCACGGCACGCTCGCGTCCGACGTCGTGCAGGCGGCCGACGCGGCGTTCGTCGCGCTCTTGGTGCGCACCCTCGCCGCCTCGGACCTCGACGTGGCGCGCGCGGGGCTCTCGCACAAGGGCGCGGCGGCGCTGCTCGTCCGCGCCGCGTCGGGCGCCGCCTACGACGCGACGGACGCGAGATCGCACGCGCGGCACGTCACCGAGCTGGTGCGGGTGATCGTGCGCGGGATGCAGTGAGCGGCGCGACGGGGCCTA
>JAGQJA010000603.1 GCA_020430845.1 Myxococcales bacterium
ACGACGTCGAGCGACATGCCGTCGAGCCACTCGAGGACCATGTAGGGCATGGTCTGACCGTTGACCTCGAGCGTGCCGATGTCGCGCGCTTGGCAGATCGCCGCCGAACGCTCGGACAGCTCGGCGAGCACGGCCCCCTCTTGCACGAAGTTGTCGATCGCGTTGACGCGCGCCGCCGTGGTCAGCGTCGAGAGGACCCGGAAGATCTTGATGGCGACGGGGCGCTTCCACACGTTGTGGGTGGCGCGATAGACCACGGCGAAGCCCCCCTCGCCGACGAGAGCTTCGATCTCGTATTTCTCGGAGATCGTGCGGCCAATGAGGTTGAGGGGATCGGACATCGGAAGGGGCCTACAGCTTAGCAAAGGCCATACGCCCCATGGACCGCCGCGGTTTCATTTCGTGGGGAGCGACTTGGCGCAACGGAACCCGAACGCGTAGCCGCGCGACTTGGGGTGGGCCGAGAAGCGGAACGTCGGGCGCACCCACGAGGCCTCGCTGCCGTTCCAGCCGCCGCCGCGGAGCACGCGCTTGTCGCCGGTGGCCGGGCCTTTGGGGTTGTCGAGCACGGGGGCAGGAGACTTGTCGTACTCTGCGTGGAAGTCAGCGACCCACTCCCACACGTTCCCGACGACGTCTTGGATGCCGTAGCGCGACGCGCCCTGCGGGAAGCTCCCCACGGGCGCCGTGTTCGGGAAGCCGTCGTCGGCGTCGTACATGGCCTTCGGCTTGAGGTCAGGATCGGGGTGCGCGAGCATCCACGCCACGCACTCGGTGCCGCACGCGTTGAGGTGGGCGGCGCTCGGCAGCGCGTCGCCCCACGGGTAGATGCGACCGTCGGGACCGCGCGCCCCGAGCTCCCACTCGGCCTCGGTCGGCAGACGTCTGCCGGTCTTCTCGCAGAACGCCTGTGCCTGCGACCAGTCGACGCAGTTCATCGGGTGCCGCCCGCGCGGGCCGAGATCGCGGAAGTCGGGGAAGTTGCAGAGGGGGTCGTAGATCTTTCGCTGCGCGGCGGTGATGCCGGGCCACTCGTTGTCCTTGCCGCTCCGCTGACAGTCGCCCTTGTCGCTGCACGCCTTGTAGTCGGCCACGGTGACCTCGAAGATGTCGAGGCAGTACGGCGAGAGGTGGACCTTGTGCGCGGGCTTCTCGACGTCGAACGCGTCGCGCTCGTCGGACCCCATGAAGAAGTCGCCCCCGGGGATGGCGGCCATGCCCTCCGGGCAGGGGCTGCCTGCGTCGGTCGCGGCGGCGCTGGCCGACGCGGGCGGCGCCGTCGCGCTCGGCATCTCTGCGGTGGCCGAGGGAGCGGTGCTCGCGCCGCGACCGCGCGCCCAGAACGCGCCGCCGCCCACGACGAGGAGCGCGGCGACGCCGGCGCCCACGAGGAGCGGCACCTTCGAAGCGGGTGCAGGCGTGGGCGGCGCGCCCGACGCGGCGACCAGATCGGTGGAGCGCGGGCCCGACGCGGCGATCGGGGCGAGCTCCGTGGGCGCCGACGACGGCGCGACGACGGTGGCGGCGTTGGGGAGCGCGGCCATGACGTCGGGCCGAGACGACGCGATGTCGACCGCCGGCCCGCCGAGCGCCGCCTGCCGGAGAGCCGACCAGAACTCGCCCGCCGTCTGGAAGCGTGCCTCGGGGCTCACGGCGAGCGCGCGAAGCGCGACGGCCTCGACGGCGTCGGGGACGACGGCGCCGAGCGTGCGCGGGGACGGCCGGCGCGCGACGTCGGCCGACGCGTACGCGAGCTGCACGAGGGTGTCGCCCGCCATGGGCTCGCGACCAGAGAGCACCTCGCCGAGCACGAGCGCGAGCGCGAACACGTCGGTCCACGGTCCGGTGGCGCCGTACGCGCGGTTGAACTGCTCGGGCGCGCCGTAGAGCGGCGTGAAGCTCGTGATCTGGCCGGAGGTCTTGTTGAACGCGCCGGCCATCTTCTGCACGTCCTGCACGACCTTCGCGATCCCGAAGTCGAGCAGCTTGACGGCCGGCGCCGCGGCGCGCGGATCGCCGAGCACGAAGACGTTCGCCGGCTTGACGTCTCGGTGCGCGATGCCCTTCTTGTGGGCGAGCGCGAGGGCCTCGGCCACGGCGTCGAGCAACTGCACCGCCTGCTCGAGCGTGCGCAGCGGCAGGCCGCGGGAGCGCTCGTCGAAGAGCACCTCGTCGAGCGGCTTTCCTTCGAGCCACTCGAGCACCATGTAGGGCACGCTCTCGCCGCTCGCGATGGTGGCCACGCCCACGTCGCGCGCCTGGACGATCGCGGTCGACCGCTCGCTCAGCTCGGCGAGCAGCGCGCCCTCTTGGATGAAGTCGTCGAGGAGCTTCTGCCGCTGGTCGGTCGGTACGTCGCCGAGGGCGGTGAACACCTTGACCGCGACGGGGCGCTTCCACACCTGGTGGGTCGCGCGATACACGACGGCGAAGCCCCCCGAGCCGACGACCGACTCGATGGCGTACTTGTCGGCCAGGACGGTGCCGACGAGCGCGAGAGGATCGTCCGTTGTACTCATGAAGGAGGCGCCCCGGGCACGGCCATCTTGCCACACGCGCCGAGGCACGCCCACAAAACCCGAGATGCTGCACCTCTTCGTCTACGGCACGCTCATGCGGGGAGAGCACAACCACGACGTCCTCGCGGCGGCGACATACATGTATTCTACACACACGAAGCGCGGCCGTACGCTGATCGACCTCGGCCCCTACCCCGCCCTCCTGCCCGCCGACGACGCGCGCGACGCCGATCGTGCCCCCGTGCGCGGCGAGGTGTGGGCGGTCACAGAGGCGCACGCGGCGCGGCTCGACGCCTTCGAGGGCAAGGCCTACCGGCGCGAGGAGATCGAGCTCGCGCGTGGGCGCGCCGTCACCTACGTGTGGGCCGCGCGGGTGCCGCCCAGGGCTCGCGTCGTCACGCAGTGGCGCGGCGCGCGTGACGCCGACGACCGCGAGCGTTCGTGATGTACGGACGGCCCGCCAACGACTATCTTGCGCGCATGAGCTCCAAGAAGAAGGCGAAGCCGTCGAAGGAAGAGAAGAAGGCGAAGCCCGCCGCCAAGGCCAAGCCCGCGGCCGCGCCGAAGGCCAAGCCCGCAAAGGCCAAGCCCGCGAAGGCCGCGGCCGCCAAGGCCAAGCCCGCCAAGGCCAAGCCCGCCAAGCCCGCGAAGGGCGACAAGGCGAAGGCCGCCAAGGGCGCCAAAGGCAAGCGCCCGCGCCGCAAGAACGCGGAGGACTACGTCACCATCGGCATCACGCCGCCCGAGCTCGCCGACGGGACCAACGCGTTCGAGCTCAACGCGCGCTTGGCCGACATGCAGTCGCGCCCCGATCCGGCGCTGGTCGCCAAGGCGCCCTGGCTCAACCAAGAGCGCGCCTACCGCGCCGGCTACTACCTCTTGACGCACGGCCTGCGCGAGGCCGCCGGACACCCCGAGATCGAGATCTGCAACGTGCCCGGCGCGATGCTCGGCTCGGCGCACGATCTGCTCACGGCGCTCGCCGACTACGCGCTCAACGAGGGCGCCTTCGCCCACGGCGAGGCCATGATGGTGACGGAGCGCCCGCTGTCGGTCATCGGCTTCCTCGCGATCGCCCCGGGCGAGCGCGGGACCGATCACGACACCGAGGTGCTCCGCGTCGTGTTCCTGCGCTGACGCCGAGGCTCCGTGGCGTACGCGTCGCGATCGAAGCGGCGCGTGCGCAGCCGGAACTCCCAGGTGAAACCGGGCCAGAGCGTGGTGTTCTTGCCGCTCTCGCTCACGTACCAGCTCGCGCAGCCGCCCGTCATCCACACGGTCTTGGCGAGCCGCTCCTGCAGCCGCGCGTTGTAGCGCTCCTGCGCCTCGCGCCGCACCTCGAGCGTGGCGACGCCCGCCTCGCGCATCTGCGCGAGCGCGTCGAGCACATACGCGATCTGCGACTCCATCATGTAGACCATCGAGCTGTGGCCGAGGGTCGTGTTGGGCCCGACCAGCATGAAGAAGTTGGGGAACCCCGCGACCGTGCAGCCGAGATAGGCCGAGGCCCCCTCGCGAGCCCAGCGATCGGAGAGCGACCGCCCGGCGCGCCCGACGACGTCGAAGGCGAGCTGCGCGTCCGCGGCCTCGAAGCCGGTGGCGCACACGATCACGTCGACCTCTCGGCGGGCGCCGTCGTCGGTGACGATCTGCGAGCCCTCGACGCGGGCGATGCGCTCGGTCACGACCTCTGCGTTCGGGCGCTGGAGCGCGGGGAGGTAGTCGTTGGAGAAGAGGATGCGCTTGCAGCCGAGGGTGAACGTCGGGGTCAGCTTGGCGCGGAGCGACGCGTCGGGAACGGACTTCTCGAGGAAGCGCAGCGCCAGCCTCTGCCGCGCGCGGTTGACGCGCGGGTCGACGACGAAGCCCACCGCGAAGGTCTCGAGCAGCGCGTAGATCGCGCCGCGGAGGGCCTTCTGAGACGCGGGGTAGCGCTCGAAGAGGGCGTGCCAGCGCGGACCGATCTCGTGCTCGGGGCGAGGCAGCACCCACGGCGCGGTCCGTTGCAGCACGGTGAGCTTGCCCACGCGCGGCGCGATCGCCGGCACGATCTGGATCGCGCTCGCGCCGGTCCCCACGACGGCGACACGACGGCCTTCGAGCGGCTCGGCGTGGTCCCATCGTGACGAGTGGAAGGCCGCCCCCGCGAAGGCGTCGAGCCCCGGGATGGGGGGCAGCTTCGGCTGCGTGAGCGCGAGCCCCGACGCGCACACGACGACGTCGGCCTCGAGGCGCGCTCCTCCCTCGGCGGTGATCGTCCACACCTGCCGGTCTTCGTCGAAGACGAGCGATCGGACGCCCGCGCCGAAGCGGATGTGCCTTCGCACGTCGTACTTGTCGGCGCATCGCTCGAGGTAGGCGAGGATCTCCCGCTGCGGAGCGAACAAGCGCGTCCACGACGGGTTCGGCTCGAACGAGTAGGAGTACAGGTGCGCGGGCACGTCGCACGCGGCGCCCGGGTAGCGGTTGTCGCGCCACACACCGCCGAGCGACGCAGCGCGCTCGAGCACGACGAAGTCGTCGATGCCCCGCTGGCGCAGGCGGATCGCCATGCCGAGCCCGGCGAACCCGGCCCCGATGATCGCGACGCGGCGGCGCTCCACGAGCACCAGCGTGGACCGGCGCGACGCGTCGGTCAACGCCGAGGGGCGCGCGTCAGTTCCAGCCCGTCTTGGCCTTGATCTGCGCCGCGAGATCCGCCGCGATGCGCGCGTGGTGGGCAGGGTTGCCGTGGGCGCTGCAGCCGGTCAGCTCGGCGTCGGCCGCCTCGGGCACCGCGAACGCGTACGTCTTGGTGTCGCCGGCCGCGACCCGCTCGGCAGCGACGGTCGTCGTCGACGCGACGAGGCGCGTGCGCGACATGCGCCCGGCGGGGTACGTGTCGGTCGCCGACGCGGACACGGTCAGCCAGATGTGGGCGTTCGGGTTCTTCGCGCGGAGCAGCGTCGCGAACGCGCGGAAGGCGTCGGTCACCTCCTCCGGCGTCGAGGGCGCGTACGCGCCGTTCTCGTTGGGCTCCCCCACGCCGAAGTCGTTCGTGCCGATCATCGCGACGATGACGTCGGGCTGCCACTCGGCGAAGCTCCACGTGCTCGTGGCGTCCATCGGGTCGGATCGGTCGTAGATCATCGGCATCGGCTCGAGGTCGGGGCGCCAGAGGTTCTTGGCGATGCCCTTGCCCGAGTACGCGAGGCCATGCACTTCGGCGCCGAAGGTCGCGCCGAGCACGCCGCCGAACGATCGCCTGAAGTTCTGCCACTTGGCGGCGCCGTCGGGACCGGGACAGTCGAACTGTGGGTAGTCGACGCCCTCGAGCCCGAACGCGGCCGCCTGCGAGTCGCCGATGATCTCGATGCGGCGCGTCGCCGGCAGCGGCGGAGGCAGCAGCGCGCCGGCGCCGAAGTCGAAGCCCATGAACTGCGTCGTGCCGTTGAGCGCCTCGCTGCGCCGATAGAGCTCGACCGAGTGACGCCCCGCCGGCAACCCCGCCGCGAGCACGTACGTGGAGACGCCGGGGGTCGTGACGAGCTTGGGCTGGAGCGCGCCGTCGACGATGACGTCCCACTCGCTCGGCGCACCGTCCATCCAGTTGAGGACGATCTCGTCGAGCGTGACCGACACGCCCGTGCCGTCGAAGTTGGCGACGATGCGGCATCCGGGCCACGCGCACTTGGGCCCGGCCGCGTCGCGCCGGTCGAAGCGGCCGATGTAGCGCACGGCCGGCGGTCCCGCGTCGACAGGGGCGGCGTCGAGCGTCGCGTCGTTCGCGACGTCGGCCGACGCGTCTACGGCCCCGTCGCCGCCACCACCTCCGCCGTCGGTCCCCGTCGCGACGTCCGCGCCGGTCGCGGCGTCGTCGGCCCCGGCGTCGCCCGGCTCTGCCGCGGGATCGCCGCCGCCCGAGCACGCGAGCACGGCGGCGGACGCGGCGGACGCCAGGAGCAGAGCTCGCAGCACCGGACGAAGAGCCATCTGCAAAGACTACGCGGCTTTGCGCGTCGAACCACCCCACGCGGAGGGCGCGCCGCAAGCGCTGGTTAAGAAAGCGTTTATCGAAGCCGCGGCGACGCGCGGGGCGCCGAGAGGAAGGGTCGACGCGCGCGCGACGTACATCGCGGTGCCATGCTTCGTCCGATCCATGCTTGGGTGCTGGGGAGCGCGCTCGCGCTCGCCGCTTGCGCAACGTCCACGCGTCCCTTCGAGGACCCCGCCGAGGCCGATCCGAACGGCTCGTCGTCCGGCGCGAGCGGGTCGTCCGGCGCGAGCTCGGGCGCGAGTGGATCGTCCGGCGCGAGCTCGGGCGCGAGCGGATCGTCGGGCGCGAGCGGATCGTCGGGCGCGAGCTCGGGCGGCAGCTCTGGGTCTTCGGGCGCGAGCTCGGGAGGCAGCTCGTCGGGAGGGCCCGGTCCGCGCGTCACGTGCGGCGCGACGGCCTGCCGATCGGACCAGGCCTGCGTCCAAGGCGCGTGCGCGTTCAACTGCACCGGCTCGAGCGTGCCGGGAGACTACGCCACCGTGCAGGCCGCCGTGACCGCGCTCGCCGCCGCTGGCAACGACGCGACGATCTGCGTCAAGGCCCAGCAGACCTCCGAGGCGATCACCGTCACCGACGGCGCCAACCACAACAAGAAGCTCACGATCGTCGGCGTGTCGGCGACGCGCACGGTCCTCGGGAGCTTGAACGTCACGACGGGGTTCTCGGAGGTCGAGATCGTCGGCCTCGGCGTGCAGTCGGGCGTGACGGTCCAGGGCTCGGGCAAGGCGACGCTGCGGGCGATGCGAATCTCGAACGCGTCGGGCAACTCGCTCTACCTGCGTCAGAGCTCGGGCAGCGCGCCGAGCACGATCGTGGTCGACGGCACCGAGATCACGAACGCGTCGGCGAGCGGCTACGACATCCAGGTGTACGCGCCCTACACCGCGCAGTTCACGGTGAACGTCTCCAACAGCTGGATCCACGGCGGCGCGTACGGCGTGTACGTCAACGCGTCGAACCCGCAGTCGGCCGTGTCCCTCCTCAACGACACGATCGACGGCGCCCGCTACGGCATCTACCTCGCGGGATCGGCGAGCGCGTCGCTCACCTACGCCAACGACATCATCGCCAACCACAGCGACTTCGGCGTGTACGTGACCGCGGGCCTCAGCCCGATCCACGGCAACAACGCGCTCTGGGGCAACACGAACAACTACTCGGGCGCCGCCGTCGACGGCAACGCGTACGTCAAGGCCGACTGCATGCTCGACATGGCCACCGGCGCCCCCGAGCCCAAGGCGGGCTCACCCTGCCGCGGCGCGGCCGACGCGACCAAGGCGCCGGCGAGCGACTTCTGGAACGCGCCGCGCGGCGGGGCCGCGGACATCGGCGCCGTCGACGGCCTCTAGACCGCGCGCTCACGAAGCCTGAAGGGCGGGGCGAATCGGAGGCTCGGTCCGAGCGGTGTCGGTGTCAGTAGTCCTCGGGCCCGGCCGCCACGTCGACGACGACCTGCTTGGGCCCGTCGTCGGCGCCGGAGGGCTTCTCGGGCGGGCCTTCGATGGCCCCCGCGCCGGGCTCGGGTCCCTCGAGCCGGTTGTCGTACCGGCGGATCGTCGGGTAGGCGAACTCGATCGTCGGCGTCGCCGAGAACGCGTCGAGCACCTTCTCCCATATCGCGCTCGCCGAGCTGCGGCGCTCGCGCGACCGGCACAGGTAGCGCATCGTGAGCTTGACGCCGCTGTCGACGACCTCGGTCCACACGACCGGCGAGAGGTTCGTGTACTGGATCAGCATCGTGTCGGCGTTCTTGGCGATGTGGCGCCGGACCGCGGGCTCGAGCTTGTCGGCGGACTGGTTGACGATGTCGGTCAGCATGCGCTTGGTCGCGCGCCAGTCGCTCTCGAAGGTCACGACGACCTCGATCTCGTTCCAGATGAACGGGAACACCTCGTCGTAGTTGGCCACCGAGTGCTTGAAGACCCAGCCGTTGGGCACGTGGAGCACGCGCCCGGTGCTCTGGTCGGCCTTCACCCAGTGGCCCACCTCGAGCATGACGAGGCGCAGCGGCCGGATGTCGACCACGTCGCCGATGTGCGTGCCGATCTGGATGCGATCTCCCACGGTGAACGGACGGCGCAGGATGATGAAGAGCCAGCCGGCGAAGTTGGTTAGGGGATCCTGGAAGGCGATCGCGAGCCCCGCCGACACCAGGCCGAAGTACGTGGCGATGCCCGCGAGCCCCTGCGCCCACAGGCGCACGATGAGCAGCGTGGAGACGAACCCGACCGCGTACGACGTGAGCCGCACGACCTGGAACCGCGACGACGTCTGCTCGACCGACCGCGACAGGACGCGGCGGAGCAGGCGAAGCACCAAGAACCACCCGAGCAGGATGCCCAGCGTCGCGAGACCCCGGCTCGCGGTCTCCCCCGAGACGCCGAGTAGGCTGCCGAGGCGCTCCGTCCAGTCCATGCCGCCGAGCACCTTAGCGGACCTCGACCCGCTTGTGCGTGCCGCGTGCGAGACGCGCTTGACAAGGAACGCGCCTCAGACGAAGGTGTGCGCCCGCTATCGCCCAGATAGCTCAGTTGGTAGAGCAGGGGATTGAAAATCCCCGTGTCGGCGGTTCGATTCCGTCTCTGGGCACCCCGCTCCTCGATGCGACTCGTCACGTTCACCCTGATGGGGCTCTTCTCACTCGATGGTGGGCGGGGCCTTGAAGTCGGCTAGGCGCACGCGTTCAGGAGCCTGAGTCGATAGTTCCTGAAGCTCCTGTAGCCGTAGGCGCGGCGTTTGACGAGCTTGGCCTTGCCGTTGAAGCCCTCGGTCATGCCGTTGGTGGCGCGGGTGCGGAAGTAGGCGAGGACCTCGTTGCGCCACCTCATGAGGGTGCGTCGGAAGGTCTGGAGCTCGGCGACCTCGGC
>JAGQJA010000604.1 GCA_020430845.1 Myxococcales bacterium
GTGCTCATCGACTTCGGCGCCGAGTGGTGCACGGCCTGCAAGGAGCTCGAGCACGAGACCTTCCCCGACCCGGGGGTCCGCACCGAGGCCCAGCGCTTCGTGACGATCCGCGTCGACGCCACCGACGACGACGATCCGAAGATCAAGGCGCTCTCGGAGAAGTACAAGGTCGTCGGCCTGCCGACGGTGATCATGCTCGACAAGGACGGCAAGGAGATCGTGCGGCTCAACGAGTTCGTCAAGCCGCCCAAGTTCCTCGAGGCGATGAAGAAGGTGCCGCCCGGCGACGCCGTCGGCATGAACTGACCCCTCGACCGACCGACCCCGACGCGCCGCCCCGTGCACACGAGGCGGCGCGTTGTCGTTTCACGCCTCCGAAAAGAGCCCCTCGCGCTCGCCGGCCTCCCGCATCCGCAAGAACGGGCGCATCGACGGATCGCGAAAGGTGAAGCGCCCGCGCGCGTCGCCCTCGACGTCGCGCACGATCTCGCCGTGCTCCTCCGACTTGAGCGCGCGCAGCGGCGCCGAGAGCGAGGTACTGGTGACCTGCTCCCCGAGCTGCTTCGACACCTGGGCGACGAGCGCCTCCATGGTGACGAGCTCGTCGTCGAGCTGCGCCATCGCCAGCAGGATCTGCTTGCGATAGCGGCGCGCGCCCGTCGACTCGGCCGCCGCGGTGTACGCGCGCTCGAGGCGCTTGGCCTTGGTGCGCACATAGTTGGCCACGGCGCGCTGGAGATCGTCCTCTTCGACGCGCCGCGGGGTGCGCTTGACGGCGAGCTCGGCCATCTCGAGCGCGACCCACTGCACGAGGGCGGGCGATCCCGCGGTGACACGTGCGGCGCGATCGAGCACGGCGGGCGGCACCTCGACGGCGAGCGCGCGCATGCCCTCCTCGACGAGGCTCCGCGACTCGGCCTCGGAGAGGGTCGTGAGCGCGATCTCGACGATGATGCGGTCGACGCCGGGATCGTGCTTGACGAGGCGCGTGGCGTCGCGCGCCGTGCCGAGCAACACGACCCTGAAGTGCTTGCAGGGCTTGTTGCTCGCGGCCTTCACGAACGCGGTCAGATCGGCGAGCAGCTCCGGGCTCGCGGCGTGTAGCTCGTCGACGATGAGCACGAGCCGCGCCCGCTCGCAGAGCTCGAGCACCTTGGAGTCGGTCGGCGCACCCACGGCGAGCTCACGTACGAGCGTCTCGCCCTTGGAGCTGGCGCGCGCGCGCTGCGAGGTGAGCTTGGCCGACAGGAGCGGCACCAGCGCGAGCCCCGCCTCTCCGCCCGCGGTGGTCGTCGAGGTCTCGACCGTGTGCGCGGTGCGTGAGCGCGTGACCTCGTATCCGAGGTGCTCGAGGATCGTCTTGATGACGTCGACGAACGACTTGCCGCTGGCGCTCTCGACGTTGACCAGGCGTCCCGCGCGCTCGGCCGAGAGCAGCGCGTGACGCGCGAGCGACGTCTTCCCGACGCCGAACTCGCCGTGGACGATGGGCACGAGGCCGCGCTCGATGGCCAGCGCGAAGTCTCGTTCGGGCTGGCCGCGGTGCGCGTAGACCTCGGCCCGGGCGAGGGGCGGTCGGCCGGGCGTGAAGACGTCCTTCGGGGTGAGCATCGCGCCGCGGATTGTATGCGGGGGTGCGCTCCGGCGTCGCGAGGTGTGCCGAGACGCGCCGCTGCGAGTGACCCGGCGATCACGGTCGCCCGCCCGCGCGGGGTACGGCGCGCTCGCTCCGAACGCCGTTTAGTGCTGTAATATCAGATACGTGGATGTGCATGGCGCGCCCGCCGGGCCACCGCGCACGACGGTTGCAACGGGGGAGGCGTCGGCCGGAAAAACCACCATGACCCTTCGTCGAAACGCCCTCGGAACTGCCCTCGGATTGCTCGTCACCCTCCCGTCTGCGCTCGCGGCGTGCTCGCCCGACGACGGCGGCCCGGGCGGGAGCAAGATCGTGGTCGGCCTGCAGGCGGATCAGGGCGTGGGCATCCAGCGCGTCGAGGTCGAGGCCACGGTCGACGGCGTCAAGGTCGACACGCAGTCGTTCGCCGTGCAGACGGGCGTGTTCCCCAAGGAGATGCCCGTCACGGGCGCCCCCGGCGGGCAGCTCGAGGTGCGCGTGCGCGGCTTCGGCGCCGATCCGGCGACGCCCATCGTGACGCGCGTCGGCCGCGCGCGCATCCAGGCCGACACCAAGCTGATGCGCCTCAAGCTCGACGCGCGCTGCGTCGGCGGCCCTCCGGTTTTCGGCGGCGCTCCTGCGCCGGCCACCGCCACGTGCGCAGACGGCCTCACGTGCGTCGCGGGCGGCTGCGCGTCGCCCGACGTGGTGCTCGAGGGCTACGCGCCGGGCTGGCCCGACGCCGAGCCCGACATCTGCCGGCCCGCCAACGCGGGGGCGCCCGAGGTCATCCTCGGCACGGGGCAGACCGACTGGGCGCCGCTCGCCGACGGGCAGGTCGTCGAGCTCGAGCAGGGGCCGCAGGGCGGCAACCACATCTGGGTCTCGGCCCGCATGAAGAACCTCAAGCGCTCGGGCTCGCGCACGCTCATCACCGGTGGCTTGGCGTCGGGCGGCGAGCCGATCCCGCCGAGCGCGTTCGTCTTCACGTACGACCGCGACGAAGGTGCATACTGCAAGATCTTCGGGCTGCGCTTCCAGGTGGACGCGGGCGCGTCCGACCTCCGCGACGCGTACAAGCGCTTCTTGGGGCAAGAGCTCGACGTGACGGTCGAGGTCATCGACGCCACGGGCGCGAGCGCCAAGTCGACCAAGCGCCTGCGCATCGCCGAGCGTCGCCTCTGCGCCGACGGCACCTACACCACCTGCAACTGATCGCAGCCCGCGCTACTTCTTGTGCGCGCACTCGATGGGCGTGGCGATGACCTCGAACGTCTTGCGCTTGACGGCGAGGAACGCCACGACGCCGCGCCCGCTCTGGCTCACGACCGCCGCAGGGGCGCCGGCGTTGATGCCCTGCGCCGAGATCGAGAGCGGCGCGCCCGAGGTGCTGCCGTCGGGGTTGATCGTGATCGCGCGCACCTGGTGACCCGACACGGGGCCTTCGGTCCACGCGAGCAAGAAGCGCCCGCGCGTCATGCCCGCGGCCGCCGGGGACATGGCCTGCACGCCGAGGCCGCCGTCGGGGAGCGCGAACGGAGCGGCCTCCCCGGGAGCCTTGCCGACCTGCATCATGACCGTCCGCACCTGCCACGGCTCGGTGCCGGCGGCGCGGTCGGCGAACGCGATCATCAGGCGGTCTCCGCTGGCCGCGATCGTGGGCGAGCCGACCTTGGTGCCGAGCCCCGCGATGCGGTGCAGGCCGCCGTCTGCCGTGAACGAGCCGCCCTCGCCCTTTGCGACGCCGACCCAGATGGCGTTGCCGCGCCGGAACGCGACGCCGATGCCTTTGTGCTCGCCCGCGAGCGGCGCGACGGCGAGCGACTCGACCGGCCCTTCGCCGCCGAGCGCAAAGAGCTTGGCGTAGGTGTCCTTGCGATGGGGAGCCCACACGAGCGAGCCCTCGGCCACGCCGACATCGATGGGAGGGCTCAGCACGACGGTGCGTCGGCCGCCCAGTCGATCGGCGCGGCGGTCGGAGTCGACGACGGCGGTGAGCTTCCCGGCGACGGGCAACGCGACCACCCTGCGTACGTCGCCCAAGCCTCGCCCGCGCGCCGTGGACGTCGCGGCGAGCGTCATCGGATCGAGCAGCGCGATCATCCCCTCGCGTGCCGTGGGCGCGAAGCCCAGCGCGAGCCCCGGATCGTATTCGTACGCCTCGAGCCCGCCGCTCACCATCGCGCGCGGCGCGACGACGTGTGAAGGGCCGGCCACCGCGCAGTCGGCGAGCGCCGGCTCCGAAGCAGAGGCGGGCGTGTCGGTGGGCGTCTCGACGGGCGGCGGGGCGACCGTGGGCGCAGCGCTCGTCGACGCGGGCGCGCTCGGCGTGGTGGTCGTCGCCGGCGTGGACGGCTTGGTGGTCGCGCTCGAGCTCGCCGTCTTCATCTCGCTCGGCTTGCCGCGGATCGCGCTCACGATGAGCGCGAGGATGAGGAGCACGAGCGCGCCGGCGAGCGCGCCGACGACGGGGACGAGGTACTTGTTGCGCGGTTGGAGCGCGCGCAGATCGTGCAAGATCGCCTTGAGGCCGCGCGATCCGGTCGGCACGCCGAAGCCGTCGGGCTCGTCGACGGCTGGCCCAGGCGCGTCGGGGATCACCGGATCGGTCGGCGGAGGCAGCGGACCGCTCGCGGGCGGCGGCGCAAACGGGTCGACCGGGGCGCCGAGCGCGGGCGCGACGGGGGGCGCGATCGGCGTGCCGAGATCCGGCGCGACGGGGGGCGCGATCGGCGTGCCGAAATCCGGCGCGATGGGGGGCGCGATGGGCGCGGGGGCGGCCGAGGCCTCGACGGGCGGCGCGATCCCGAGCAGCGTCCTCGCCTTGGGCGGGCCCGGCGGTGCGCCTGGGACGGGCGGCGGCGCGTTCGAAGGGACGG
>JAGQJA010000605.1 GCA_020430845.1 Myxococcales bacterium
CGATCCCATCGAGCGGGCTCGGCTTGCGCGAGCGCTACGCCGCCTACGACGCGGTGAAGAAGCTCGGCGCGCCCGAGACGCCGGCCCCCACGCCCACCGAGTGCGCGAGCGGGCGCGTGCTGCTCGGGCTCATCAAGCCGCGGGAGTGCCCCGCCTTCGGCGTCCGCTGCACGCCCGACGCGCCCGTGGGCGCGCCGATGGTCTCGCCCGAGGGGGCCTGCGCCGCGTACTACCGCTACAGGAGAGAGGAGGCCTCGTGATCACGTGCCCCGCGCCGCTCGGCCCCGACGGGACGATCCAGCTCGCGCACGGCGGGGGCGGTCGGCTCTCGCGCGCGCTCCTCGACGAGATCATCCTCCCTGCGTTCGATAGCGGACCCAAGGGGGACCGTCACGACAGCGCCGTCTTCGATGTCGCGGCCGGCAAGCTCGCCTTCACCGCCGACGGCTACGTGGTGCGTCCGATATTCTTTCCCGGGGGCGACATCGGCAAGCTCGCGGTGTGCGGGACGGTGAACGATCTCGCGATGGCGGGCGCGCGCCCGCAGTATCTGAGCGCGGCGTTCGTGCTCGAGGAGGGCCTGCCCATCGACGACCTCCGCCGCGTGCTCGCCTCCATGCGCGACGCCGCTCGCGCCGCGGGCGTGCGCGTGGTGACGGGCGACACCAAGGTGGTCGATCGCGGAAAGGGCGACGGGATCTTCGTCCACACGTCGGGCGTGGGGCACGTGCCTCGCGGCGTCGACGTGCGGCCGGCGCGCGTCCGGCCCGGCGACGTCATCCTCGTGAGCGGTGACGTGGGGCGCCACGGCGTGGCCGTGCTCTCCGTGCGCGAAGGGCTCGCGTTCGACGGCGCGCCCGAGAGCGACTGCGCTCCACTCGTGGCGCCCGTGCAAGCGCTCGTCGAGGCCGGGGTCGACCTCCACTGCCTCCGCGATCTGACGCGCGGCGGGCTCGCGTCGGCGCTCAATGAGATCGCGCTCGACGGTGGCGTTCGCCTCGATGTCGAAGAGAGCGCGGTCCCGGTGCACGAGGGCGTGTCGTCGGCGTGCGAGCTGCTCGGGATCGACCCGCTCTACGTGGCGAACGAGGGACGGTTCGTCGCGTTCGTGGCACACGCCGACGCCGCGCGCGCGCTCGAGATCTTGCGCGCCCATCCGGTCAGCGCCGGCGCGGCGATGATCGGACGCGTCGAGGCCCAGGGCAGGGGCGCCGTGCACCTGCGCGGTCCGCTCGGCGGCACGCGGCTGCTCGACCTGCTCTCGGGAGAGCAGCTTCCGCGCATCTGCTGACGGCCCGGCGCGCCGCGTCGGAGGCCGATGCCCTGCGCCGCGCCGCCTCAGTCGGGCGGGCGGAGCACGTCGGACACGATGCTCTCGAGCGCGGTGAGCCCGAACGTGATCTTCTTGAAGAACGACGGGTTGTGGCGCACGACGACGAAGCGCGGGTGCTTGGACCAGATCGCGTGCAGGCGACGGTCGAGCGCGACGGCCTCGTCTTGCGACTCGATGCGCACGGGGTTGCCGCCCTCGATGCCGGTGCCGCCGACCGCGGCGCTCTCGAAGAAGATGACCGCGTCGTAGCGCGCGAGCTCGGCGGCCTCGGTGGTGCCCATCGCCTCGAAGAACGCCTCGGGCTCGTCCGGCCAGTAGGCGGCGCCGTCGACGGTCCCGCGGTCGCAGAGCAAGATGCGCTCCGGAAAGCGTGCAGATTGCACGTCTTCGAGGTTGCGCTGGAGGTGATAGATCGCCGACTGCGCGGCGCGCTTGGGCATGGGCTCTGTCACGCGCGGAAAGCCGCCCGAGAAGAGCAGCGTCGCGGCCTCGGGCACGATGACGACGCGCTCGCCGATCTCACGGCGGAAGAGGTCGGCGGCGGTCGTCTTGCCTCCGCCCGGCCCGCCCGTGAGGACGATCCGACATCGGCCGTTGGTCTTCGTCGCTTCGGGCATCGGGTCCTCGGTCGTGGGCTCTTCAGTCTATCGTGGCTCACGGCTTCGGGCACGAGGGCACCGGCGCGGGAGAGCCGAACACCGAGATGTCGGCGCTCCGGACGATGAGCTCGAGGCACCCCGCTTGGGCGAGCGGGAGCGGCGTCGTCGAGAAGTAGACGTGCAGCGGCTTCGCGAGCCCGTCGCTCGAGCGCACGCCGTAGTAGTTCCAGCGGTCGGCCTCCGACACGCGGACGTCGACGCGATCCTTCTCGAGCTCGAGCACGGTCGCGTGCGCCATGTCCCACGCGCCGTCGGCGTGGATCACCGCGGTCGCGCCGTCCTTGTCGAGCCGCTCACGCAGGGCGGTGTACGCGTCTCGCAGCGCTTCTCGCTCGGCCGGTCGGCTCGCCGGCGCCACGGGGTGCGTCGAGAGCCACTGCCGCTGCAGCGACGTCGTCGCGAGACCGAGCGCGAGCCCGATCGCGATCGTCACGGGCGAGAGCAGGCGCGTCGCGCGCTCCGACCTCGTCGCGGCGGCCGCGCCCGCGGAGAAGAACGCGGAGAGGACCCCGATCCACGCGACCGTGCTCGCGCCCGTCGTCCAGAACACCAGGTAGTGGTAGCTCGTGCCGATCACGGCCTGGAGCGCGTTGACGGCGACGAGATCGGCCAGGGCGCCGAAGGCGAGGAGCGCGAGGCTCGCGCGATCACGCCGGCGCCACGCCACGGCGGCGGCAGCGGTCACGAGCACGACGTGCAGGAGGGCGATCGTGCG
>JAGQJA010000606.1 GCA_020430845.1 Myxococcales bacterium
AAGCCGCTCATGACGGTCGTGCCCCTCCCCTCCGTCGAGGGCGCGCAGAAGGACCCGCGCGCGCAGCGGCACGCCGACAAGTGGAAAGACAGCCTCGCGCGCGATCTGTGGGTCGACGAGACCACGCGCCTCTTGGCCGACATGAAGCGGGCGCGCTGAAGCCGAGGCCCCAGCGCGCCCACCCAGCGTCAGAGCGCCTTGTAGAGGTACACCGAGGGGATCGCGGAACCGACCCCCGCCTTCTCGTACGCGCGCCGCGCGGGCGCGTGGCTGGGATCCCCGCCGGTGCCCACCGTGGCGACGACGGCGCCGAGCGCCTTCATCTCGCGGAGGACCTCCTCCACCATGCGCGTGCCGATTCCCCGACCGGCGACGTCTGGATGCACGGCGGTCAGACCGACCTCACCGACGCGCGTAGCGACGTCGACGGAGAAGGACACGAACCCGACGACCGAGCCCCCGTGCACTGCGACGCGCACGTGGTGGGTCGATTGGGTCGCGCAGATGTCGTCGAGCAGCTTGGCCTGCTCGGCGTCGGCGCCCGCGAAGGCGCACGCGGCGATCTCCGGGCCCACGATATCGCGGAAGGACCGGAAGACCAACTCGAACGCCGCGCGGCGGAGCGCCTGCATCGCGGACAGATCGGTGGGATCGAAGGCGCGGACGTCGACCGCGCTCGTGACAAACGAGCAATCAAGGTTCTTCATGACGAGTCTCTCCGGCTCGCGGAGCGCGAGCGCAGTGGAAAGACCAGACGCACCGGAGCGTTGGACACGCGCGAGCCGACGCGCCCGGTCCTTCCGAAGGTGACGGAAGCGGGCACGACGAGGCAGCCCTCCGGCTGCCGGGCTCAGCGCAGGCGCAAGTACGCGGTCACCGCATGACTGTGACTCGCGCGGCGCCCGCACGCAACTCCACACGGCTCCGGTCGCGCGCGCGGCGAAGTCCATGAACGAGGCGGAGCGGTGCGGCGCGCGTGGGTCACTTGGGCCCGAGGGCGGCTCTCATCGACTCGAGGTAGTCGTCGCCTCATCCTCCAGCTGCTCCCGCGCATCCTTCACGCGGGATGTGGGCTGCTCACCGAGCGCGTTCGCGTGCGCGGCGAACGGCTGAAGCCCCGGCGACATGTGACCGCGCGCCGGCGTCACTTGCCGAGGCGCTTGCGGATGTCGCGGTAGGCGACCTGCACCAGGCGCGTGAGGGACGCCTCGTCCACGTCGCGCCCCGGGCGGAGCTTGACGTGGCGCCCGCGCTTGCCGGTGCCCTCGAGCAGGTGCGCCGGATCGTCGAGCAGCGCCCCGAAGAAGAACCCCACGTTGACGTGCTCCTTGAACGCGTTGACGTACGCGAACGCGCCGTCGTCGACGCACGCGGTCGGACAACCGTCGTGCATCAGCTCGCGCACGTCGCCGCCGCAGCGCCGTATGCACGCGAACCACGCCTCGACGAACGGTCGCAGATCGTCGCGGCGAGAGCGCAGCCACGTGTCGATCTCAGGATCGTGCTTCACCGCCGAAGGAAAGCGCAGGATGTCGTCGGAGGGAGGCTTCGGACGCGTCATCGTGGCGATCGAGCGAAGCACGATTGTGCGCAGCTGCAAGGGCCCACGCGAGACAGGACGATCCGGCGAGCGCGACGCCCGAGCACGGCGAACGGCGGCTTGATCGGCGCGTTGTTCACCCTCTAGCCTTCGTGACGATGCATCGGCGCGGCGCGTGGATCGGGGTCGTGTGCGTGCTCGCGGGCTGCCGGGACAAGCCGACGCCGCGCCCGGTCGCGATCGACCCGGCGCCGACGACGACCGCGCCGCTCCCTACCGCGACGACACCGCCCCCGCGCGCCGTTCCCCCGTCGACGGCCGCGGCCGCCGCTTCGACCACCACGGCGGTGGCCGCATCGGCGAGCGCCGAGCCGGCCGACGCCGACCCCGTGGCCGACGAGCCGGGCAAGCCCG
>JAGQJA010000607.1 GCA_020430845.1 Myxococcales bacterium
CGGCAACGCCGTCACCATCGTGCCGATACACGCCGAGCTCACGACGCAGCAGGCGGCCGACATGCTCAACGTCTCGAGACCGTTCCTCGTGGGACTCCTCGACGAGCGGAAGATCCCCTTTCGGCTCGTCGGCACCCATCGGCGCGTGAAGGTCGCGGATCTCCTCGCGTACAAACAAGCGGACGACCGCGAGCGCGAAGCCGTGCTCGATGAGCTGGCCGCGGAGGCGCAGAAGCACGGGCTTGGTTACTGATCCGTGGCGTTCGTCGTCATCTACGACGCATGCGTTCTCTACCCGGCGCCGCTTCGCGATCTCCTGATTCGGGTCGCTCGCACGGGGGTGGTTCGCGCGCGATGGTCGGCGATGATTCTCGACGAGTGCTTCGCGAACATCCTCGAGCAGCGACCTGACCTCTCCGCTGCGCAGCTCTCCCGCACCCGTGAGCTCATGGTGCGCGCGGTTCCAGATTGCATGGTCGAGGGCTTCGAGGACCTCATCGCGGGACTCTCGTTGCCCGACGCCGACGACCGGCACGTGCTCGCGGCGGCGATTCGCGCGAGCGCGCAGACGATCGTGACCTTCAACCTCAAAGACTTCCCGGCAGAGCCTCTCACGCCCTACGAGATCGAAGCGCAACACCCGGACGACTTCTTGTTCGACCTGCTCGACCTCGCTCCGGGCGCCGTCCTCTCGGCGGTGAACGCGCAGCTCGCCGGCCTGAAGAACCCGCCGCAGACGATGAGCCAACTGCTCGACACGCTGCGTTCGCAAGGACTTGCCCAGTCCGTGGCACGTCTCCGAGAGCTTCTGGGCATCCTTCCGTGATGCGAAGCACCTGCCGCCGCGCGGACAACGCCTGCGTCTTCGCGAGTACGCGATGTTCGTCGGCGCTTCACACGATCGCGTCGAGGTAAGGTTGAACCGCCCGAGGAAGCTGACACTCCGAGGGGCGTTACCGCCGGACGCGCCGCGAGGTCGTGCGTGAAGGACCGCAGAACGAAGAACGGGCTGAACGTCGTCCGTCCAACCCGCCGTGATTTCGACTCTATTTTGTAGGCGCGATTGGGATTGAACCAACGACCCCTACCGTGTCAAGGTAGTGCTCTACCACTGAGCTACGCGCCTAGGGGAAGCGCGGAATTACTGCCAGGGGTCGCCGCTGTCAAGCGGGTCGAAACACCGCCGCCCGCGCCGCGCTCACGCCCCCCGCGCCCGCTCACCCCCACGCTCACGCACACGCGCCCGCTCACGCACACGCGCCCGCTCACGCGCCCGCTCACGCTCCCGCGCCCGCACACGCACGCGCGCCCCCCCCACGCGCCCGCGCCCGCGCTCTCCCCCCCCACTCCCCTCAGTCGCTCGGGAGGTTCGGCTGCTCGGGGAAGTCGATCGGCGTCTTGGCCACGATCGCGAGCGCGTTGGTGAACGCCTTCGACGCGACGTGCCCGATGACCTCCACGACCTCCGCGTCGGTGACGCCCGCCGCGCGCGCGCGTTCGAGCTCTGCGCCCGCGCCGCGCCCACCCGTGCGCACGATGCGACCCGCGAGGGCGAGCAGCGCGTCCTCTCGCGCGTTCTTGCCGATGCCGCGCCGCGCGCGATCGATGTCGTCGGCGGTGAAGTCCTGCCGCTTCGACAGCGCGCCGTGCGCCGAGAGGCAGTAGCCGCAGCCGTTGAGCTCCGAGACGTGCAGCGAGAGCAGCTCGGCCTCGCGCGCCGAGAGCGAGCCCTTGCCGAGCGCTGCGCTGAACGAGAGGTAGCCGCCGAGCGCCGCGGGCGAGTGGGCGGTCGTCGCGTAGATGTTCGGCACGAACCCGAGGGCGTTCTTCAGCCCGGTGAGCGCGGTGCGCGCGCCGTCGGGGGCGCTGTCGAGCGTGACGGGGGCGATGCGATGCGACATGGCGAGTCTCCTTGTGTGTGGGGAGCGTCGTGTGCTCCGTGCAAGGAGGTCTCGGGCGCGCGGATGATTACGAACGTTACGGCGTCGACGACGGCGCGCTCCGCTCACGCGGGGCGAAAGCTGTCGGCGAGCAGATCGTCGAGCGGCGTCGCGGACGGCGGCGCCGGCACGCGCGACGCGCCCCGCGCCCGCTGATGGCGGTACGCGCGCATCACCGTCTCGAGCTCTCCCGCGTCGAACCACGTGCCGTGCTCGGCGCACACGTCGACCTCGCACGCGGCCGACGCGACCTCGACGCGCTTCATGTCGGCCAGGCAATCGGGGCACGAGACGATGCGCGTCGTGTCGGGCTCGACGCTCCTGCCCAGGCTCGCGCGGAAGCCGATGTCGAGCAGCGTGTGGTCGAGCGTCTCGACGATGCGCTTGGACGCCGCGTTGTCGGCCATCACGCCGCCGCACGTGCCGCAGTAGAAGACGCCGGGGATCGCGCTCCACCCCGCGAGCGCGGCGAAGCACCGTGGACAGACGCCGTGCTTGGGTGCGACCTCGCGGTAAGGCATCCCCGCATCCTACCCCGCGGCGCTGTCCGATGACGATGACTCGCCGCCGCGCTCAGCCGCGGCCGGCCGCGCGCAGACGCTCGCGCGACGCGTCGAGGCACGAGCGCAGGTTGCTCGCGGCGCGGTGCAGGATCACCGCGACGTTGCCCGGCGTCAGCCCCAGCTCGCGCGCGATCTCGATGCCGCTCGCGCCCTCGAGCAGGCGCGCCGTCACGATGCTGCGCTGCACCTCTTTGAGCGCCGAGATGCAGCCCGTCAGACGCACGTGCTCCTCGCCCGCGATGATCAGATCGTCGACGCGCCGAGCGTGGTCGACGAGCGACGGCTCGCCCACGTCGTCGAGGCTCGCGTCGAGCCGCGAGTGCCGTCGGCGCTGGTTGCGCGCCTGGTTGCGCACGAGCGTCGCGAGCAGGCGCTCGGCGTCGGGCGTCTCTCGCGGCAGATCATGCCACTCGGGCCGCTCGACGAACGTGACGAAGCCGTCTTGCACCGCGTCGAGCGCTTCTTCGGGAGACAGACCCTCGGCCCGCGCGACGCGCACCAGCTTGGCGCGGTGGCGCGTGGCCAGCTCGCCCATCCACCGCAGCCGCTCGACCTCGCGGCGCGCATCCTCGATGGGCATGAGCCCCATGAACGCCGTGGCGCGCGGGTCGGGGGCGGGGGAAGGGGAGCGCGAGGCGGGCATGGAGGAGTCCTGGGTCTGCATCGAGGCCTGAGGTGTCGGCGGAGCCGGACATTACGCGGCCGCGTGCTCTTTGTTTCGATTCCGCCCGGCGCTCCCCGTCGCGCTCTCCCTGAGGGCGCCTGAAAGTGTAGCAAATACAAGTCGTTGTGCTGCGGTGCTCGCGCGCCGTCACGCCGCGCTACGTCGCGACCGCCCGCTCGCTCTGTAACGGTAGGTAAAGCCGATGGTCGCGCTCCGCGGCGTCCTTATCGTGCTCGAGGTGCCGACGACGACGAGCCGTGTGCGCTGGACCGACCCCCTCCTCACATTGTTCGTCGCGGTCGCGTCGGCCAAGATCACCCACGGCCAGCTCGGGCGCATGAAGGTCAAGCTCGGCGACGAGACGCTCTACCTCGCCGCGGGCCTGCACCCCGACGCCGCGCACCCCATCGCCCAGAGCAGCCCTCTGTACGGCCTCTGGTACCGCGCGCTCTCGGTCTTCGAGCCCGAGCCGCACCGCCTCTACCTCCTCAACTGGTTCTTGCTCACGGCCACGTTGCCCGTGCTGCTCTTCGCGCTCGCCCGTCGTTCGGGCGCGCCGCGTTGGGCGTCGGTGCTCGCGTCGATCGCGTGGGCCGTGTCAGGCGCCGCGCTCGTCTGGCCCTCGGGGTCCAAGCTCGCGACGGTGATCCTCGCCGTGGGCGCGCTCGGCGCGACGTGGGTGCCGAGCCGCTTTGCGCGCTGGACCATCGCCGCGGTCGCCCTCGTGGTCGCCGCCGGCATCCGCCCCGAGCTCGCGCCCGCGGCCGCGCTCGTGTCGCTCGGCGTCGCCGTGTGGGGCCTCAGCGCTGCGCGCGTGCGCCGTCGTCGCCTCCTCGGCGCTGCGCTCGTCACGGCGGTCGCGCTGGGCTCGGCCGTCGTCCTACCCAGCCCGTTCACCGACAACCGCACCCTCAGCGCGTTCGAGCAACACTACGCGCTCAACGTCGCGGCCGCGCAAGACGCGGGCGGCGCGCCCGACCCCGTCGACCCGTGGACCGACGCCGAGCGCGCGACCAAGCCGGCGTTCGGCGACGCGGGATCGATCGCCGAGGCGGCCCTCGAGAACCCTTCGGCCTTCGCGTGGCACGTTGGACAGAACGTGCTCAAGTTGCCCGCCGCGGCGGCCTCCGTCGCAGGCCCCTCGCGTCGGCTCGGTGGCGCGCTCCACGCGCTGTCGTACGCCTTGCTCGGCGCGCTCTCGCTCGCAGGCGTGATCGGAGGTGCGCGTGTCTTGCTGCGTCGCGCTCCGGGGCGGCGTCGCGCGCGGGCGTGGGGGCCGATCGCCGTCTCGGTGGCAGTGGCCGGCGCCGCGTCGGTGCTCGCGATCCACCCGCGAGAGCACTACCTTGTGGCGCCGCTCTTCTTCTTGTTCGTGCTGGCGGCGACGGCGGCGGCGAACGTGCGCGCCCCCGACATGCTCACGCGCCGTCCCACGCTGCGGACCGCGGCGCTGCGGACCGCGGCGCTCCCGGCCGCGCTCGCCCTCGCGGCGTTCGTCGTCGCGCCGAGCGCTTGGCTCGCGGCGCCGCCCAAGGCCAAGGTCCGCAAGCACACCGTGCAGCGCACCATCGGCACGCTCAAGACGCTCGGGCTCAGCGGTCCGGTGCGCATGCTCGAGGCGCGGCTCGGCCACGCGACGTACGCCGGCCTACCGTTTCATTCGGTCGATCCGTCCGAGCGGGCCGACGACGAGCACATGTGGGACTTCCTCGACAAGCGGGGCGTCGACGTCGTCGTCGTCGACAAGCGCCTCCGCGCGCACTCGCGCTTCGACGACGATCTGCAAGAAGACGAGGAGGTCGCTCGTGCGGGCCGTCACCACGGGTTCGACACCGTCTGGGTCGAGGGCACCGAGGTGATCCTCCTCGTGCGTCGCCGCTCCTGACGAGCGGGCCCAGCTCACGTCTGGCGCGCCCTGCGAAGGCCGCCGCTCCACGATCGCCGCGCAAGCCGTCGCTTGCCGGTTCGCGCAAGGCGTTGCGTACCCGCTCGATGGGGCGACGAATTCTTCAATGGTTACGCGCGGCACGACGCTTGCGATGGCAACGGTGGACACGCGCCGCTCAGGGCGTAGCCTCGTCGGCTCGACATCTTCACGTCACCGGCGCCTGCTCGAGCGCACAGCACAGAAAGAACACGATGGGACTCTTCGACTCGATGAAGAAGCAGGCGGGCCAACTCGCGGACCAGGCGAATCAGCACTACCAGCAGCACCAGGGCCAACCGCAGCAGGGCTACCCGCAGCAGGGCCAACCGCAGCAGGGCTACCCGCAGCAGGGCTACCCGCAGCAGGGCTACCCGCAGCAGGGTCAGCCGCAGCAGGGCTACCCGCAGCAGGGTTACCCGCAGCAGGGTCAGCCGCAGCAGGGCTACCCGCAGCAGGGCTACCCGCAGCAAGGTTACCCGCAGCAGGGCTACCCGCAGCAGGCGCAGCAGCACTACGCGGAGCCGATCGAAGAGGTCGAGCCCGACGACGACGACGACGACGGCTACCAGCGCGACTACAACCTCGAGGCGCAGGACGACACGGCCAGCTTCGACATCGGAAGCGACATCGAGAGCTACTGGCGCGCGCACCGTGAGATCGAGCAGAGCTGGGAAGACAAGGCCAAGCGCTACCAGCTCTTCCAGCAGTTCGGCATCCGCAACGAGCAGCACTTCCACCAGGTGCAAGAGACGGTCAACCGCTTCATCTGCGGCGTGCGCCTCGACAACGCGATCGCCGCGGGCGGCAACGCGTACCACGAGGTGTGTCAGGAGCTGTCGATCGAGACGCAAGACCAGGTCGAGCGCCTGCGTCACACGGCGTACCGCTACGCGCAGCAGCCGCAGCAGCGACAGAAGTTCGGCTACGACATGGGCAACATCATGCAGATGCAGATGAACGCCTACACGCAGATGGGCATGGCGCAGATGCAGGCGCGCGCCCAGGGCGAGCTGGCCGGTGAGCTCGCGCCCGTCGAGGGCGTGTCGCTCGAGGTGTGGGCGCAGGGCCAGGCCGCGCTCGCCAACAGCGTCGACGTCAACGTCATCTTGCAGAAGCTCAACATCGATCGGGCCACGTGGGACCGCGTCAGCGCCGAGTGGATGGCGCGCATGTCGCGCGACACGACGGCGACGGTCGCCACGGTGTACGGTCAGGCGTTCAGCTCGTCGGGGCAGGGCATGTTCTCGGGCGCTGCCGCCGCGGGCGTGGCCGGCATGGGCAACGTCGGGGCGACCGACAACTCGCAGCCCCCCATCACCCTCGAGCAGTGGGTCGAGCTCATGGAGGCGCAGAGCGCCGCCGCCGAGCAGGGCCGCGACGCCAACCAAGTGCTCGCGCAGTACGGCATGAACGCGCTCGCGTGGAGCAACGCCAGCTCGTGGTGGTCGACGCACTTCTCGCAGAACGCCATGAAGAACAACGGCGAGCTGCACATGCGCTTCAGCCAGCTCTCCGAGCACTACAAGCGTCAGTTTGCCGCGCCGCGCGCCGACGGCGACATCAGCTTCTGACGGGCACACGCGCATGAGCGAACCGAAGAAGCCTCCCACCACGGGCAACATCTTCGCGAACGCGCTCGCGTCACGGCAGGACTGGGGGGGCAAAGCCGTGACCGCGGGTGTGCACAATACACTCATGTGCGGGACCTGCGGCGCGGCGCGCGAGCGTGACGCCCAGGGCCCGCTCGTGTGCCGCTACTGCGGAGGCGCGCTCGTCGCTCAGACGCAGAAGAAGGGCGGCACGTGAGCGCCGTCACGGCGCGATGGGACGGCTTCCTCGCGCAGATCCGCGATCGTTTCTCGACCATCATGGGGGAGGCCCGCGAGGGCTGCCCCATGGTGCTCGAGCAGGCCGACTTCGACCCGACGCCCATGGGGGTGGCGTGGGGGGCCATCGAGATGCGCGCCAAGCAGCTCGAGACCAAGATCGAGGACACCTGGAACGATCAGGTGGAGGGGGCGTTCGAGAACGACGGCGCACCGCCGCAGGCCGTGGCCCACGAGCGGAGCAAGGGCGAGGCGACGCGCGACTGGATGGAGATCGAGCGCGAGCGGACGCGCATCTCGATCTACTGCGACGCGGGGCGGCGCATCTTCGAACGCGCACGGAGCGACATCGGGCGCTCGTTCG
>JAGQJA010000608.1 GCA_020430845.1 Myxococcales bacterium
ATGGCAACAGATGGGGCTGCGGTGGTCTCTGTTCGCATGGCAACAGCTGGGCGGGTCGTCGTCGGGCGACAGGCCGGATCGCGCGCTCCTCACGTGGCCGCCCGCTGCGCACGATGCAAGCGCATGAAATCATGGATTTACCTGTGTGACTGCCAGGCGCGGCGGCCCCCGCGGAGCGGCACCGAATCTGCAACATGGTCACCAAGTCACCATGTTGCCCTCCCTCCTCCGCTGGTCCGTCGTCGTCGCGCTCGCCGCGTGTGCCGCTCCTGACGTCGGGGAGGTACCTGCCGGAACGCGCGATCCGCAGGGCGGCTCGGCGCAGCTTCCGCCGACGTCGTCGTCGCCGGCGCCAGGAGCCAGCGACCCCGTGGGCGAGTCACCGGCGCCCTGCGTCGGAGGGCGCGGGCCCGGCGACTACGCGCACAAGGTCAAAGTCGGCGAGCTCGAGCGAGAGTTCTTGGTCCACGTGCCGCCTGGTCCGAAGCGCACGATGCCGCTCGTCCTCGTGTGGCACGCGCTGACGCTCACGGGCACGAAGCCCGCGATCCTGCCGACCATCCGCGAGCTCACGGGCTTCGACGCCCACGCCGACAAGCGCGGCTTCGTCACCGTGTACCCCGAGGGGATCGGGAAGAGCTGGAACGGGGGTGAGTGTTGCGTCGAGGCCAAGGCAAAGAACATCGACGATGTCGGCTTCGCCAAGGTGATCCTGGCCGAGGTCGCGAAGGACGCGTGCGTGGACGAGGCGCGCGTCTACAGCACGGGCTTCTCGAACGGAGGCTTCTTCTCGCACCGACTCGCATGCGAGCTCGGCGATCGCTTCGCGGCCATCGCCTCTGTGTCGGGCACGCTCGGCGTCCCCGAGGATACGTGCGTTCCCAAGGCGCCCATCTCGGTGCTCCAGATCCACGGCACCGAAGACCCACTCGTCCCTTTCCTCGGCGGCTCACCGAAGATCCCGCTCGGTGGGATTTTCGGCACGTTCAGCTCGGTCGCGGCGACCGTCGCGCATTGGGAGGCGCACGACGCCTGTACGGGCAGCGCAACGCAGACGCTCCGCCAGGGCATGGTCACGTGCACGCACAAGGAGTGTGCGGCGGGCTCCGAGGTCGGCCTCTGCACTGTAGAGGGTGGAGGTCACCAATGGCCGGGCAGCAAGCCGCTCCCGGCGATGGGCCCGCAGACGCAGGACGCCGACGCCACCGCGCTCATCGTCGACTTCTTGCTGTCGCACACGCGTCCGACCGTCCATTGACGTGGGGCCGAGCGTGTCTAACCATGTAAGCCATGGGGAAGACGCGTACTGAGGTCCTCGACGAGTCCAAGAAGAAGGGCCTGGTCGCCGGCGCGACTGCCGCCACGGCGGTCGCTGCGGGCGCGCTCGTATCGCTGCCGCTCGCGGCCGTTTGCGCGGTCCCGGCCGCCTACTTTGGCTACAAGTGGTGGAAGCACCGCGCCGACAACGGCATCAAGTTCTGAGCAAACTTCGTTGACAGCACGCCCTGGCGCGCTCCAATAAGGGCATGAAGCGCCCTCACGAGGAGCCACCGCCGTTGGCACCTCGGTCGGCGACCTTCCCGTGGCGCGTGGTGGGCGAGGCGGGGCGTGGCGCGAGCGGCGTCGTGCTCGAGGCGACGGGCCCGCAGCGGGCGGCGCTCAAGGTCGCGCTCGCCCCGGGAGCCACGCAGTGGTTGGCGCGTGAGGCCGATGTGCTCGCGCGGGTCGGGCGGCTCTGGGGCCCGCGCACGCTCGACGCGGGCCGAATGCCGGAGGGCGCACCGCATGCCGGCGCGCCGTATCTCGCCCTCGAGTGGGTGGACGGCCGCGCCTTGTCCGCCGCCGCCGACCCGGAAGAGCGTGAGCGCCTCGCGGCGATCGTGGCGCACGGCGTCGGCGGCGCGCTCGAGGAGCTGCACGCGGTCGGCGTCACGCACGGCGACGTGAAGCCGGCGAACATC
>JAGQJA010000609.1 GCA_020430845.1 Myxococcales bacterium
GCACGGCGGCGAGCAGCGCCGCGCGGGCCTCGTCGCGACGGCCCTCGGCGCGGGCGAACGCGGCCTTCCATCGCGCGGCCTCCGTCTCGCCGCGGTCCTCGACGACGGCGCGGATGCGCGCGCGGGTGGCGTCGTCGGTGGGGATCCACGCGAGCGCCGACGACAGCGCCTCGCTCGCGCCCGGGACGTCGAGCACGAGCGCGCGGGCGAGCCACGTGAACGCGCCGGCGTCGCCCGCGATGGCGAGCGCTCGGCCGCGGAGCAGCGCCGCGCGCCCGTCCGACGGGTCTTCTTCGAGCTCGTCGAGGGCCGCGCGCGCCGCGTCGAGATCTCCCGTCAGCAGTCGTGCCTCTGCGCGCCGCAGCGCCACCTCGCGCGACTTTCGGTCGGCGATGCGCTCGAGCCAGAGCTCGGCGCGCGCGCCGTCGCCTTGATGTAGGTCGAGGTCGCACAGCCAGAGCAGCGCTTCGCGCCGGGCGTCGCTGCCGGGCTCGGCGACGGCCAGCGCACGGATGTACGCGTCACGCGCTTCGTCGAGCGTCGCCCCCACACGCTGGCGCGCCCGCCCCAGGCGGACCCACACGTCGGCGCGAGAGGCCACCCTGCCCGCGAGCTCCTCGAGCGTGAGGGCCAGCTCGGCGTCGAGGTGGCCCGCCTCGCAGGCGTCGGCGAGCAGCGCGAGGCCGATCGGCGACTGGGGCACGCGCGAGAGGATCGCCTTTGCCGCCTGGCGGGCGCGCATCGCGTCGCCGCGCGCGAGCGCCTCTTCGCCGTCGCGCAGGTGGCCGTCGGCCCCCGCGAGGACGAGCTCGACGCGACCAAGCCACCCCGCGATCGTCTCGGCGAGCCGCACGAGGCGGATCTACCACATCTCAGCGTTCTTCACGCTCGAGCAGATCGCTCAGGCGCGCGGGCTCGACGCGCAGCACGAGCACCTTCTCGCGGTCGACGAGCGCGAGGCCCGGCGCGCCGCCCTTGGGCTTGCGCAGGTGCTTGCGCGGTGTGTACTGCACGTCGACGACCGCGTCGTCGCGCGCGTCGGAGAAATGCGCGGCGAGGTGCGCGGCGTCGACGAGCCGCTCCGCGGGGCACGTCTGACCCTTGGCGAGCGGCACGATCACGTGGGCCCCTTGGCGGTCCTTGGCGTGGAGCCAGAGATCGTGCGGCCGCGCGGTCTTGAACGTGAGCGCGTCGTTGTCGGCGCCGCCCTTGCCCACGAGCACGCGGGTCCCGTCGTCGAGGGCGAACGTGCGGAACGGCGTGCGCGTCTGGCGCGCGGGGCCGCGCGGCTTGACGACGTCGGGCGTCGTCGCGTCGGGCAGCGCGACGTCTCGCGGCGCGGCGCGCTTGGCGCGCGCGAGGGCGTCGCGGATCTCGTCGGCGCTCGTCGCGCCCGCCACCTCGCGCTGGGCCTCCTCGACGGCGGCGCGCTGACGTTCGGCGCCGGCGAGGCGCTGCGCCGCCACGTGAGCTCCGAGGCGAAGCCGCTTGGCGCGCCTGAACATCGCGTTCACCTGGTCTCGCGCGCTCTTGGACGGGTCGAGGGGGACGGTGACCTCGACCGGCTCGCCGCTCGACCAGTCGGTCACGGTGAGGTGATCGGCGCCGCGCTTGGCGCGCGCGGCCTCCGCGACGAGCCACTGCGCGAGGCCCGCGATGCGCTCGGCGTCGGCCATCTTGGACATGTCGCCCTTGACCGCCTCGGCGCGCCTCGCGATGCGCGTCGCCGCCCGCTCGAGCGCCCGCTCGGCGTCGGCGCGGAACGCCTCGACGAGCCCCTCGGCCACGCGCCCCAGGATCGTCTCTCCCTGATCCGACCACGCGCTTCGCGTCGCGTCGTCGGCGTCGACGAACCGCGCGAGGGCGCGCTCGTCCGCCGGCGCGAACGGCACGTCCGAGAGGGTCACGCGCTCCCTGCCGGCCCGGAGCGCCACGGCGGTCGGCGCGAGCGGCGGCGCGCCCTCGGGCGCCGCGGCGTGCGCCTCTCCATCGTCGGGATCGCCCGCGTCGGGCTGCGGCGCGAGCAAGAGCGCCCCGCGCGCGGTGAGCGCCAAGAGCCTCGCGCCGGTGAGGGCGCGCTCTCTCGCCCGCTCGCGGCGTGCGCCGAGGGGGAGGCGCCCGCCCCACGCGACGCGGCGCCTCTCCTTGTCGACGAGGCCCACGACGGGCTCGTCGTCGCGTCCCGCGGCCACGACGACGACGCTGGTGACCCCTGGCGTGCGCACCTCGAGCACGACGACGCCGGTCGCGCAGTCGGCGCGCTGCACGAAGCCGTACGTCACATCGGAGCTGTCCCCCATTTCGGCCACCGCCGAACGCGCGTACTCTGAAGGCGGTCCCGCGTGAAGCTTCGGCAGGCCTATCCCATCGGGCAGACGAGCGCCCATCGCATCAAGGCGCTGCTCGCGTGCCTCGAGAAGCGCCGTGGCGCGCCCGCGGCCGACGCGTGGCTCGAGAAGATCCGCGTCCTCCGCGAGGATCTCGACGACGAGTCCCGCCTCTTGCCGCTCGGCGCGCTCCGCGCGGCGCTCGTCGCCTTCCAGCAGGAGCTCGGCGCAGACGCGCTCGACCAGCTCGGGCCCTACCTCGTCGACCGCGAGACGATGGGCGCGTGGTCCCGCGTGCTCCGCAACGCGGACTGCCCCGAGGACGCGATGGCGCGCGTCGACGGCGCCGACGGAGCCCCCGGCCGCACCGTGACGTGGGAGACGCTCGAGGCGACCGACGGTCGCTTCCGTGGCCGCGCGCGCGTGACGCACGATCCGGGGCTCGAGCGCGACGGATTGCTCGCGCGCCTGCGCGCCGTCGAGCTCACGATGGTGCCCACGCTCTTCGGCTTCCCCGTCGGCCGCGCGGTCGCCGGGCCGCACACCGAGGACACGTTCGAGCTCACGGTCACCTGGCCGGTGCCGAGCCTCCCGCGCTCGGTCGGCGTCGGCGCGGCGTCGGGTGTCGTCGCGGGCGCGCTCACCGGGGCGCTGATCGCCTCGGCCTCGAGCGCCCCCGCCGCGTTCGCCGTGAGCGTCACCGGCGTGCTGATGGCGGCGGCTGGCGCGGGGCTCGGCGTGGTGCAGTCGCGGGGTCGCGTCGCGCGCATCGAGGCCGCCGCGCAGACCGTCCGCGTGCACGCCCTCGAGCGCAGCCTCGCCATCCGCGAGGCCCAGAGCCGCGTGAACGCGGGCGACCTCGGCGGGTCGGTCGTCGCGGGCCTCTATCGCATCGGCGCGCGCATGGGCTCGGGCGCGAGCGGCGTCATCTACGAGGCCAACCGCATCACCGACGGCACGCCCGTCGCCATCAAGCTCCTCCGTGCGGCGAGCGCCCATGACACGGCGGCCTCCGATCGGCTCCGCCGCGAGGCCGAGGCGCTCGGGCTCGCGTGGCACCCCAACGTCGTCGAGGTGCTCGACCACGGCCAGCTGGCCGACGGTACGTCGTTCCTCGTGATGGAGCTCTTGCGTGGCGACTCGCTGGCCTCACGTCTCACGCGCCGCGGGCGTCTCGCCCTCGACGAGCTCTACCCGATCGCGCTCCAGCTCGCAGACGCGCTCGTCGCCGTGCACGCGGCGGGGGTCGTGCATCGGGATCTCAAACCTTCGAACGTCTTCCTCGTCAAACAGGGGGCGATGGGCGAGAACACGCAGCGGGCGCTCAATGCGGCCACCCTGATGGCCGAAGAGCGCGTAAAGGTTCTGGATTTCGGCATCGCCCGCGTGGAGTGGGAGGAGATGCGCATCACCAACACGGGCGCGCCGATGGGCACGCCCGGCTACATGGCGCCCGAGCAGGAGTCGGGCGGCGAGGTCGACGCGCGCAGCGACATCTACGCGTTCGGCGCGATGATCTACGAGTGTCTGACGGGCGAGACGCCTCCGCAGTCACGCGATCTGTGGTGGCGCGAGCCGCCGCCGCCGCCCGATCGTGCGCACGAAGACGAAGAGAACCTCACCTCCCGCGTCCAACGGGCGTCCCGCAACATGCCGAGCGCCCCGCCCCCGCCCATCGACGTCCCCGCGCCGTGGCGCGCCTTCGTCGAGAAGGCGTGCGCGCCGCTCCAGTCCGAGCGCCACGAAGACGCCCGCGCGCTCATGCGCGAGCTCCGCAAGCTCGCGCCCCCCGGTCCTTTGGCTCTTGGAGGAGCTACGTGAAAATCATCTCGTCCGTCTTGCGCTTCGCCTCCGTCGCCGCGCTCGTCGTCGCGTGCACGCCGTCCGAGTCCGGTACGGCCAACGCCAACTACCCTCAGCAGCAGCAGCCTCCGCCGCCCGGCTACTACCCACAGCAGCCGCCGCCGCCTGGCTACTACCCGCAGCAGCCGCCACCTCAGCAGCCTCCGCCGGGACCTGCGCCCCACCTCGGCGGCGCCTCGGCCGAGCTGCTGCCCCCGCTCGTGGGCATCCCCGCGATGGAGCAAGAGGTGCGGAGCATCCTCGCCGAGCTCGTCGACGCGCTGCCGTCGGCCACGCAGGCGCGCGTCCGTGGGATCCCGCTCGTCTTCGACCCGACGATCGAGGTCAACGCGTTCGCCGGGTGCGAGGAGGGCGGCAACCCCTTCCTCGCCGGCACGGCGGGCCTCCTCGAGGCGGTCGACGCGATCGCGCAGACCAAGGCGACCGACGAGATGTTCGGCACGCGCACCTACGACCAGTACTCCGACACGGTCATCCCGCAGATGGTCCGCAACCCCAAGGCGCACCCCGGGCTCCCCGCCGGTCTCATCCCGGCGCAGTACGGCTCCGATCCGCGCCGCTGGTCACGCGCGCGAGAGATCTTCGGCGACGTCATGGCGTTCACGTTCGGCCACGAGCTCGCGCACCACTACCTCGGTCACACGGGGTGCGCCAACGGGCAGGCGATGGGCCCGGGCCCGAGCCCCGCGCGCCTGGGCCACCTCGCCACGGCGCTCCTGCCCGGCCTCAACCAACCCAACGAGATCGCCTCCGACGGCGCCGGGGCGGTCAACGCGCTCGACGCGGGCCGACGACGTCGCCCGCGCTACGCGTGGTCGGAGCGCGGCGGGATGCTCCTGCTCGACTATTTCTCGAGACTGCAGCGCGCGATCGGGATCAACCCGTTCAGCCCGAGCGCGTTCTTGCGGAGCCACCCGAACCCGCAGCTGCGCATGCCCCTCGTGCAGACGGTCGCCAACACGTGGCGCGCGCGCAACCCGGGATGATCGGCGCGGACCGCGGGCTCGCGTCGCGCGCGTAGCTCGCCTGTAGGGCGGTCGTCGACGGTGTGCGCGGGCCGCTCACTCGCGCCCACCACCCGTTTGCGCGGGCGAAACGTGCAGTGCGCATGTAGGGACCGGAGCACCGGTCGTGGGTGGCGGGGCGAGCCTACCCCCCGTGCGCGCACTCATTTTCGCGCGTCGAGCCGATCCAAGTCGCCGTCGTCGCGGCGGCCACTAGAGTCCATGGAGACGGGCGGTGTCGCCCTTCGCAGCAGCCTCGCCGCCCGTCACTCCTGCCTCGTTCCCCGCTCGAACATCTCGTCTCGCTCGCCCGAAGCGCCGGCGCCTCCCGACTGGGGCCCGGCGCTTCAACTTTTGTGTCGTCGCGGCGAGCCGGGGCGCTACGGCGCTACGAGAGGACGCGCAGGGAGCGCCCGCTCAGCACCTCGTTGTGGCTCCCGCGTCGGTAGCCGGCGAGGTCGAGCGTCACGTAGGCGAAGCCGAGCTCCATGCCGCGCGCGACGATCGCGTCGCGGTGCTCGAACGCGCGGGCGATCTCGTCTTTGGAGATCTCGATGCGCGCGATGGCCCCGCCGCTCGTGCCCGCGACCTCGCCGAGCGCGTGCCACCGCACCCTCGCTTGACGGATCCCGAGGTCGGCGATGGCCTCTTCGAGCTCGCCGATCTGGTGCAGGCGCTCGGCGGTCACGCGCGTGCCGTAGGGCAGGCGGCTCGAGAGGCAGGCCGAGGCGGGCTTGTCCCAGACGGGCAGGCCGAGCAGCTTGGAGAGGCGACGCACCTCGGCCTTGTCGAGCGCGGCCTCGACGAGCGGGCTGCGCGCCTCGGCCTCGCGGGCGGCGTCGAGGCCAGGGCGATAGTCGCCGAGGTCGTCTGTGTTGGTGCCGTTGAGGATGAACGCCATGCCCCAGTCGACGCGCTTCTTGGCGGCGATGCGGTAGAGCTCGCTCTTGCAGTAGAAGCAGCGGTCGACGCCGTTCTGCGCGTAGCCCTCGTCTTCGATCTCGTTCGAGTCGACCAGCTCGTGGCGTGCGCCGATGGCCTTGGCGATGGCGATCGCGCCGTCGCGCTCGCGGGGAGCGAGGCTCGCGCTCACGGCCGTCATGCCGATGGCCCGATCGCCCAGCACCTTGTGGGCGACGAGCAGCACGAACGCGCTGTCGACGCCGCCCGAGTAGCACACGAGCGCCGAGCCCATGCCGCGGAGCACATCGGCCAGGCGCGCGAGGGCCGGATCGTCGGGCAGATCGTCGGTCGTGTGCGCCTGCTTGGCGGCCTCGAGGGCGTCCATCGCTCGGTACATAGCGCGCGTCCGCGGGTTTGGCACGCCCGAGCTACGCCTTGGCCTCGCGCTGGCGCCCGCCCAGCGTGGTCGTGAGCAGCTCGTGCATGACGCGCTTGGCCCGCGCCACGTCCTCCGGCCGGGCGCCGGTCGACAAGAGCTCGAGCGAGACGCC
>JAGQJA010000610.1 GCA_020430845.1 Myxococcales bacterium
GCGCCCGAGCGCGTCGTCCGAGATCTCGCCGGGCTGTCCGCGGCGTCTGCCGTGGCCGCCCCTGCGTCGCGTCGGCGGGCTCCGGCGGTGCGCGACGACGACCGCGCGCGGACGATCGCCGTCTTGCCGTTCTCCAATCGCGGCACCGACGACGACGCCTACCTCGCCGAAGGGCTCGCCGAAGACCTCGTCGACGCCCTCAGCATGACGCCGGGCCTGCGGGTGCGTCCGTTCGGTCAGACGCGCGCGCAGGCGAGGGAAGTGCCCGACGCCCGCGAGGCCGGACGCGCGCTTGGCGTGCACGTCGTCGTCGAGGGCGCCGTACGCCGCGACGGGCCGCTGGTGCGGATGTCGGTGAGGCTCCTGACGGTGGGCGACGGCTTTCAGCTGTGGGCCAAGCGCTTCGCCCTCGCACCCGACGACGTGGGCGGCGCGGCGGATCGCGTGGCCGACGAGATCGCTCTGGCGCTCACGGCAGAGCGCGGCGCCCGCACCGTGGCCGTGGTGGCCGAGGCGTACGACCTCTACCTTCGCGGCAAGCACATCTGCGACCAGGGCTGGCTCGAGACCCACGCCGAGGGCGTGCGGCTGCTCACCCAGGCCCACGCGCTCGCGCCCGAGGACGCACGCATCGCCGGACGCCTCGCGCTCGAGCTCGCCCGCGCATCGGGCGTCACGTCGCGTCGCGACGATCCCGCCGTCGTCAAGGCCCGCGCGATGGTCGAGAGAGCGAAGGCGCTCGACGCGACGCGCGCCGAGCCATCGGTCGCGCTCGCGCTGCTCCACTGGTGGTGGGCCGAGTACTCCCCGTGCGCCGAAGCGCTCGACGCCGCGCTCGCGGCCGACGCGACCAACGCCGACGGGCTCCTGCTGCTCGGCCGCCTGATGGCCGAGGCCGGCGATCTCGAGGACGGTGCACGCTTGCTGCGTCGCGCGCAGTCGTTCGCGCCGGATCTGGCGAGCGTGCGGGCCGCGCTCGTGCGCACGTACGGGCTGCTCGGAGACTGGGACGCGGCGGAGCTCGAGCTCGCGAACATGGGCGGGCGACCGTCGGACCAGATCCAGGTGCTGCTCGCCTCGGCGCGTCAGTATCTCTGGAGGCGTGACGCCGCGCGCGCGGAGGCGATGTTCGCGGCCATCCCGGGCATGGGCCTGCCCCCGTACGCGACGCGCGCGGTGAAGGGCATCCTCGTGCTCTTACGCGACGAGCTCGACCCCGAGCTCCACGCCGAGGTCGAGAGCTCGCTGCCGCTCGACGTCGCCGCGCCCGCGCGCCGCGCCTTCTTCGCGCACCTGCGCGCCGAGGTGTACTCGATGGGCCGCCGAGACGATCTCGCGATCGGCGCGGTCGAGGCTGCGGACGCGAACGGGACGATCGACCTCGCGTGGATGCAGCGGTGCCCCGCCATCGCGTCGCTCCGCGCGGAGCCTCGCTTCGTCGCCGCCGAAGGGCGCGTGCGTGCCCGCGCCGAGCAGCTGCTCGACCACCTACGTCCCATCGCCGCGCGCATCACGCCCGGCCGCGCGCGCTGAGCGATCCGAACGGCCGGTCACGGGCAGTAGTGGACGGTGATCGTGATCGCGTCGACGTGCCCGTCGCCGCTTGCGGTCACACGCAGGCGCGCCCCGAACGACGCGCTCGTCACCTCGGCCGCGGTCCACGCGCGGCCCCATAGGTCGGCGGGGCCGCCGTACGTCTGGTCGAAGTACGTCGTCAGGTTGCCCGTGGGCCAGGGGAGTGGGCTGGCGCGCGACTCGCTCTGGTCGGCGCCCGACAGCACGAGGCTGCTGTCCACCACGGTGCCCTGCGCCGAGCGGCGGATCTCGACGGAGATCCCCCGGATCGTGGCGGTGGCGGGGAGCGTGAAGCCGTAGCCCCCGACGATCAGCGCCGCGGTGGTGCCGCCGGAGTGGGCCGGCTGCTTGTCCGGGGCGAGCGCCTTGTCGGCGTCGAACCAGCCCGACGCCGTGGTCCCGAGGCGCGTCTGGGTGGCGAGCACGCACGGCGCGTCCGTGACGGCGCCGTCGCCCGCGTCGACATTGCCCGACGACGACGCCGAGCTGCTCGAGCTCGTGGAGCTGGTCGACGACGTCGTGCCGCTCGACGTCCCGGAGCTGCTCGACGTGGTCCCGCTCGAGCCGCTCGACGTGGAGCTGCTGCTGGTCGACGACGCGCTCGACGTCGACGCTCCGCTCGCGACCTCGGACTCGGCGAGGTCCGCACGCAAGTCGTCGGCACCCGTCAGCGCCGTGCACGCGACGAGCACGACGGACGCTGCGCCGCCGGCCATGGCCACCCGGAGCATCCCCACCCCGTGAGG
>JAGQJA010000611.1:0-993 GCA_020430845.1 Myxococcales bacterium
CCTGGATGAAGAAGATCGTGTGACCCGTGGGGTTGCCCTCGATGCGCGGCGTGAGGCGGAGCGTCATGCGGTGACTCTAACGAATCTCACGCGCGCGTGGGCGCTGCGCTCGCCACGGCCTCACCGCCACTTCGACAAGCAGGCCTGCTCGCTCACGCACTTGGACATCTTCCACCCGAAGCCGCGGCGCTCCCAGCCGCTCTCTCGTCCGACGGACACGATGAGCGCGCTCGCGCCGCGCGTGTTGGTCGATGGCTCGTTCGTCAGCTGGATTCGGATCTCGCGCCCCACACCGTCGCTGCACGTGCCGTCGACGACGAGCACGCCGTCGCCTTCGCTCCGCCACGCCGCCGCGAACCCGCACGAGACGGAGTCCTTGAACACGCGACCGAGCGCCTCGACGCTGCCCGACGACGCGAAGCCGTGGCGCAAGGCGAGCGCGCCTCCGGGGTCGAGCTCGAAGATCGCGCCGGAGTACCCGCCGCGCACGGCCTCCTCCTCGAGCATCCAGAAACCCGAGAACCGGGCGCTGTGCTCGACGGCGACGGGTGAGGCGCGCTCGTCGTCGACCCTCCCGCCGCAAGCGGCCAGAGCGGCCAGGATCGAGACCGGAAGCCATCGCGAAAGCATGGGCTCACGCTAGTGTCGCGAGCCGCACAGATCAACCCGTGGGCGCCGACGGTCCTCAAGGCGCGGTGACGTCGATCACCACGCCGTTGCTCGCGAGGGTGCCGTCGAAGGTGCCCGCGGGGGCGGGGTCGTCACGGCCGAGGTTGACGCCGACCTCGGGCCCCGTGCACGCCGCGTACACGACCCACAGCGTGTAGCGACCGGGCGTGTCGATCACGGGATTCACGGAGCTCTGCGACCACGGGCCGAACGGCTCGGTGCGGTGCGCGCCCGGCGCGAGGACGAAGAAGTCGTCGGCGGAAGAGCGCGGGTTCACGTTGCCGCAGCGCCCGTAGCCGGGCCCTGGTGCCCAGCGATAGACGG
>JAGQJA010000611.1:1029-7129 GCA_020430845.1 Myxococcales bacterium
AGTGCGGAAAGCTGCCGTCGACGGCCAGCGCGACGGTCTCGGCGGTCGCACCGTCGTTGAAGAGCTCGAGCGAGAGCTTGGGGCGCTCTCCCGCGGTGACGCGCGACGGACCTTTGAGCACGAGGCGCAGAGACGACGACGCGGCGCTCGCGCCTGTCGCGGCCCCCGACGACGCGCCGTCCGGGCCTGTCGCGCCGACGGTCGGTCGCGGTCCGTCGGCGGGCGCGCGCAGCACCTCGAAGAAGCCGAGCGGCGTCTCCGATGCGGGCGCCATGATGCTCGTCGCGTGGACGACGGTGCCGGCGCCGAGCCGCTTCGTCTTGTCGATGCGCGGGGGAAAGCCGCAGAACGGGCCGTCCTCGTAGAGGTTGTACTCCCCTCGCCCCGCGTCGTCGGCGCCGAGGGCGCGCGCGAGGGGGCTGTCGGGCGCCGGGACCCTGGCGGGGGCCGCGTGCACGTCGCGCTCGATCTGCGGCGTCACGCGGGACCGACGGGCGACGACGACCCCCGCGGAGACCACCGCCGCGAGCAGGAGCAACGACGCGCGAACGTGAGGCCGATGGATGCGCACCCTCATCGAACTGATACGCGCGAGGGCCGGCGATCCTTTGGCGCGTTTCTTCGGCCACGGCGTGGGACACGCGATCTGGTACGCCGAAGTGTCGACGCTCCGAATGAAGGGCGGATCGGCCTCTGTGCGTGGCGCACGAGGTGGCGAAACGCGGCACCGGGCTTGCTCTTCCGTTGTCCGCGGGCGATTTCGGTCGTGCTGGACCGGAGCGAGCTCGCGCCCTTCACCAAGGAGCCCCCATGCCCAAGTCCGGTCGCCGCATCTCCCCTAGCTCGCCCGCTGGCGCCCGATTCCCAGGGCGGTCGACGCGCCGCGTCCGCTTGTCGCGCCTCACGGCGCTCGGGATTCTGTCGCCACTCGCGCTCGTGCACTCCGCCTGCCTGTCGCCCCACGAGGAGAAGCAGACGGCGTCGGTTGCGGCGCTCGACTCCGTCGACGGGCTGATCGACGTCCAGACCGAGCAGGTGCACGCGGAGGTGTGGAACCAACTGGTGTCGACGACCATCGGCGAATACTTCGCGGCGCACCCTACCCTGGCGACTACGCCACAGGAGGGCTGGTGGGACGAGGGCAAGGTGCACACGAAGGGGCTTGCGATCTATGGGTCGCTCCAGCCGTACTTCGTAGGCACGAACGAGGCCGACAACCCCAAGCGCGTCCGCCGCTACGGCCTCGACCAGTACGACCACCCGCCGGCATTCCTCAACGGCGTCGCGAGCCCCGACGCCTACGCCATTCGCGATCTGCTCTCGGCGAAGTTCGCCGTCGCGCTCACGAAGGCGTTCCCCGGCACCGCGAAGTTCGATCACCTCAAGAACGACCCGCAGGCCGTCCATTTCAACTGCCTTGATCCGCTCCCCGCCCCTGCGCGACCCACCTGCTACTTTCGACCGCCGCTCTTTCCGATCGAGGCCAGATACCAGACGAAGCTCTTTGTCGTGAGCGGCTCGATGGGCGGACCGGCCGCAGCGGCGGCCTCACAGATGACCAACCTGCTCGCAACCCTGTACCTGTCTCAGGTCGCCATCGAAAAGCAGCGCTACGCCTCTTCGCTCGACAAAGCCAAGGCAGAGGCCGACGCGTGGACGGCACTTCGGCAGTCGCTCGGCGCGTACGCTGGGACGACGGCGGCCCTGACGACCGAGATGTTCGCGAAGCTCACCACGAAGGCCCGGCTCGTCGCCGCCTCGGGAACGGGCGGCGGCGTGAGCTTCTCCTTCCCGCTCATGCCAAAGTCGGCCAAGGACTTCGCGAGCTTCGAGCAACACCCGTTCGTCTTCGTCTCGTCGTCCACTTCCGTGGGCGCCGCGGCCGGGCCGCCGGCGTCGCTCGGGCTCTCGCTGCTCTCGATCGAAGACTCGAAGGTCAAGTGGGACGACCCCTCGACCGTGGCGAGCTGGCTCACGGGCGCCGGGTGGGGGATCTGCGCGAACGCATTTGTGTACAGCGCATGCAAAGTTCACTCCGGCCCGGTCGGCGTACCGGACCTGTTCGACGGGAAGTGGGGCGTGATGTACGGGCTCACCGCGCCCGCGCTCGGCGCGGCGGTCTCTTGGGGGCAGACAGTGCCGGTGTGCCTGAACAACGTGCTCGCTCCGGGCTCGGCAGAGAAGTTCAACCCGGACACGGGGCTCTGTGAGCCGACGTGCGCGTCGTCGACCGATCGCTGTCAGCCCGCCCCATCGGGCGCGGGTTGGCTGCTTCCGGGCGGCGCGCCCGTCGTCACCAAAGAACAAGGCGAAACGTGCGCCAGCCTCGAGGCCGTCCACCAACTCAAGTGTGAGACCCCCAAGTGCGCGAGCGGCGTGTACGACGCGGCCGACGGGCTCTGCAAGTCGTCACCAGTGTGCGTCGCGGCGCCGATCGACACGACCACGTCGATGAAGACCCTGGCAGATCTCGAGGCGATGGTGGGTCAGACGTTCTACCGAGACGATTACAGCTACGCAGGCTCCTTTCATACGCACCAGAACCCGCTCGCGACAGGCACGACCAACGGCAAGCCCTGGTACACGAAGTACATCTGCAACTACGACCTCGGCGGCTACGCGACGCGCCTCGAGTGCAAGATCTACTCGCTCACCGGTGGCAACCATCCGGTGGCCGTGGGCCCTGCGCACCCGGGCGTCCCGGCGGGGCTCCCTAGCTTCATCACGGTCGTCTATCGACGGGCCGCGCCCGGCAACGAATGTGTCTGGGGCAACATCGGAACCACGCACCCGCTCTGGTCTCAGCCCGGCTGCACACCCCAGACGTACGATGCGCGCGAGTGCACCTGTCAGGTCCCCGCGGATCCCGACGATCCGATCTGTGGGCTCGCCGGCAATCCGACCTGCCCGAACGACGGAGACTCACTCTCAGGGACGCTGTGCGGACACCCGCCCACGCACGCCGAACTACCAATGAAGACGGCGTGCGACTACGCGCCGCCCGACGCCAACTGGGCGATGGGGAGCGGCTGCTGATGCGTGCGGGCGCGCGCGGCCGGCCTGAGGCATGCGTGGGCATGGTCTCCGCGGGCAGGCCACGAGCTGCCGCGCGCGCCCTGGCGAGCGTCATGGATCACGGCGGCCTCGCGGGGCGCGACGCGCCGCGACTCCTAGTGCACGACGGCGCGGAGCACGAAGTGGCGGACTACGCGGCGGCGCTTCGAAGCGCAGGCGTCGATCGCGTCGAGATCCTGTCCGTGCCCGAGCGAAAGCGAATGGCATTCACGCTGTCGCGTAGTGTCGGCCTGGAGCCGGCGCTCCTCGATTGGGCGCTGGTGGGCACGCCCGACGCCCTCTCCACGGGAAGCGCACGCAACGTCCTCGAGTTGCTCGGCGGAGGCAGAGACATCTTCTCGATCGACGACGACGTCGTCGTGCTCCCTCCCGGAGGGGCGACCGCTGACGTCCGCCGGTTTCGCATCGCGCGAACCGGGGAGTCACCTCGCATGAGACTCGGTGTGCGCGCACCGGAGATGTCGGGCGCGGCCGAGCCCCTCCTCGATGCGCTCGGCCGGAAGCTCGCCGACAGCGCGGTACTCGTGGGCCTCTTGGCGGGCACGGACGACGGCCGCGCGGCCGAGCCGCTCGGCGCGAGCGTCGTCATGCCTCGCCTGACCGGGCAGACGGCGTTCGACACACCGTTCTGGAACTTGTTCTTTGGACGTTCCGACCACGACTACGCTCGACATCGACTGACGCGACACGTGAGCGTCGACACCGACGCGTGCCTCCTGTTCCGGGACTACCCGTTCGTCTCGTGCGCCGCGCTCTACGACGGAGAGCGTATCCTCCCGCCGTGGCCCGCCCGCGGCCGCTCGTCCGACTCTGCGTTCGCTACGGCGCTCGGCGCCGCGCACGGAGGGCACGCGTTCTGCCTCTCGGACGTCGCGGTCGAGCACCGCGCGGATCGCCCCGAGTTCGACGAGAGCGCGCTCTGGCTCGCGACCGGCGCCCCGTGCGGCAGCGCGGTGGTCGCAGCGACACTGCGCGAAATCCGAAGCGCCATCGACGCGGGGCACGAGCGCCCCGTGGGCGGCGCCCTGCTGCGCACGCTCGGGCTCGCGTTGCGGGAGTACGCCGACGAGCCGCGCGCCCTCGAGCTGCGACGCGTGGCCGAAGGGATCCTGGAAGCGCGCGCCCGCGCGTGTGAAGAGCTCGTCGCGCGAACCGAGACCGACTCACAGAGGCGTCACGACGCTCACGCAGCGCTCGCGAGGCTGCACGCCACACTCGGCCGTGGCGAGGCGTTTCCCCCGCGAGACTACCCCCAGCGCGGGGCCGCGTTCGCCGCAGAAGTACGCCGATACGCCGACCTCCTGGTCGCGTGGCCGGACGTGTGGGTTGCGGCGCGGGAGCTTTGGGGCGGACCGCAGGAATGCGCGACGCGGCACGCGGGTGCTCACCCGAGGAGCGGTGTGGGGGCCGCGCCGCCGGCGCACGCGAAGACCACCTGATGGCGCGCGCGCGTGATCGCGACGTACATCGAACGCCTCGACGCGGCATCGTCGGGCCACGTCACGGCGCTCGCGTCGGGCACGATCACGTAGTCGAACTCCAGGCCCTTGGTCTCGGACACGATGCTCACCTGCACCGGCCCGCGTGCGAGGAAGCGCCCGTCGAAGACGAGGCGCGTGGGCACGTGCTTCGCGAGGAGCGGCGTGAGGCGACGCGCGGTGAGCGGGTGACGACAGATGACGGCGATGGACGCGCGACGGTCGCGCGCGAGCACCGCGGCCATGTCGCGCCCGAGCGCCGTGGCCATCGCGCCCTCGTCCGAGAACACCGCTGTGGGCGCAGACGCGGCGCCCGTGGCGTCCCGCACCGACCGCGCGATCGCGACGATCTCCGGCGGGCACCGGTAGCCGATCCCGAGCGTGACGGTGGTGTGGTCGACGGCGCCGAGATCGCGCATGACGGAGTCCCAGCCCTGGAAGGTGCTCGTCTCGTCGGTGTGTTGGTCGGCGTCGCCCGAGACGATGAGCGCGCCGCGCGGCGAGAGGCTGCGGCCGAGCAGCGCCAGCTCGAGCGGCGCAAGCTCCTGCGCCTCGTCGATCGCGATGAGGTCGAACGTGCGCGGCGCCTTGGGCTCCGCTCCGGAGCGTTGCGCGCGCATCCGATCGAGCTCGAAGAGCACCGCGTAGTCCTCCACGTCCACGGTGGTGGCGTGCTCGGTCGCCGTGCCTTCGTCGAGCGGGCGTCCGTCAACGGCGACGAGGCGCTTGCGATCGGTCACGTGAGACCACGCCCGCTCGGTGGTCGCCGAGAACTGCACGCGCGTGCGCTCGAGCACGTCGTCGACCACGAACGCCGGCAGCGACGCCTCGTGCGCGACGCGTTGCATGAGCACGCGGTCACCAAAGAGGTGCTGCAGGTCCCCGCGGGTGACGTTCGCGCTCGTCTTTCGCGGGCGGACCGGCGCGTCCGTGTCGTCGTCGATCGTCCCGGGGCGACGCGAGGCGATCTCGTCGAGCGCGACCCGCAGGGCCGGGCTGCGCTTGAGGCGCATCACGCTGGGCGGCGTGCTCTCGCTCTCTCGCGGCAACCGCCGAAAGCATCGGCGCGCCTGCTTGTTCGCGAACGCGTCGAACGACATCATCGCGATGTCGACGCCCATGCGCCGGAGCACGGGGCGGATGAGCCTCACGAGCCCCTCCGTGGGCACCACGATCACGCCGTCTCGCCGGCGCCCGGCCTCGTGCCACAGGCGCGCCACCCGGTGCAGGAGCACGGTCGTCTTTCCGTGCCCCGCCTCGCCGAGCACCAAGAGCGCATGCTCCTCGGAAAGAGCCACGGCCGCCTGCTGCGCGGGGTCGAGATCGACGTCCACGAGCGACGGCGTGCGCCTCCGCTCGGCGGCGGTTCGAGGCGACAGGAGGTGCGTGCCCGAGCGCGCGGTCATGGGCGCATGAGGCCCGAGCGCGGCGACGAAGAGAAGCTCCTCGTTCGCGCCCATTCCGGCGATAATAGAGAGCGTCGGGGCCGGCTTCTGGAGCGCGCGACGTGCGGCGGCCGCTTGCTGTGCTACCCTGGTAGCACAATG
>JAGQJA010000612.1:0-3468 GCA_020430845.1 Myxococcales bacterium
CGATCTGCCGCACTGGTCCGTGCACTACAAGGCCGAGGCACGGCCGCCCGCGTGGGCGCCCCACTGGGCGTACCGCCCGTGCGACTTCAGCTATCGCGAGGGCGGCGCGCACTACGACTACGTGCTCGTGCAAGGAGACGTGGCGCCCTTCATCGACGACGCCCCGGGCCCGCGCTTCGAGCCCGTCGCCCGTGCGCGCGCGTTCACGCTCTACCGCAAGACGGGGCCCGCGCCCGCCAGTGCCGAAGCCGAGCCCGATCGGAGCGTGTGCGCGCCTCCGCCGGCGAACGTCCACGCGTCGGTCGCGCGCTGACATCCGTCGCGCCGCGCACCGGCGATCGCGACACGCGTTTCGCTACGGGCAGAGCTCGATGGTGACCTTGGTGATCTTCACCTCGAGCGCTCCGGGAAACGCTCCCGTCGTGACGATGCCGCACGCCACGCTGCTCTCGAGGTCGAGCGCGTTGGGCAGCGAGAATTGCAGGCGATGGTTGTACGTGAAGCCCGAGCCCACATCGAGCAGCGCGGCGAGCACGTCGGCGCCTCCATCGCTCGACCTGCCGAACGTGACGTCGACCTCGAGTGGCCCCGTCGCTGTCGCCCCCGTGACCTTGGTGACGGGCGGGTTGCCGCTGGTGTCTGCCTCGAGCGTCAGCACATCGCCTCTGAGGCTCAGCCGCGTGTTCATGTGCTTTCCGCCGAGCTTGCCGAGCACGACCTTGCACCCGACCTGCGCGTCTTGCGGCGGCGCTCCGGTCGTCGTCATGGTGTACCGCACCCGCGCGCGAGTGGCGGTCTTGTCGGTCGACACCTTGCCGACCGCGGAGCTGCCCTGCAGGCTCCCGCTCGCGAGCAGCGCCCCGCCGTCGTCGACGATCACGGTCGAGGCGCCGCCGTCGTCGCCGGGGGGGCTGTCCGCCGTCCATGGCGATGGCAGGTCGGGGCCGGGGAAGAAGTTGTCCTGTACGAGGAAGAGTAGGGGGTTCGCACAGAGCGTCGGTCCGCCAGTCCCCGCGTCGCTCGGAGAGGTCCCGTCGGGGGCCAGCGCGTCGAGGGTCTGCGGCGCATCGACGGTGGCGTCCACACCTGCGTCGTCGTCGGCGGTCGGCGTCGACGAGAACGCGCCACATGCGCCTACACCGGAGAGCGAGAGGCCGGTGAGGATGGCGAGCGCACGACGCATCTCTCCATCTTACCCGAGCGACGCCGGTGCGCGATCACCCTCAGCCCTTGGCGTACCAGGCCTTCACGCGGGCGTCGTCGCGCACCGCGTCGTGGAGGCGCGTGAGCTTCTTGAAATCGGCGAAGACGGTGGCCGGGATGTGATCGACCGCGCCGCCCACGAACCAGCGCACGGCCATGTGCAGCTTGATGTCGGCCACGTGCAGCTTGTCGCCCGAGATGAACGGGCCGTCGCCGAGCAGTCGCTCCACGTTGCCGCCCCACTCCGGGAGGAACGACGTGGCAAGCTCCTCACGGACCCGCTTCTTCTCGTCGGCGTCCTTGATGCGCAGCGTGGGCGAGACCTTGGCGCGCAGGTCTTCGACGTAGCACATGAAGTTCTCGTGCTGCGCGGCCTCGAAGTCGTCTTTCGGGTGCAGACCGTGGCGGCGACCGATGAGCACGAGGATGGCGTTCGAGTGCGCGATGGGCGGCTTGCCCGGCTCTTCCCACACCGGGAGCGCGCCGAACGGCGTCTTGGGCTTGTGCGCCTGCCACGCGTCGAACTTGAGACGCACGTCCTCGAAGTCGACGCCGGCGATGTGGAGCGCGAGGCGGCACTCCTCTCCGCGGCTGACGGGGGCGTCGAAGTACGTGAGCTTGGGCTTGGTCATGCGCGCGACGCTAGGCGGGCGCGGGCGCCGCGTCTACGGCCGCCGCGTCAGCGTCCGTCGACCTCTGCCGTTGGGGCCCCGTGTCGCAGCGTCGAGCGGGGCGCCCCTGTTGTGGCGTGACTTTTACTACGTAGGTAGTAGAACAGGAGCATGGCCGCCCCGCCCGAGCTGGGACCTCTCGAGATGCGCGTGCTCGGCCTCCTCGGCGGCGAGTCGCTCGCGGTCGGGGCCATCCGCGATCGGCTCGCGGCCGACGGACACGAGCTCGCGTACACCACGGTGATGACGGTGCTGGTTCGCCTCCACGGCAAGGGCCTGGTCGACCGGCGCAAAGACGGCAACCGGTACGTCTACACGGCGGCCCGCGGCGCACCGCGCGCCTCCCAGGGCATCCTGGCGCGCGTCGGTCGGTCGCTCTTCGACCGTGATCGCACGCGCCCCATCCTCGCGCTGCTCGACGACGCCGAGCTCTCGCGAGACGAGCTGCGCGACCTGCGCAGCGCCATCGACGCCAAGCTCCGCGAGAAGAAGAAGTCATGAGCGCGGCGCTGCTCATCACGTTCAACGTGCTCGTCTCGGCGGCGCTGTCGTTCGTCGGGGCCGCGGCGCTCACGGGCGTAGGCGCGCGCCTGCTCCGCCTCCGCGACGGACGCGCGCGCTTGGCGATCGCTCTCTTGCCGTTCGCCAAGGTCGCCGTCGAGTTGGCGCGAGGCGTCCCGAGCAACGCGTTCTTCTGGCTGAAGTTGCACGAGGGCGCGCGCCAAGAGCTGGGCGGCTTCCGCGTGGGCCTGGGCACCGACCGCTTGTCACCCGTGCTGCAGATCGCGCTGTCGGCACAATGGCGTGGGGCCGTGCACCCGCAGAGCGGCGCCGACCTGATCGCGAGCCTGCTCTCGCGACGTGTGGGTCCGTGGGCCCCCGGCGCGATCGCCGCCGTGCTCGTCGTCGTCGGCGCGGCGCTCGCCGCGGCGTTCGTCGTTCGCCTCGCGCGCAGCCGTCGCGCCGCCCGTCTCGAGAGCGCCGAGGTGATCGAGGTGCGCGACGTGGGGCTCCGTCGGCGCGCAACGGTCGTGGCGAGCCACGAATGGCACGGCGTCCCGTTCGCCGCCGGGGTGCTCCGGCCGATCGTGTGCTTGCCGGCCGACGTCGCGTCGCAGCTCTCGTCGGAGGAGCGCGAGGCGGTGGTGGCGCACGAGCTCGGGCACGTGCGCGGCCTGCACGCGATCGTCGTGGGCGTCGTGGGGGTGCTCGAGCGCGTGCTCTGGTTCGTCCCCGGCGCGGGCTGGGTCGCGCGCGAGGCGCGGGCGCAGTGTGAGGTGGCCGCCGACGACTCCGCCGTGCGATCGGGCGTCGACCGTGCGGTGCTCGCGAGCGCCCTCGTGCGCGTCGCAGAGCTGTCCCAGGCGCGAGGACCTGCGCCCCTGCTCGCCCTCTTCGAGCGGCGATCCGTCCTCTCGCGTCGCGTCAGCCGCCTGCTCGAGGGCCCGGTGCCGCGACCGTGGCACGCCATCTTCTTTCGTCTCCTCGGCGCGGCCGTGCTGACCGTGACCGTCCTGCGCGCCACCATCCTCGGCAACCCCTGACCTCTCGCATGCCCGGGTGCGCCCGAGGCGCGCTCAGCTCCGTCCATCCG
>JAGQJA010000612.1:3601-4692 GCA_020430845.1 Myxococcales bacterium
CTGGGGACGATCGACGAAGCGCGCGTCCGCGCCGGTCACCCGATCATCATCGAGGTGCGCGCCGGCGACGTCGTGCCGCTCGACGTCACCATCGGCGGTGATCTCGTCGAGGCGCCGGCGGGGACCGTCATCCCGCTCACGGCCAAGCGCACGTTCTGGCTGCGCGTCTCGAAGGACGGGCTCACCGTGAGCCGCGACGGGGAGCACTTCGGCGTCAAGCCGCGTACGCCCGGGAGCTTTCGCGCCGGCGTCAGCGCGACGCGCGCGCGGGGAGTTCGCGCCGAGGTGGTGGTCACGACGCCGCAGCCGTGACCTGCGCGCTCCCTACTTCGTCATCGCCGCGCCAGCGAGGGCGACGCGCACGCGTCAGAGGAGCGCGACGAGCTTGCGCGCAAAGAGGTAGGCGTCGCCGGGCCAGCGTGCCGACACGTACTTGCCGTCCTCGACGACGAACGCGCCGTCGTCGCTCTCACTCGTGCCGTGGGTGAACAGGGTGATGGGCCCGCGCGAGAAGTGCTCGGGCGCCTCGAGCGCGGCGACGACCTCGTCTTCGACGTACGCGTCGTACGTGCGGTAGTAACGCCCGAGCTTCCACGCGGTGCTCATGTACGCGACGCGCTCCATGTACTTGGGCAGGCACGTGGTGCGTCGGCCGTGGAGCACGCTCTTGCCCGTCTCGGGGTCGACGGCGCGCGCGAGCACGAGCACGCCGTGGCAGATGGCGCCGACGGGCTTGTCGGCGCGCACGATCGCCGAGACCTTCTCGCCCAGCAGCTCGCTGCCGAGGTACTGCTTCATGCCCTGCGCGTGCCCGCCCGGGAGCAAGAGCGCGTCGAACGCGCCCGGGTCGATCGCGTCCCAGCGGATGGGCGCCTTGAACGCGTCGTCGGCCTCGAGCTCGCGGTACACGGCCTTGGGCGCGTCTTTGGCGCCGAGCTGCCCGAACACGACGCCGGTGAGCAGCAGCGGATCGCACGCGGGCGCGTCGCCGTGCTCCGTCGCGAACACGACCTCGTGCCCCGCGCTCACGAGCGCCTTCCACGGGACCGCCGTCTCGGTGGGGTCGAAGTCGCGATCGGGGAGCGGAACGA
>JAGQJA010000613.1 GCA_020430845.1 Myxococcales bacterium
CCCCGCATCATCGACGCGAGCACGTACTTCTTGCAGGGCCGGGCCATGCACCACGGGCTCGCGTCGTGGGACGTCGCCGAGCCGACCGCGAGCTTTCGCGGGCGCTTCATCCTCTACCGAGAGCCCGGCGTCGCCGGCGGCATCTTTCCGCCCGGCTACCCGGCCTTGCTCTCGCTCGGGTTCGCGATGGGCGCGCCGATGATCGTCGGGCCGCTCCTCGCCGGCGCGATCGTCGTGGCCACCTGGGCGCTGGCCCGCGAGCTCGCGCTCGACGCGAACGCCACGGCGGCGCGCGCGGAGTCGATCGCGCGCGCCGCGGCGCTGCTCTCGGTCGTGTGCGCGTGCCTGCGCTACCACACGGCCGACACGATGGCCCACGGCGCCGCGGCGCTGCTGCTGACGTCGACGATCGCCGCCGCCCTCTGCGCGCGGCGCACGCGGTCGGGGCCCATGGTCGCGCTGGCCGGTCTCGCGCTCGGCCTCCTCGCCGCGACGAGGCCGGTCTCTGCGCTCGCGCCCGCGCTCGCCGCCGCGGCGCTCGTCATGGGCGGCAAGCCTCGCCGCGTGGTGGGCCTCGGCCTCGCCGCCCTGCCCGGCCTCTTGCTGTTCGCGTGGGCCGCCACCTCGGTCACGGGCCGGCTCGCTTCACCGCAGCACCTCTACTACGCCGTCAGCGACGGGCCCGAGCACTGCTACCGGTGGGGCTTCGGCGCGGGCGTCGGGTGCCTGCACGAGCACGGCGACTTCGTGCTCGCCCGCATGGGCACCGGAGGCTACGGGCTCTGGGCGGCGCTCGGCACGACGGCGAGACGCTTGCATGCACATGCACTCGACGCGCTCAACGCCGAGCCCCTCTTCTTGCTGACGCTCTGGGCGCTCGTCGCCGCGCTCTGGCGAGGCCCCCGCGCCGCGCGGGTCACGGCGCTCGTCGTGCTGGGCCACGTCGTCGCGTACGCGCCGTTCTACTTCGACGGGAGCTACCCAGGCGGCGGCGCGCGCATGCTCGCCGACGTCTTGCCGCTCGAGCACGCGCTCGTGGCCGCGGCGCTCGCGCACCTGGCGCCGCGGAGGCTCGCCGTGGGCACCAAGGCGGCGGGCCTCTTGGCGCTCTGCCTGTTGGGCTTCGCCGTGCGGGCGAGCTTCGAGCACCAGAAGCTCGCCGCCCGCGACGGGGGGCGGCCCATGTACGAGCCCGACCTCGTGGCCCGCTACGGCGTGAAGACGGGGCTCTTGTTCGTCGACAGCGACCACGCCTTCGCCCTCGCCCATGATCCGGCGGCCGACGCCGAGCACGGCGTCGTCGTGGCGCGCCTCCGCGAGGACACGCGCGACCGCATGCTCTACGAGCGCCTGCACAACCCACCCACGTACCTCTACCGATTCAACCCGACTGCGGCCGAGACCGCCGACCCGAGCGTGGTGCCGTGGGCGCCGCCCGAGCTCGGCGCGACCCTGCGCTTCGAGGCCGAGGCCGAGTGGCCGGCGCTCGCCCAGCGCGGCGGCTTCGCCGTCCCTGCGTGGACCGACAAGTGCGCGTCGGGCGGGCAGGCGCTCGCGCTCGTGCCCGAGGGCGCGTCGGCCGAGGCCGAGATCGAGCTGCCCGTCGCCGAGGACGGCGAGCTCGTCGTGACCCCACGCATCACGCGCCACGCGCGGCACGCGGCGTGGCCCGTGGCCGTCGACGGCGGCGGCGAGGTGGAGATCCAGGGCGTCGTCTGGTCGTGGTCTGCGCTCGGCGGAGCGAGCGCATGCGACGAGCTGCCGGGCAAGCCGGTCAAGCTGACGCGCCCCAAGGCCCGCGTGATCCTGCGCGCAAAAGGCGGCATCGTCGCGCTCGACCGCATCACCGTCGCGCGGGCGGTCCCCACCAACCGCGGCTTGCCCCGGCCGTAAGGATCTGCCAATCTCACGATCTCGTTGACGTTTTGGCCCTCCGTGGTGTCTGATTCCACCCACCTGGGCAGCTCAGCCGGAGTCTCCGAATGACGAAGAGTGAACTCATCGACGCGATGGCCGTGCGCAGCTCGCTGACGAAGGCGCGCGCCGAGCTCGTGGTCAACTGCGTGTTCGACGCCATGACCGAGGCGCTGCAGCGCGGCGAGGGGATCGAGATCCGCGGCTTCGGCAGCTTCACGGTCCGCCCCTACAAGGCCTACTCGGGGCGCAACCCCCGCACCGGCGCGCCCGTGCCCGTGCCCCCCAAGCGGCTGCCGTTCTTCAAGGTCGGCAAGGAGCTCAAGGAGCTCGTCAACCACAGCCGCGAAATCACTCCGGTCCTGGACGACTCGGACGACGACTGAGAGAACCGGGCCATGCCCGCCTTCCCCCCTGCGGAAGAACAGCTCGCCCTCCTCACCCGCGGGGTGGTCGACCTCCACGTCAAGGCCGAGCTCGGCGCGCGCCTCGAGGCCTCGCGCCAGAGCGGCACGCCCCTGCGCGTGAAGGCGGGCTTCGACCCGACGCGCCCCGACCTGCACATCGGCCACGCCGTGCTGATGCAGAAGATGCGTCAGTTCCAGGAGCTGGGCCACACGGTCATCCTGCTCGTCGGTGACTTCACGGCGATGGTCGGCGACCCCACGGGGCAGAACGACCTCCGGCCGCGGCTGACGCGCGAGCAGGTCCAAGAGGCCGCCAAGACCTACACCGACCAGGCCTTCAAGATCCTCGACGCCAAAGAGACGGAGCTGCGCGAGAACTCCGAGTGGCTCGACACGATGAAGCCCTCGGCCGTCGTCGAGCTCATGGCCAAGATGACGGTGTCGCGCATGCTCGAGCGCAACGACTTCGGCCAGCGCTTCGCCGACCACAAGCCCATCTACCAGCACGAGTTCCTCTACCCGCTCCTGCAGGGGTACGACTCGGTCGCGCTCGAGAGCGACGTCGAGCTCGGCGGGACCGACCAGCTCTTCAACCTGCTCGTCGGCCGCGACATCCAGCCCAAGTACGGCCAGAAGCCCCAGATCGTCATGACGACGCCGCTGCTCGAGGGCACCGACGCCAAGATGGAGGGCGGGCGCGTCGTCGGAAAGAAGATGAGCAAGAGCGCCGACAACTACATCGGCCTGACGGAGCCGCCGCTCGTGCAGTTCCGCAAGGTGATGCAGATCGACGACGACGTCATCTTTCGGTACTTCGAGCTCCTGTCGGCCAAGTCGAACGACGAGCTGGCCGCGCTCAAGGCCGAGCGGGCCGCCGGGCGCAACCCGATGGAGATCAAGGCGCTCTTCGCGCGCGAGCTCATCGAGCGCTTCCACGGCTCGGCCGCCGTGGCCGAAGAGGCCGCCGCCGCGTTCGCCAAGGTGTACTCCGGCGACGAGGTGCCCGACGACGTGCGCGAGGTGACGGTGCCCACCGAGCAGCCCACGCTCTGGATCGCCAAGGCGCTCTCGGTGGCCGGCCTCGTCAAGTCGACCGGCGAGGGCAAGCGCCTCGTCGAGCAAGGCGGCGTCGAGGTCGATCGCGCGCGCGTGACCGACGCCAACCATCAGCTCGAGCGCGGCAAGCGCTACCTGCTGCGCGTGGGCTCCAAGAACCGTCGCTTCGCCTACGTCGTCGTGTCGTGAAGCGCGCCGGCGCTCGACGGCTGCGCTGCGCTCTGGGCCTCGCGCTGACGCTCGCCGCGGGCCTGTCGTGCGGCGCGCCGCCCAAGCCCGCGGCCCCCGAGCCGCCGCTCACGCCGCTGCACCTCGAGCCGGCGTGCTCGCTCGCGCCGTCGGCCAAGCTCGAGTGGCTCGTCGACGCTCGCCCGCGCGCGATCGCGCAGACGCCCGAGCTCGTGCCGGCGATCGCGATGCTCGTGAGCGAGGACCGCTTTCGTGCGCACGCGAGCGCCCACGGCGGCGTCGACCTCCGACAGGTGCAAGACCTCTGCGTGGCGCGATACGCCGAGTCGACGCTGGTCGTCGCGCATACGCCGGTCGACCCGCGCAAGATCGAAGAGGCGTTCGCGACGCGCGCGTCGAACGTCGAGGGGCGCGCGGTCGACGTGCCCAACCCGCCCGTCTTGCGCATGTGGGGCGACGTGCACGGCACGCGCGAGCAGATCGTCGTCTTCGGACGCGACGCCGTGGCGATGGAGCAAGGACGCTTCGGCGTGCTGCGAGCGTCTCAGGCGTTCGCGCTCGGCAAGCTCAAGCGCGCAGCGCCCGCCCTCCGAGGCAGAGCGCTCGCCGGCGTGGTCGAGCGTCTGGGCGAGGCCCCGCTGCGGGTGCTCGCGCCCGGTCCGTTCGAGGGCGAGGCGGCCAAGGGCCTCGGGGGACTGCTCGGCGCGAGCACCGCGC
>JAGQJA010000614.1:0-9576 GCA_020430845.1 Myxococcales bacterium
GACGGTGGCACGTGCGGCACCGAGACGTGCGGCGACGCGCAGGTGTGCCTCTATCGCGAGTGCACGACCAAGGAGAAGTGTGTCCCGAGCGCGCAGTGCCCGCGCGGGACCACGCCGGCCGATTGCGGCGGACAGCCGGGCTGCCTCTACCCCAACTGCGCGCCCAAGCTGCAGGGCTGCCGGGCGATCCCCGACTCGTGCGGTGGGGACGTCACGTGCGCGTGCGGGTCGATCTGTGGGTCGGCTGCGGCGTGCGCCGAGGCCAAGGGCCGCAACGCGCTCTGCGCCGCGACGAACTGACCCCGCGGCGCCTCGTGCGCGTCAGAGCCGCGGCCACGTGTGCACGGGCTCGTCGCTCTCGCTGAGCGCCACATACCGCGCGAGCGCGTCGGCCGCGCCTCGTCCGGCCCACGCGTCCTCGCCGAGCTCGGCACGCGCGTCGCGCAGCCATCGTGCCCCGGTCGTCCGCGCCTCGACCCGCGCGCGGATCACCTCGAGCCAAGCGTCGGCCTCCGACGCCTCGACGCCGTGATCGACGAGGCCGGCGCGTGCGCGCGGTAGGAGCGCCACGGCCAGGGTCGCGGCGTCTTGCACGCGCGGCGACGGCGGGCCGGCCGAGGGCCAGAGCAGCTCGGCGTCGAGCCCGCGTCGCGCCGCCTCGTAGAAGTTCCGTCGCGCCTGGCCGAACGTCATCTGCGTGACCAGGCGCTCGGCTTCGTCCGCGAGCGCGAGCGTGAGGCCGACGGCGAAGGCCGCGTTCGCCGTCATGTCGCGGACGGTGGGGCCCGACGGGAAGGCGCGGAGCTCGATCCGCAGGTGCCCGCCGCCGTCGTGATCGTAGATCGCCCGGTTCCAGCGCCACACCGTGCCTTGGTGGAGCCGCAGCTCGCGGAGCTCGGGCGCGCGTCCGGCTCGCAGCTCGGCGATGGGATCTTGCGCGTCGCACACCGGCAGCAGCGGCGCGTGGAGCGCGACGGCCTCCTCGAACAGCTCGAGCGCGCCTCGCCTCACCCACCCGTGCCCGAACGAGACGCGGGCCGGCCGCCAATCGTCGTCGAGCGCGCCGGCGCGATCGTCGACCGTCTGACGAAAGAGCGCGATGCGCGTCTCGTCCCAGAGTCGCTTGCCCAAGAAGAAGGGAGAGTTGCCCGAGACCGCCAAGACGACGGCGGTGGCCAGCTGCGCCGCGTTGTACGTTCGTGCAAAGGCGTCGGGGGTCACGCGCAGGTGCACCTGGAGCGACGTGTTCGCGCCCTCGAACGTCACGTCGGGCGCGACGACGTCGAGCGCGTCCTCGCCCTGGATACGCACCGGGAACGGTTGACCGCGCACCTGGAGGATGCTGCGCGAGAGCGCCCGGTAGCGCACGCCGTCGGTGAGCGCGTCCGAGCGCAGGTCGTCCTCGCGGAAGGTCGGCAAGATGCCGATCGTGGCGACGCGCGCGCCGTGCTCGTGCGCCGCCTTGCGTGTCGCGGCGAGGGCGGCCGACAGATCGCCGGCCATGAAGGTGAAGGGGCGCCCCGCGAGCGGCGCAGGGCTCGCGTTGATCTCGAGGTTGAAGCGGTCGACCTCCAGCGTCACGCGGGGGTCGTTCGTGGCCGCGAGCACGGCGCGGTTCACGGGGGCCGGGCGCCCCGCGGCGTCGACCAGATCGAGCTCGACCTCTGCGCCGACCGACGGCGGCCCCTCGCCGAAGCCCGGGCGGGCGAGCAGCTCGCGCATCGCCTCGAGGCACCGCTGGAGCTTCGCGGCGAATGCGTCGCGCTCGGCGTCGTCGAACGTCTCCTTGAGGATCTCGATGCCCAACGAGCGCATCTTGGCATGACCGGTCGACGCGCGGCCCCGGATCGCGCGTGATCCGGCGCCGAGATCCAACGCCCTCAGGTGGCGGCCCCTAAGTGCGCGAATGTAAGACGATGTAGGTGGGTGCGCTCCTTGCACACCCCGGCGGCCTAGGGAGGATTCTGCATGTTTCGCGCGATTCGATGGGCTGTTGGACTCGGCGCTCTCGCCACCGTGGTCGCCTGCTCCGGCGGGGAGCCTGACCCGAGCACCGGAGAGGGAGACGAGGACCTCACGAGCCTGACGGCGCGCCAGCGCGTCCTGACCTTCGAGGGGACGGTCTACGTCGCCCCGAACGCCAGCGAGGCCAAGATCATCGAGGCGGCGCGCGCGCAGACGCAGACCGCGTTCGGCGCGCTGCTCAACGCCGAGGTCGCCGTGCAGTCGCGCGAGGTGCAGAACGTCGACCCTGCGAGCTTCCGCAAGCGCCCCGTCACCGTCGTCGACGTGGCCGCGGGCGGCGCCGGCCGCGAGATGCTCGAGGTCTCGTACAAGTACACAGACAACGCGGTCGTCCCCGTCGCCATGTCGCGCAAGACGTCGCTGTCGCTCGCCCTCTTGGGTCAGGGGCACGTGCCCAAGACCAAAGAGGTCGTCGAGCTCTGCACCAAGAACGACAAGGAGGCGCGCGAGGACGCCGAGGCCGGCTTGCTCTGGTACGACTTCAACCCGTCGAAGTCGTCTTGCCGCAAGGCGATGGAGCAGGAGCAGCGCCGCATCGACGACGAGAGCGGTCGCCTGGAGGACCCGCGCAAGATGGTGCCGCTCTCGCGGGCCGAGCGCGTGTACCTGCCCGTCACCATGCAGCTCGCGCGCGCCGCGACGGCCACGCGCGCCACGTACCCCGAGTACGACCGCCTCTTCACGGGCGGCGCCGAGCCGGGCGTGCTCACGGTCGCCATCGTCAACGGCCGCCTCGCGCACGATCGCGTCGAGGCGCGCAAGGACGGCGGCTACTACGAATGGATGGCCGCGCTCGACGTGATCTTCACCGAGATCCCCGGCTTCGAGCTCACCAAGGTCGAGCCCGCCGCCGACATCACCACCGCGAACATCGAGGGCCGACGCTACGACCTCAAGTTCAGCGACTTCATCCAGTGGACGGTCTACGGATCGGGTTGGCCGAGCGGCATGCCCGCGTCGTCGCGCGACGACATCGCCAAGCGCATCGCCGACACGCTCGACGGCCGCTGGGTCACGTTCGAGAAGAAGGTGAAGGTCCAGATCGGCGACGAGCCCGAGAAGGACTTCACGCTGCGCATCGAGACGATGTTCGGCGCCGACACCGATCCTGCGCCCCACCGGCGCGCGGTCAAACGCGGCGACGTGGTGCTCTACAACGGACACTCGTACATCGGCTACGGGCCGCTCGACCCCGATCACTTCAAGCCGTCGAGCTTCTCGCCGGGCTACCAGCTGCTCTTCTTCGACAGCTGCGTCTCGTACAACTACTACGAGAAGGACTTCTTCGCCCTCAAGGAGGGTGGGTCCAAGAACCTCGACATGATCACCAACGGCCTCGAGGCGCCCGAGTGGCAGAGCGGCGAGGCGCAGGGCGCGTTCGTCGCCAAGCTGATCGGCGGCACGATGCCCAGCTACCAGACGCTCCTCAAGGCCGCGCAGGCGACCGACTCGCTCCGCGTCGTCGACGGCGAGATCGACAACCGCTTCAACCCCAGCCGCACGCGCGTCAAGCTGACGCGCTGAGCCGTCGTCCTCGTCCTGCGGGGGCGTACGCCCCCGACGGCGCGTGTGGGTAGGTCCGTCGGGGCACCTCCGTATCTTGGAGGAGCCCCGATGCTCCTTCGCCCTTTGCGTGCGCCGCTCGGTCTCGCCCTGGTCCTCGCGCTCGCCTCGGCGTGCTCTGGTGGCGACGAGCCGCCCGCGACGGGCACCGACGCCCCGGCCGCCGTCGGCGCACCAGCGCCCGGGCCGGGAAGCGCTGCCCCACCCGCGGCGTCGCCCGCGGACGAGCCGAGCGGTCCTCCCGCCGTGGGGCTCGTGGGGCGTTTCGACACCCGCGATCCCGACGCGCCGCTCGCGAGCTGGCCTGGCGCGCGCATCGTCGCGCGGTTCGAAGGTGACGCTGTGTCGGTGCGCCTCGACGAGACCGTGGTCGACGAGGAGGGCGGGCCGAGCGAATGGGACGTCACCATGGACGGCAAGCTCGGCGCCAAGCTCGTGCTGCGCGCCGGCACTCACGACTACGTGCTCGCCAAGGGCCTCGCGGCGGGCGTGCACACGGTGGAGCTCTATCGGCGCAGCGAGGCGCAGAACGGCGTCACGCGCTTTCTCGGCTTCGACTTCGAGCAAGGCAAGCTGCTCGCCCCGCCGCGCAGGCCGGAGCGGCGCATCGAGATCGTGGGCGACTCACAGCCGGCGGCGTTCGGCGTCGAGGGTGTGGGGCAGGGGCCCGACTGCCCCGGCGCGGACTGGGCGTCGCGTTACCAGAACTTCCACAAGTCGTTCGGGGCGCGCCTCGGCGAGACGCTCGCGGCCGACGTGCACGGCACGGTCTACTCGGGCAAGGGCATCGAGCGGAACATCTGGCGACCCGACAAGGACACGATGCCGCGCATCTACGGGCGCGCCAACCCGCTCGACCCGGCGTCGAGCTGGGATTTCAAGGCGTTCTCGCCCGACGCGGTCGTCGTGATGATCGGGGGAAACGACTTCGCCGAGGGGCTACCGCGAGACACGGGCACGCCCTCGGTCGACCGGTTCTCGCAAGTGTTCGACGCGTTCGTCAAGGAGCTGCGCGCCGCTCACCCCACCGCGCACGTCTTCCTCGCGCTCTCGCCGTCGCTCTCGGACGCGGAGCCGGCGGGTCGCGGCACGCGCACCAACGTGCAGGCGGGCATCGACGCCGTGGTCGCGGAGCGCGCCGCGGCGGGGGACGCGCGCGTGTACGCCGTCGCGCCGCGGGTGGCCGACGTGGCGACCGAGCTCACGGGGTGTGACGGCCACGGCAACGACGCGTTCCACGCGCGCGTCGCCGCCGAGCTCGCGGTCGTGGTGCGCGCCAAGCTCGGCTGGTGAGGAGCTCGACGCACGCGCGTGCCTCCCGGCGTCAGCGCGTGCAACCCACGATGCACCGCGGGTGCACGAAGCGCACGGGATTGCCCGCCTTGGTCCTCGTGCCGGCGAGCGCGTTCACGAAGCGCTCGGTGAGCTCGCGCGCCTGCGTGAAGTTGTCGTGGACGAGAACGACGGCGCGCTGACCGCCGCGCGGCATCGCCTGGAACGCCGACACGTACCGCGCCGCGCACGACGTCACGCTCCTGCCTTCGGACCAGCAGCGAAAGTCCTCTTCGCCGCGGCGAGGCACGTCCCACGCGACCGGGCCGTACGCGTTCGACGGGAGCGACGCCTGCGAGAGCGTCTGGGCGAGCGCCGGGCTCCAGGCGTTGCCCGGCGAGCGAAAGAACGGGAGGTAGCGGCTCGCGTCGTGCCCGGCGCTCGCGATCGCCGCGCGGATGAGCACGTCGGCGGTCTCGATCTGCCGTCGCGCCTCCGCCGCCGAGAGCGTCGTCATGCCTCGGCCCCCGCACGCCGACGCGCCCTGGATGCAGTGGTCGTGCGTGTGGTTGCCGACCACGTGCCCCGCGTCGAGGACCGCGTCGAGCTTGGCCACGCCGGCGCTGTCGAGGCGCGCCGCGCCGCCTTCGACCGAGCCCAGGTGGTGCGAGACGGCGAAGAACAGCCCCGTGATGCCCTTGCTCTGGAGCAACGTCGCGACCGCGGCGCTCGACGTGGCCGGGCCGTCGTCGAACGTGAGGACGATCTCGCCGTCGCGGAGGTTCACGCCGGCGACGGGCGCGTCGCGAAAGGTCGACGCGCTCTCGACGCTCGGGGCGGCGGGCTCTTCTCCCGTGTCGGCGGTGCAGCTCGTGAGCGCGGCCACGGCGGCGGTGAGGGCGACGGCGGCGCGGAGTGTCGATCGGTACATCCTGCGCCGTACAGCAAGCCGCGCGCCGTCGCGCTTCTTCGGCGGAAGCCGCGGAATACACGGCGGCCGCGCCTCGCGCGAAGCGCCGGATCCCGCGCGGACGATCCTGGCGGTCGGTCACCGTCGCGGCGCCGCGGGCTGTCACCTCGAGTGACGCGGCGCTGTCGCTTGGTGCGCACCGACCTGCACGTAGCGCATTGAAATCACGAGCATTTTGCGCTGGTCGGCCCCTTGCAATGTGCCCCACGAGGCGCGCAGGCGCCGAGGGCGACGCACGGAGCGGCTGCCCGCAGAGGAGGAATGCATGAAGCGGAACAAGTGGATGGGGATCGAGGCGGTGCTCCTGACGGTCGGCGTGACCGCGTGTGGTGCGGTGGGCGCGCAGGCGGCGAACGCGGCGACCTCGGGTGTGGGGAGCGCGGTGAGCGGTGCGCAGACGACCGGGGCATCCGAGGCCGCAGCGCCCGCGCACGCCGACGACAAGGGCGGCGCGGCGGCGACGCCCAACGCGGACGGCGCGAGCGAGAAGGACAAGGACCTCACCGAGCGCTTCGAGAGCACGAACGAAGAGTGCGGCACGAAGCTCACCGGCAAGATGGCGAGCAAGAGCCTCTCGGTCTCGTACTGCAGCAACATCTCCGACGGGCTTCGCTACGTGTGCCAGGACAACAAGGCCAACAAGGCGGTGTTCAAGGGCGTCACCACCGTGGTGTGCGCAGACGTCACGGGCGGCTCCGCGACCATCAAGCGCGACGGCGCGACGCTCGTCGTCGGCATCAACGACACGATGGACGATCCGTCGGAGCGCGTTCGCTGCGTCGCCGCCAAGGCGATGAAGGTCACCTACAAGGGCGATCTCGACGCCGCCTGCGCCAAGCGCAAGCACTGAGCCCGCGACGATGACCTACGAGGAGAGAGGAAGAGGAAGATCGATGACGTTCACGTTGCGCGAGTGGGTGCGGTTGGCTCCGGCGGTGGTGGCGCTCGGGGCGGTGGCGTGCACGATACAGACCGGCGCGGGCGGCCCGAGCGCGCCCGACGCGGGCCCCGAGCCGAAGCAGGACGCGCCCGCTGGCGGTCCGTCGGCGGGCGGCGCTGCAGCGGGCGATGCGGGCGCCGACGCGACGACGGCGCCGAAGAAGGAGCCGCCGTCGAGGAGCGCGGCCGACGACGCGGATTTCACCGCAGCGCTCGAGTCGGTCAACGAGACGTGCGGCAGCAAGCTGACCGGACGCATCACGAGCGCGACGCTCAGCGTGAGCTACTGCTCGAACCTCGCCGACGGGCTCCGCTACGTGTGTCAGGACAACCCGGGGCGCGCCGACTTGCTGAAGGCGTACTCGTCGGTCGTCTGCGGCGACACCGCCGGCCCCACGGCCGTCGTGTCGGACTGGGGGCCCACGCTCGCGATCGACATCAACGAGACGATGAGCGATCCCTCCGAGCGCGTGCGGTGCACTGTCGCCAAGAGCCTCGCGGTCACCTACAAGGGCGATCTCGACGACAAGTGCCTCGATCGCAAGCACTGACGCGCGCCGCGTCTCACGGGCACGCCGCGCGTTGACGCAGCGCGGTCGCGAGCCTGGTGCAGGCGTCTCGCTTCGTAGCGTCGACCGCGCGCTGGGCGCACCGCGCACGGACGCCGTCGCAGCCGAGGTGTCCGATCTCCGCGCACATGGCGTAGCGGGGCCCGTTCACGTCGGGGACGAGGAAGTGGAGCTCGTCGCCGTCGACGTCAAAGCACGCGTCACGGATACGATCCGCCTCGGTGGCCGGGGGCGTCGGCGTCTCAGGGCTCGCGTCGGGGGGCGCGATCGTCGGGCTCGCGACGCTCGCCGCGTGGGGCGCGCGGTGAGCGGCGTTGGACGACGGTGAAGCCCCGGGGGCGGGGGGCGGCGCGGCGGAGGAGGGGGCCGCCGCGGTGGGGGTCACAGAGGCGGGAGGCGCTGGCTCGCGCGCGGAGGACGCGCGGGCCGGCGCCGAGCTCGCCGCGGGGGTGGACGACGAGCTGGGCGACGCGGTCTCCACGCCCGACGTCGTGAGCCGACGGTAGGCCAGGGCCGTCAGCGCGAGGATCGCGAGGGTGCCCGCGGTGACGCCGAGATAGAGGCGGACGAGCCCGCGACGTTCGGGGCGGGCGCGGGGCGCGGGGGGGCCGACGCCCTTGGTCTCGAGCGACGCGGTGGGCTCTCGGCTCTCGTGGAGCGACGCGGTCTCGTCGTCGTGACCCGCGAACGGCGCGACGACCGTGGGCGCGAGGGCTTCGCCGCTCGATGCGCGCTGGTCCTTGCCCGCGAGCACACGGGCGATGCGGTCGGGCAGATCGCGAGACGCCGTGCTCGCGAACGGGGCGAGCGCGCGCGCGAGCGCGGCCACGTCGTCGAAGCGCGCCGACGGCTCCTTCTCGAGGCACCGCGAGACGACGGCTTCGAGCGCGACGGGAAGATCGGGCCGCCGCTCGCGCAACGGCACCGGCGGGTCGAGCAGGATGCGCGCGACAAAGGACGCGCCGATCTTGGCGTCGAAGATGGGGCGCTTCGTCAACAGCTCGTAGAGCACGACGCCCATCGCCCACACGTCTGCGCGCGCATCGACGGCGAGCACCTCGCGGATCTGTTCGGGCGCCATGTAGCGCGGAGTCCCGAGCAGCGTGCCGCTGACGGTGAGCGCCTCGGGGGCCGCTTGCAGCTTGGCGATCCCGAAGTCGAGCACCTTGAGCGTCTCTCCGCCGTCGGCGCGCCGCGCGAGGAACAGGTTGCTCGGCTTGAGGTCGCGGTGGACCATGCCGCGCGCGTGGGCGTGCGCGAGCCCGAGCAGCGCCGCGAGCACGAGGTCGACGGCGCGCGTCACCGAGACCGGCGCGACGCTCACGATGAGGCTCGTGAGGTCGTCGCCCTCGAGTCGCTCCATCACGATGAACGGTTGCCCTTCGTGCTCACCCGTGTCGAACACCGTCGCCACGTGCTCGGGCGGCAGCGCCGCGCTCGCCTGCGCCTCACGGCGAAAACGCGCGGTGACCGACGCCGAGCCCTCGCCGACGCGCGAGAGCACCTTGAGCGCGACGGCGCGGCCGAGGGTGGTGTCGACGGCCGCGTACACCGTGCCGAATCCGCCCTCACCCAGAACCCGCTCGACGCGATAGCGCCCCGCGACGGTCTCTCCCTCCGCGAGCTCGGGCGCCCGCTCCTTCACGTGGGCTCGCCCTTGCGCGGACGCGCGACGCCGAGCGCGTCCATGCGGCGCATGAGCGTGCGTCGGCTGATGCCGAGCGCCTCGGCCGCTCGCTTCTGACTGTGTCCGTGGGCATCGAGCGCGGCGACGATGCGCGCCCGCTCATCGCCGTCGCGAGGCGACGGACCTCGTGTGGGCGTCGCGACGGGCGCGGCGGGCGTGAGCATGAGGTGCTCGGGCCCGATCTCACGCTGACCTCGCGCGAGCAGCGCGGCGCGCAGCACCGTGAGCCGGAGCTCACGCACGTTGCCGGGCCACGCGTGCGCGGCGAGCGCGCCGACGGCCTCGCGCGACATGCGCGGCGAGGCGCCGTCCTGAGCGCGCGCGTGCTCGGCCAAGAAGTGCTCCGCCAGCGCCAGCACGTCGTCGGGGCGCTCGCGCAGGGGCGGCACGACGAGCTTCACGCCGCACGTGCGATAGTAGAGGTCCTCGCGGAACGCCCCCGACGCCACGAGCGCCTGGAGGTCCTTGTGGCTGGCCGACACCAACCGCACGTCGATCACGCGTGGGCGAAGCGCGCCGATCCGCGCGACCTCGCCGCTCTCGAGCACGCG
>JAGQJA010000614.1:9671-10182 GCA_020430845.1 Myxococcales bacterium
CCGGTGAACGCGCCCTTCTCGAAGCCGAACAGCTCCGCTTCGAGCAGGTGATCGGGGAAGGCCGCGCAGTTGAGGCGCACGAGCGGCGCGGCGGCGCGGTCAGACGCGGCGTGCACCGCCTCGGCCACGAGCTCCTTGCCGGTGCCGGTCTCGCCCGCGAGCAAGATGGGGAGGCGGCTCGAGGCGAACGTGCGCACCTGGTCGAGCAGCGCGCGCATGCGGCCGTCGCGCACCACCATCGCCGCGGGGCTCGAGGGCTCCGCGCGCGTGCGACCGCCGCGAAAGGCCACGTACGTGTGGCCCAAGACGAACACGTCGCCGGACCGGAGCGGTCGACGCTCGCCCTTGCGGAGCGTGTGCTCTCCGACCTTGGTGCCGTGCCTGCTGCCGGCGTCCTCCAGCACGGGCGGCGTGGAGCCGAAGACGATCGCGTGCCGGCGCGACGCGGTGGGATCGTCGAGGGCGACGTCGCACGCCTCATCGCGCCCGAGCACCAGGCGCGGCGCGAGCG
>JAGQJA010000049.1:0-757 GCA_020430845.1 Myxococcales bacterium
TTGTCGGGCACGCCCTCGGTGGGACGCGACGACGTGAGGGGGAGCGTGACGTCTGCGGTCGGGCGCGAGCGCAGCCGCACCGTGAACTGCGCGACGCCGCCCGTCTCGTTGGTGTTGGCGCTGGGGAAGGGGACCGAGGTCTCGATCCCGGCCGCGTCGTCGTCGGCGTTGATCACGACGACCGGCTTGGCGCTCACGCCGTGGTAGTCGGCGTCGCTCGACGTCGCGGCGCCGACGGAGATCTTCACCTCTTTGTCGCCGTCGGAAGCGTCGTCGTCCTGGCCGATGAGCGTCGCGGTCTTCGGCGTGGCCCAGTCGTCCGGAGAGAAGGTCAGCGCGCTCGGCTCGACCTTGGTCTCGCGTTCGTCGGACGACGACAGGGGGACCACGACGGAGGCCTTGGGGCGACTGCCGAGCGCCACCGTGAACGTCGCGCGCGAGCCGTCCTCGCGGGTGCGGAGCCCGGCGGCGGCGTCCACGCGGAGCGTGCCTCGCGGCGCGGCAGGGGGGCCGGCGTCACCCTCGACGACCGGGGCCGGAGGCGCGACGGAGGGGTCGCCCGAGCACGCCGGCAACGCCGCGCAGAGGTATGCGACGAGCGCCACGAGCGCCGACGTGAGCGTCCGACGTGTCGGGTCCTTCTTGGCCAACGGCGTCCCTCGAGCTCGCGCGGCGCCCGAGCGCGCCCCGCGCCCATCATCGTAGCGCGCGCGTCACGACGCCACGCGACATTCGGGCGCCACGAGCCGCCGCCTCT
>JAGQJA010000049.1:818-2180 GCA_020430845.1 Myxococcales bacterium
TTTTCTTGGGTCGGCTGAAGCTCAGGCGACCGCGACCTCGCCCTGGCCGGCGGTCTTCTTGACGCCCTTGGCGCTCTCGCGCGCCGCCTCGCTCACGTGCACGCTCACGAGGCGCGAGACGCCCGGCTCGCCCATCGTGACGCCGTGGAGCACGTCGACCATCTGCATGGTCTTCTTGATGTGCGTGATGAGGATGAACTGCGAGCGGTCGGTCATCTCGCGGATCATCTCGCAGTACCGGCCCACGTTGGCTTCGTCGAGCGGCGCGTCGACCTCGTCGAGCACGCAGAACGGCGAGGGCTTGATCTGGAAGATGGCGAAGATGAGCGACACGGCCGTGAGGGCCTTCTCGCCGCCGCTCATGAGCTCGATGCTCGAGAGCTTCTTGCCCGGCGGCTGCGCGACGATGTCGATGCCCGTCTCGAGCATGTCCTCGGGGTTGGTCAGGCGCAGCTCGGCGCGACCGCCGCGGAACATCTTGGGGAAGAGCTCCTGGAACTTGGCGTTGACCGCGTGGAAGGTCTCGTCGAACAGCTTGCGGCACTCGCGGTTCATCTGCTGGATGGCCTTCTCGAGGTCCGAGAGGGCCTTGTCGAGGTCGCCCTTCTGCTCGGTGTAGAAGGCGTAGCGCTTCTCGGCGTCCTCGTGCTCGCGCATCGCGTCGAGGTTGACCGAGCCCATCCGGTCGATGAGACCGGCCAGCTCGCCGATGCGCGCGCGCGACTCGGCGTCGGGCGGCGGGCGCAGGTGGTAGTCGCCGACGACGCGGCCCAGCTCGAGCCCGCGGAACTTGTCGCGGACGCCCGAGACGAGGTGATCCATCGCCAGCTCGTGCTCGCGGAGCGCCATCTCGTGCTGGCTCAGCGCGTCGCGGGCCTCTTCGGCGTTCGCGCGCAGGTCCTTGAGCGCGCCCTCGCGCTCGCTGAGGTCGGTGCGGAACGCGTCGAAGACGGTGCGCGTCTCGGCGAGCGTTGCCTGCGCCGCGTTCAGCCGGTCGAGGCACTCTCCGAGGGCCTCCTTGTGCTTGACCATCGTGGCCGCCGTGACGCCGATCTCGCGTGCCCCCTCGTAGAGCTCTGCGTCGAGGCGGCGCCCGCGCTCGGCGAGCTCGTCGGCGCTGCGCGAGAGGCGCTGGAGCGTCCCGTGCGCGGCGCTGAGCTTCTCGCGGGCACCGGCGAGGCTCACGCGCCTCTCCATGACGACGGCCTGCTGCGCGACGACACGATCGCGACGCTCGGCGCACAGCGCCTCGGCCTCCCCGATCTGGCGCTGCGCGTCGTCGAGGGCCGCGCGGGCGCGATCGAGCACCTCGACGGCCTGCGACTGCTCGACGTCGGCCTCGGCGAGCGCGCGGGTGAGCTC
>JAGQJA010000615.1 GCA_020430845.1 Myxococcales bacterium
GTTGTTGATCAGGATGTCGAGCCGGTCGCGCGTCTGCGTGAGGTACCGCGCGAACATCTCGACGCTCGGCGAGTGGCGCAGGTCGAGGCCGTGCACCTCGAGGCGGTCCTGCCACTGGGCGAAGTCGGCCTCTCGCGCGTAGCGGGCCGCCGCGTCGCGCGGAAAGCGTGTCGTCACGATCACGCGTGCCCCCGCGCGGAGCATCATGAGCGCGGCCTGGTAGCCGATCTTGATGCGGGCGCCGGTGATGACGGCGACGCGGCCCTCGAGCGACGCGGTCTGGAAGCGCTTCTTGTAGTTGAGGTCGCCGCAGGTGACGCAGAGCGCGTCGTAGAAGAAGTGGACCTTGTTGAACCAGGTCTTGCAGACGTAGCAGGCGCGGGCCTTCGACAGCTCGCCGCGGTCGGTCGGCGCGCCGCCCGTCAAGAGGAGCGGGGCCGGCGCAGAGAAGACCTCTGCCGCACGAGCGACGCGGATGTCGGTCGACGCACGCACCGCGCGGTCGTGCGCCTGCGACTCCTTGCGCGAGATGCGCCGGAACGCCTTGGCCGCCTTGCGGCTCTCGTCGCGGTTGGGGCGCGACACGCGACCGGCGGCGATCATGAACGGCCGGCGCAGCTCGTCGGGGATGTCGCGAAGGCGCGTACGATCCTCGACGATCGACTCGAGCACCTCGAGGCAGCGCTGGATGTCTTCCGGGGTGAACGCGGGCATGGAGCGGCCTCCTTACCCGTGCGGCGCGCGCCGGGCAACGGGAGAGCGGCCGTGGCTCGCGGGCCGGCGCGTCAGCCGAAGCGCACCGCGGAGAGGGTCGCGCCCATCGCCACGCCGCGAAACGCGGCCGCGCCGACGTCGTCTCCGGCGGCGCCCGCCGCGACCATCAGCGGGATGAGGTGCTCCTCGCGCGGGTGGCTCTGGAGCGCCGACGGGGCTCGCCGCCACGCGACGAGATCGGCCTCGCGCGTCGCGGCGTCCTTCTCGATCACGCTCGACAGCCACGCGTCGAACGCCTTGGAGTCGGCGCCGCCGCTGCCGCTCATGAGCCCGCGCATGTTGTGGTAGCTCATCCCGCTGCCCACGAGGAGCACGCCCTCGTCGCGGAGCGGCGCGAGGGCGCGCCCGACGGCGAGGTGCGCCGCAGGGTCGAGGTCGGCGCGGAGAGAGAGCTGCACCGTGGGGATCTGCGCGTCGGGGTAGGTGAGCTTGAGCGGGACGAAGACCCCGTGATCGAGGCCGCGCTCGTCGTCGGTCGCCGAGGGGATCGAGGCGTCCGAGAGCAGCGCTCTCACGCGCGCGGCCAGCTCCGGCGAGCCCGGGGCCGGCCACGTGAGCTCGTAGGTGTGCGGCGGGAACCCGTAGTAGTCGAAGAGCAGCGGAGGGTGCGACGCCGTCGTCACGGTCGGCACGTCAGCCTCCCAGTGCGCCGACACGACCAGCAGCGCGCGCGGCGTCGCGGGCAGCGCGGCGTCGAGCTCGCGGAGCCACGTCGCGAGGGCGTCCCACGTGTCCTTGGGACCCATCGTCCACTCCATGTAGAAGCACGGGCCGCCGCCGTGCGGGATGTACAGCGTGGGCATCTTCGCGTCGGCGGGCCTGGCGTCGAACATGGTCGGAGTCTCCTTCTGCGGCGCGGCGCCGACAAGTCTCCTCGTTGGATGCCGGAGGCCGCGGCGCGGGCGCGTGATACGAATCACGGCGATGGATCCGACTGCATTCGTGGCAGAGCTCGAGACGTTCAAGGCTGCGCAGCTCGCGCCCCTCGTCGGCGCGGGTGCGTCGTCGGCCGGCGAGGCGAGGGGAGCCGACGTGCCATCTCTGCTGAAGGTCGCGCTCGTCAACGAGATCAACGTGAGCGAGCTTGCCGCCGCGTGGATCCCGACGACGCGTGAGGTCGACGTGAAGCTCGCCTTCGCGCGACAGGTCGGTGACGAGGCGAGCCACTTCAGGCTCGTCGCGGATCGCCTCGCCGCGCTCGGGCTCGACGTCTCCGCGTTCGAAGCGCCCGCCGAGAGCCCCCTGTTCGCCTACATGAAGGCGCTGCCTACGACCGTCGAGCGCGTCGCCGCCGGGCTCTTCACGCTCGAGTCGATCGCGTACGGGGTCAACGAGGCCTTCATGTCGTACTGCGCGCGCGCCGGGGACGACGAGACGGTGCGCATCTACCGCGAGTACATCCAGCCCGACGAGCGCGCCCACCAAGAGCTGGGGCAGGCGCTTCTCGCCAAGTACGCGACGACGCCCGGAGCGCAGGCGGCCGCGCGCGCGGTGGTGACCCAGGTGATCGCGATGGCCACCGCAGGTCGAGCCAAGGCCGCCGCGAGCCTCGGCACCGCATGCCTCCCCGGGTGTTGAGCGTCTCGGTCTCAGCGAGACGGGCGGAGGTGCTCGCTCATCCAGCGCGCGCCGTAGGCCACGATGTCGGCCGCGTCGAGGAGCTGCGCGTCGGCGCCGCCCACGATGCCGCGCGCGCCGCGTCCCTCGCCCAGGTAGGCCTGCAGGATGACCGCGAAGTAGTCGTCGTCGGGCCACGCGACGGGCGGCGAGCCCTCGGGCGGCCAGTCGACGATGCCGTGCTCGTCGTCGAGGCACTCTACGCTGCGCGTCTCGGATCCGTTCGCGCCGCGCACGCGGTAGTGGCGTCGTACGCGGCGCTTGCCCGGGACGTCGGCGAGGTACTCGGCGTAGTGGAGCACGGTGGTCGTGTCGGGGTTCGCGCCCATACGCAGCACGCGGCCTCCCGCGTCGCACAGCCGATGAAGCGGCGAGTCGGGGCCGTAGTAGTCGTCCCACGGAGCGTCGCGAAAGAGCGCGTCGGCCGTGCGTCCGCGCGCGGCGAAGCGCCCGCTCGGGTTGTCGGTCACGACGGTCCCGGGGTGTGTGCGAAAGGCCTCTGCGAGGTAGCCGACCTCGGGCAGCACCGGCGACGCGAGCGGGTCGTACGGCGACACGGCTTCGAGCAACGCGGCGCGCTCTTCTTCGGGGTGCTCGTTGACCCACTCGTGCTCGACGACCGCGCCGAGGATCATGAGCAGCGTGCCGTCGGAGCCGACGGCCGCGTCGAGCGCCTCGATCACGCCGCGCGCGCCGCCGCGCACGGGGCCCAGCTTGCGGAGCGACGCGTGGACCATCAGCGCGTCTCCGGTGCGCACGCCGAGGCGGGCGAGATCGGAGGCGATCTCATCGGGTGAGCGAGGCGTCGCGGGAGAGGTCATGTCGAGCATCTTAGGTCGCCGCGCCCCGACGTCGACCCGCGAGGGGCGGCGCGGTCGTGTGCAATGGCTGAGCCGAATCGAGACCGCGCCGCAGCGCTCGATCGTGCCCGTCGTCGAAGCGCGCGCTCTCTACTTCTTGGCGCCGCCGCGCGCGGCGGCCTCCTTCGCCTTGAGGTCGGCCTTCTTCTTCTCCACCAGGTTCTTGCTCGCCGCGTCCTGCTTCTTCGCCTTGTCTTTGGCCTTCGGAGACTTGTCGCCCATGGCTCACCTCGGTAGGGCCTGGTCGACGGCTCGTCGACACGCCCCGATTCGAGCGTATGCCCGGGCGCGAGCGCGCGGGCGACATTCGTGCGAGGGTCGACGCGAGCGTGTGCCGGCGGCGAGGCGCTCGCTCGGTGGGGCGTCCTCGCGGAAGAGCCGGGCGGCGCTGAGCGTTGTCGGAACCTGCAGAATGCGAATTGTTGATTATTTACGATTATTTGCGTTGATGTGCGCGTGCTCCGCGGCTTGGCTCTGCGTCGGGTGTCGCGCTCCGGCCGTGGGCCCCTCGTCGTCCGCGGCGTCCGCGTCGAGCACCGAGCGCCCGCGTCCACCTTCACCCGGCGTCGTCTCAGGTCCGCGCGCGTCGCGCGACGAGATCATCCGCATCGACGACGAGCTCACCGCGCGTCGGATCGCGAAGGACACCTTCGTGGTCACGCACGAGCCGTTCTTCTCGTCGAACGTGCTCGTCGCCCGCATGCCGGACGGCGCGGTCCTCGTCGGCTCGTCGCCCTTCGAGACCGTCGCGTCGCGCGCGCTCGTGGGCTGGATCCGCGCGACGATGTCGCCCACCCGCATCGTGGCGGTCAACACGCACTTTCATTTCGACGGCACCGGAGGGAACGAGGCCTACCGCGAGCTCGGTGTCGAGACGTGGGCCTCGAGCCTGACGCAGCAGCTCCTGCGCGACGTCGGACCTCGCATGCAGACCGTCAGCGCGGCGCAGACCAGCGACCCAGGGCGGCGCGCGCGCGTGGCCGCGATGCGCCTCGTGCCCGCGGAGCACACCTTCGAGGCGGGCAAGGAGCTCGAGATGGCCTTCGGCGCCGAGCGCGTGAGGATCGTGTCTCCGGGGCCGGCGCACGCCCCCGACAACGTCGTCGTGTGGCTGCCGTCGCGGGGCGTCGTCTTCGGCGGCTGCATGATCAAGTCGTCCGACGCCGCGGGCTTCATCGGTCACGCCGACCTCGAGCACTGGGAAGCGGCCGTCGAGACCGTGCGGGCCCTCGGCGCGCGCGTCGTGATCCCCGGCCACGGTGCGGTCGGCGGGCCCGAGCTCTACGACCTGACGATCCGCGTGGTGCGACGAGAGCTCGCCGCCCGTATGCGCCCCTGAGCGCGCCTCGCCGGCGTCGCGCGCGCGCTCCTAGCGGCGGACGCGGTAGACGGCGCCGTTCGACGTGCCGGGCGTCCCGAAGGTCACCCAGTACGCGTGCGTCGGCGTGAGCCGGATCGCGACCGGGTTGGCGAGCGCGTCGGCCACCTTGCGTGGGCCGCCGGGGCAGCCCGGCAGCTTGCAGCGCATGACGGTGCCGATCGAGGCCGCGTTCGTCTTGACGTCGGCCGCGCCGGCGGTGACCCAGTAGAGATCGTCGCCGTCGGCGGCGAGATCGCGCACGAACGCTTGGTCCTTTGCGATCACGTCGCCCGCGCCGCCGCAGCCCGCGAGCGCGCACGACGTGATCGAGCCGGTCGCCGCGGCGGGGCCGCCCGTGGACGTGAAGGCGACGCCGCCGGAGACCGCGAGGTGCTTGACGGCCGGCGGGAGCAGGCGCGTGGGGTTGCCCGCGATGGCGAGGCCGGGGTTGGTGAACACGCCTCCGGTGGGGTTCGCCTGGCTCGAGTTCTCGTCGACATACACGAGCGCCGTCGCGCCGGCGTAGAAGGCCCCGAGGGTGTCGCGCGTGCCGGAGTACGTCTGGGCACCTCCCGGGATCGCGGTACGGATGAGGCCGTCGATGCCCTGGTAGGTGAAGATCGAGCCGGGCCCGCCGACGACCTGCGTCGGACGTCGGTTGCCGGAGCCGGTGGGGGACACGGCGGTCGCGCCCGTGAGCTTGCAGCCGCCGACGTCGCACGACGCGATGAACGCGTCGAAGTTGGAGCCGGGCGGGGTCTGCGCGAAGTAGAAGTTCGAGCCGATCACGACGAGCTGCCGCGGGGACATGTCCACGCTCGGGAAGATCGTCCCGCCGTTGACGTCGACGAGGGCCGCGGTCGAGGCGGCGCAGTCGTCGGCGCGGCACCCGCGCACGAGCTGTCCACCCTGCTCGAGCCAGAGGATACGAGGACCGGCCGTCTCGAGCGCGAACGGATGATCGAGGCCGTCGCGCAGTCGCTCGACGCTGCACTCGCCCGCGGAGCACGTCGCGGTCCCTCCGCACTTGCGGTCGCATCGGCCGCAGTGATCGGTCGAGATCCTGACGTCGGTCTCGCACCCGGTCGCCGGGTTGTTGTCGCAGCTCGCGGTCCCGGTCGCGCAGGTGAGCCCGCCGTCGGCCCCGGCTTCGGCGTCGGTGCCTCCGCCACCCCCGCCGCCGTCGGACTGCGTCGAATCGGGGGTCGAGCCGTCGACGGCGCCCGCGCTCGGGTCGACCTCGAACGTCCCGAGGAGCGCCGTGCAACCGCCGAGGGCCCCGACGCCGAGCATGAAGAGCGCGCGATGGAGAGCTGACATCACCCTCGTATATACAGCGTGCCGGCCAGGCGCGTCACGACTCCGGTCGGGCGACGTCGATGGTGGGAGCCGTCCCCAGGGACGCGCCGGCCTCGGGCACTGGGCGTGTGCGGCGCTCGCGCCAGCGCGCGGCGGCGTCTTCGGTCGTCCACGCACACTCGCCGCGGCACGCGTCGAGGGCCCGCGCGAGCTCGGCCGCGCTGGCCGGCCTCGCGTCGGGCGACTTCGCGAGGCACGCGAGCAC
>JAGQJA010000616.1 GCA_020430845.1 Myxococcales bacterium
CTCCGGCCAAGCCCCTCAACCGCACTGCGGCCATGGGCGCTCAGCCCACGCAGACGCTCGGCTCCACGCCCCAACAGCCGCCGCCCGTCCCGCAGAGGCCGCAGGCGAGCCCGTTCGCGTCGGCCCCGCCACCTCCGCAGCCGAACCCGTTCGCGTCGGCCCCGCCGCCGCCGCAACAGGGCTTCGGCGCACCGCCTCCGCAACAAGGCTTCGGCGCGCCGCCTCCGCAACAAGGCTTCGGCGCGCCGCCGGGGGGCCACACGCAGCAGCAGGGCGGCTTCGGCTCCGCGCCGCCGCCTCACCAGCCCTTCGGCTCCGCACCGCCGCCAAACCAGCCCTTCGGCTCTGCGCCGCCGCCTCACCAAGGCTTCGGCTCGGCGCCGCCGCAGCAGGGCTTCGGCTCGGCGCCGCCGGGTGGCTCTAACCCTCCGATTTTCGGCTCTTTTTCGTCGGCTCCGCCCGAGGCCGGCGTCAGCGACATGCCCCCGCAAGGCATGTACGACCCCCATCAGATGCCGCCCCCGCCCGCGCAGGGGATCTCGTTCGCGGCGCCCGTCCTCGTCGACGTCACCCCGCGCGCGCTCGTCGTCGAGACCGCGGGTGGCTTCACCGACGTCATCATCCCGCGCAACTCGAAGATCCCGTGCGAGCGCACGCGCCGCTTCGCGACCGGGCAGAACATGCAGACCACGGTGCGCGTCCGCGTCGCGCAGGGCGAGCACCAGGCCTTCGCGCAGAACACGTACCTCGGAGAGGTCGACCTCAGCGGCCTGCGCCCCGCGCCCCGCGGCGAGGTGGTCGTCGCGGTCACCTTCGAGGTCGACGCCGACGGCACGCTCCGCGTACGCGCGCGCGATCAGGCGACGGGTCAAGAGGCGCGCGCCACGCTCCAGCTCGTCGGCGTGGCCGACGAGTCGAGCGTCGTCATGATGATCAACCGCTTTGCCCAGCAGAACGTCTCGGGCGGTCCCGGCAGTCCGATCGGCTGATGGACACCGCGTCGCTGCAGCAGTGGCTGTCGGTGCTCGACTCGCTCTCGTACTACGACCTGTTCCGAGTGCCGCCGACGGCGACGTTCGACGAGGTGCGCGTCGCGTTCCATGCGTTCGCCGACACCTTCCACCCCGACGGCCACACCTGGCGTCACCCGTGGGAGCAGCAGGCCATCGGGCGCATCTTCCGCCGCGGCACCGAGGCCTACCGTGTGCTGACCGACCCGCTCATGCGCCCCCGCTACGACGACGCGCTCCGCAACGGGATCGTGCGGCCCGAGAACATCGTCGTCGAGCTCGAGCGGCCGAGCCCCCAGTCACGCCCCAGCATCGGCCCGGGTGCGCCGCTCGTCGACCGCCTCAAGAACCCCGCCGCGCGGCAGTTCGTCTTGCGCGCCCAAGAGCTGCACAAGAAGGGCGATCCCAAGCAGGCCAAGATCCAGCTGGTGCTCGCCATGCACATGGACGCCAAGAACCCGGCGCTCGAGGAGTTCTCGAAGACGCTCGACGAGGCCATCAAGGCCAAGGCCGACGAACAGCAGAAGAGCTGGAAGAAACCGTAGCCGAAGCGTGCTAACTTCCGCGACATGACGGCGCACCGATCCGGGCGGCGGCCCGCGGACACCGCGTTCTTCGCGATGCTCGCCTTGTCCGCGGTGCTGCTCGTCGCGACGATCCAGGTCGTGTTCCTCAAGGCGCCGATCGAGGCGCGCATGGGGATCGTCCAGAAGATCTTCTACTTTCACGTGCCGAGCGCGTACGCCATGTACCTCGGCGCCACCGCGTGCTTCGGCGGCTCGGTCGCGTACCTGCTGCGCCCCACCGACGTGCGCGACGCGATCGCCCGCGCCGGCGCCGAGGCCGCGATCGTCTTCGGCGCGGTCGTCCTGGTCACCGGTCCGCTCTGGGGCGCAAAGGCGTGGGGCGTCTACTGGACGTGGGACCCGCGCCTGACGACCGCGCTGCTCAGCTGGCTCATCTATGTATCCTACACGGTTTTGCGGAGCTTCTCGGGCGACGGGCCCGGCGAGCGGCGCATCGCCGCGGCGCTCGGCATCCTGGGCGCGGCCAACCTGCCCATCATCCACTACAGCGTGCAGAAGTGGGGCGGCCAGCACCCGGCCGTCATCACCGGCAAGGGGGGCGGGCTCGGCCACCCCGACATGAAGCTCGCCCTCGGGCTCGCCTTCGCGGCGTTCACCTGCCTCGCCATCTCGCTCATCTGGGCTCGCGCGCGCGTCGAGCTCGTCGAGCGCCGCCTCTCCCGCGCCGAAGAAGACGCCATCGACCTCGGCCTCGACACACGGACGGAAACATGATCGACGTCCTCGCAGACCTCACGGACATCGCCCCCCCGCCGAAGGCGTCGGCCAAGGCGATCGTCGACACCGCCGCCGCGCCCTCCCACGCCGCGTCGGCGCAGCCCGCGGCCACGGCCACGGCCACGGCGGCGGCGACAGCGGCGGCGACAGCGGCCCCTTCTGTGGCCCCGCCGGCGAGCGCCGAGGCCCCCGCCGCTCCTGCCGCGAGCGCGGCCGCCCCCTCCGCCGCTCCCGCGTCGTCGTCTCCCGACGCGCGCGCCACCGGCTTCCAGGGCGTCGACGGCGGCGCGGAGCAGTACAACGGCGCCACGCTCATGGTCGAGGCGTACTCGGCCGTGTGGTTGCTCGTGCTCGGCTGGGTCGTGCTGCTCTGGAAGAAGCAGGCCGCCCTCACGACGCGCCTCGACGGGCTCGAGGCGGCGATCGACAAGGCCGCGGCGCGGCTCGACGAGGGCGCGCCCAAGAGCGGCGACGCCAAACGCGCGGTGGGCGCGGACGACTGAGGCGAGGGCGCACGTGGGCCTGCCCGGACCGGAGCACTTCATCTTCATCCCCGGCGTGCTGCTCGTGGGGCTCGTGCTCGGCTACGTGCTCGGTGGACGTGCGGCGCGCGCGGACGCGGCGCGACGACGCAAGCGCGCGCGCGAGTAGCCCTCGCGGCTCAGAGGCCGCCGCCGGCGAGATCCTCGAGCGACGTCAGCTCGATCGACGCGAGGCTCGCCTCGACCGCCTGCACCTTGTCGGCGCGCGTGCCGTCTCGGACCATCGTCGTGATGACGTACGCCGCGCCCTTGTGCGTGAAGACGCACGCGTAGACGTCTCGCGGCTCGCCCTTGCGCCCCAGCACGCGCGCCTGCACGAACGCGCCCGGTTCGCCGCGGCACGTCCGATCCTCGCGCGCGGCCTCGTGGTAGGTCGCGTCCTTGCGCGGTAGATTTGCCAGCGATTCTGGGAACATACGTTTGTGTACGGACCACACGTCGTGCGGCGCTCCGGGCGCGAGCGGCACGGCCATGACCACGAGCGTGTCGCCCGAGTCCGGGTCCTCGACGATGAGCCCGCTCATCTGGCCGGGACTGACGGCGTCCTTGCCGTCGAGACGCCCCGGGTAGCGCGCGACGAAGCGCCCGTTCTTGGCGCGGTGGGTCACGATCTCGGGCGCGTCCTTCGAGCCGCGCCGCTGCAGCATGCTCCGCGCGGTGAAGCCCAGCGCCACGACGAGCCCGACGAGCGTGACGACGACCACGATGCCGAGCGGGAACGGTCGCGCGGGCGGCGCCTTCTGCACCTTGGAGCGCGGCGCGGGCCACTTGTGCGGCCGGAGCTCGAAGCCGTCGAGCGAGCGATGGACGCAGATCGACATCGTCGGGTCGAACTTGACGAGCCCCGCGGGTCGCTCCGAGCCGTCGTCCTCCGACAGCTCGGTCACCACGTGCCCGTCGGGCTTCTCGGCGCGCCCCGAGCGCGACACGAGCCGGTCGCCCACGTACACGGCCTCGGTCCCGGTCTCCGGGTCCAGGGTCGCCGCCACGATCGCGCCGCTCGGCAAGGTCCACTCCCAGCGGAGCTCGCTCATCTCGCCGACGATCCTATCGAAAACCCGGCCGCCACGGCCCACGATCCGCGTCGCCGCGCCCCGCCCGTGCTCCCCCGGACGCGGCCGGCAGGGCTTGATGACGCGTCCGCTCCGTGTAAGCCTCCGCGCCCCATGATCGACTTCGAGCTCACCGAGGAGCAACGCGCCCTCGTCGACACCGCCAAGCGCTTCGCCAAGGAGCGCATCATCCCCGTCGCCGCCGAGGCAGACAAGAAGAGCGAGTTCCCCAAGGAGGTCTTCCACGAGGCGTGGAAGCTCGGCCTCGCGAACCCGACGCTCCCCGCCGAGTACGGCGGCCCGGGCCTGAGCGATCTCGAGGGCGTGCTCATCACCGACGAGCTCGCGTACGGGTGCAGCGGCATCCAGACGAGCATCACGGCCAACACGCTCGGCCTGACGCCCATCAAGCTGGCGGGCTCCGAAGAGCAGAAGAAGAAGTACTTCGGCTGGCTCATGAGCGAGCCGACGTGGGTGAGCTACGCCACCACCGAGCCGGGCGCCGGCAGCGACGTGGCCGGGCTGCAGTGCCGCGCGGTCAAGCAGCCCGACGGCGGCTACGTGCTCAACGGCACCAAGGCGTGGATCACCAACGCCAACCTCGCGAGCTTCTACGTCATCTTCGCGACCGAGAACCCCGAGCTCCGTCACAAGGGCATCGGCGCGTTCATCGTGCACCGCGACGCCAAGGGCCTGTCGGTCGGCAAGCACGAGGACAAGCTCGGGCAGCGCGCGAGCGACACCGCGCAGGTCATGCTCGACGGCGTGCACGTGCCCGCCGCGCAGGTGCTCGCCCCGCCGGGCCACGGCTTCAAGGTCGCGATGGAGACCTTCAACCAGACGCGCCCCGACATCGGCGCGATCGCGGTCGGCATCATGCGCCGCTGCCTCGACGAGTGCGTCGCCTACGCCAAGGAGCGCAAGACGTTCGGCACGCCGATCGCCAACCACCAGCTCGTGCAGGCCATGCTCGCCGAGATGGCGATCCGCATCCAGGCCACGCGCTTGCTCGTGCACAAGGCCGCGTGGAGCCTCGACAAGGGCATCCGCGATCCGCTCACCTCGAGCTGCGCCAAGGCGTTCGGCGCCGACGCGGCCATGCAGTCGGCGACCGACGCGGTGCAGATCTTCGGGGGCAACGGCTACGTCAAGGAGTACCCCGTCGAGAAGCTCATGCGCGACGCGAAGATCCTCCAGATCTACGAGGGCACGGCCCAGATCCAGCGCATCGTCATCGCCAAGCAGTTGCTCGGCGGGTGACGCTCGGCGTGCGCGCCGCTGTCGCCCTCGTCGCGGCGCTCGCCCTCGCGACGCCGGCGGCGTGCTCGCCCAAGCGCGACGTCGTGGCGGGCGGCGGGCGTGACGTGCTCGGCGCCGACGGCGGTGCGGGCCCCGCGCAGGCGACCTACGAGTACGCGGCCAAGCGCCCGCGCGGCGTCGTGGCCCTCGCCGAGGCGCGGCGGCTGTCGGCGGCCGAGGCGCGCCAGATCGTCGACCACCTCGCCGACGCGCTCGACGGCTGCGCGCGGGACCTCGAGCAGCGCGGCACGCTCGTCGAGGGCGCGGCCCGGATCATCATGATCGCGGGCCCACACGGCAACGTCGAGGGCTTCAAGGTCACCCTCACGCCGGGCAACGACGTCGCCGCCAACGCGCTGCTCTGCGTCGTCGCGCCGGCGCGCGCGGTGCTCTTTCCGCCGCCCACCGCGGCCGGCCCGCCCGCGATGGCGATCGAGATCACGTGGGGCCCGAGCGGTGCGGTGGCGTCTGGGTCTGCGTCTGCGCCTGCGTCTGCGTCTGCGTCTGGGTCCGCGCCTGCGCCTGGGTCCGCGCCTGCGCCTGGGTCTGCGCCTGCGTCTGCGCCTGCG
>JAGQJA010000617.1 GCA_020430845.1 Myxococcales bacterium
CGAGCCGGATAGCCGCCCGGGTAGAAGTCGACGCGCTCGACGAGCCCTTGGTGGATCACCGACTGGACGATCCCGAAGTGAAAGAGCAGCGGGACACGGATCCCGTCGATGTAGTAGCCCGTGTTGCCGGGCGGCGCGCCCCGCACGAAGAAGTAAGGCAGCCCGCTCACGATGGGCGTGACGCCCGGGAGGATCTCGATGGCGCGGAACGCGTCGCCGAACGCGCCGGGGAGCTGGCGGATCTCGCCGCCTCCGAGCGAGGTCTTTCCGGCCTCGGGCCGCACGCCCTCGACGAGCACCTCCTCGACGAGGACCGGCGGCGCGGCGGCGGCGCTCGCGGGCTTGGGGCTCGCGGGCTTGGGCGTCGCGGCGTCTGGCGGCGCCTCGGGCTCGGGCTTGGGCGCGTGGAAGTCGACGCGCACGCGGATGCGCGCGCGGATGGCGCGGTCCCCACGTCGCGCGGGCTCGAACGTCCACGTCCGCGTCGCGTCGCGTGCGGCGCTCGCGAACGGCTCGGCGCCTTCGAGCACCTGGACCTCGATGATGCGGCCGTCGGTGTCGATGACGAGCTGCAGGAGCACGCTCGCGTCCTCGCCGGAGCCGTTCTTCGGATACTCGATGGGCGCCGCACCCGTGCGGATCGGCGCGACGAGCGGCGGTGCGCGCACGTCGGGCGCGTCGGGTCGAGGCACGGGGGCAGGGGCAGGCGCGGTCGTGGGCGCGCCGCGCACGGGGGAGGTGAGCGTGAGCGCGAGCGCCGCCGATGCTGCCGCCACGACGCGCGCGACGACGCTCCGTTGAGCCGCCCCCGAGAGCATGCGCTCACGTACCACAACGCGCGCCCACCGCGCGACGGCGGTCTTCGGCCCGTTGGCTCGGGATCAGTCTTGGACGCAGTAGAGGTGGTGCTGCAGGCTGCACGCCGACGTCACGTCGGTGGTCCACGCCGGACTGGAGCTCGTCACGTCCCCCACGGTGACGGAGAGGCTGTCGATGGCCGCCGTCCACCCATTGCAGTCGCCCTTGTTGTCGTGGTTTCCGTCGGGGCCAGTGGCCGTCCACGCGCGCCCCGACGACACGGTGGCGCCGGCCTCGTCGACGTTGATCGGCGCCTGGTGCTGGCCCGCGACGAAGTCGTTCCAGCTGTTGGCGACGACCACGCCGTCGGGCCGCACGAGCGGCTGCGCCGTTCGACGTTTCGACGCGAGCCGGGACGCAGGGCTCTCGAGCCCCGACGAGAGCCACGCGCGAAACGGACGCTTGCCGTACTTGTTGCCGACGGCCGTGTTGCAGATCGCGTCCGCGGCGGCGAGGCCCCCCATGTTCGCCCCGGTGGGGGCCTTGGTCACGAAGACGACCGAGACGCAGTCGCCGGCGACGCACGCGCCGCTCCCCTTGTACGCGCAGCGGTTGCCGCAAGCCCCACAGTGGTTCGGGCTCGAGCTCCAGTCCGCGCAGACGCGCGACGCGCCCTCGTAGCAGTAGACCTCGCTTCCCACACACTCGGGCTCGCCGGCCTCGCGCGTGCCCGCGTCGCACCTGCGGAACGGCGTGTCGAAGCACGCCGCGTCGTCGCCGCCTGCCCCGTCGACGGCCGCGCCTTCGGGCGCAGCGGACGCGTCGAGGCCGCCGTCGGGCCCCGGGGCGCTCGAGCTGAACGCACCGCACGCCCACGCCGACGCCGCGACGCACGTGACGGAGACGAGACGAACCGCGCGCCGACGCGCCGCGTAAGGCATCCCGAGAGCGTATCGCGCCCTGCGCCGGGCTCAAGCGGAGCGCGCGAAGCGAGACAGCCTCGCCGATTGCGCTGGGCGAGGCCGCGTCGCGACGTAGTCTTCGAGAAGGCGCGCGTGTACTCACCCCACCTCCCCTACCCTCCACCACATCCCGGCGCGCAGGCGTTCGACCCGCGCGCGTTGCCGACGCCCAGGCCGTGGTTGGCGCACGTGTTCATCGTGGTCGCGATCGGCGGGATCGTCGCGCTCACGGCCGCCATCGCTTCGTT
>JAGQJA010000618.1 GCA_020430845.1 Myxococcales bacterium
TCTCGACGGGCTACGGGACGAGCGAGGCCTCGACCCTCGACTCTCACGTGCCCTTCGTGCAGCGCGTGCGGGCCTCGGACGGTCAGCCGACCACGACGGTGTTCAGCGGTCCCGACGATCGCGCCTGCTTCGAAGGTCAGCGCGCGTGCTTGCTGCCGCGCGCGGTCGCCGAGGACGGCGCGCGCCTCTACGTCGCGTGCCTCGACTCGGACGAGATCCTCGTCGTCGACCCCAAGGCCGACACCGAGCACGCGCCGGCCTGCAAGAAGGCGCTGAAGGATCGCCTCCGCTTGGGCGTCGAGCGCCCCACGGGCGTCGCGGTCGACCGAGAGCGCGGGCAGGTGATCGCCTTCTCGTCGTTCACGCGTCGCCTCACGCTCTTGTCGGCCGAGGGCGGAACGGCGGGCGTCGTCGTCGACCTGCCTCGCGTCGGCGCCGCGCCTTCGAGCGCCGTCGCGGCGGGCCGCAAGCTGTTCCACGAGACGCGCGATCGCCGCATCTCGGGCGACGGCCGGGCATGCGCGAGCTGTCACGTCGACGGCCGCGAGGACGGGCTCGTGTGGCCCACGCCGACCGGCGCGCGTCAGACGCCGATGCTCGCGGGTCGCATCGAGGGCACAGGGCCGTACGGCTGGAGCGGCGAGCACGCGTCGCTGCCCGTGCACATCAAGGCGACGATCAAGAACCTCGGCGGCAAGGGGCTTCCCGACGAAGACCTCGAGCGGCTCGCTGCGTACGTCGCGAGCATGAGGGCGCCGTCGCGACGCGCTCCGCTGTCTGCCGCGGCCCAGCGCGGACGCCTCGTCTTCGAGTCGGAGCAGACCGAGTGCAGCACGTGCCACGTCGAGCGTTCGCGGTTCACCGACGGCGACGCGCACGCGCTCGATCGCGGATCGCGCACGCGCTTCGACACGCCGTCTCTCGCGTTCGTGGGGCAGACGGCCCCGTACTTCCACGACGGTCGTTACGCGACGCTCGAGGCGCTCGTCGACAAGTGCGACGGCGTGATGGGGCACACCAAGCACCTCACCGAGCCGCAGCGCGCCGACCTCGTCGCCTTTCTCCGAACGCTCTGAGCGCCGCGTCGCCCTCGTGGGACGGCGCGCGACGTCACGGGCCGGGCGCCCGCGACCTCACAGGTTGTCGCCGAGGAAGTGCGTCATCGCGGCCCACGAGCGCTTCGCGGCCCGCTCGTTGTACACAGTGCCGAAGCTCGCGTCGTTCGCGTCGGGGTTGCTGAAGGCGTGCATCGTCTTGGGGTAGACGTGCAGCTGCCAGTCGCCGTCGACGCGCTTCATCTCCTCGGCGAACGCGCCCACGTCGCTCGGCGGCGCCATGGGATCGTCTTGCCCGTGCAGCACGAGCATCTTGGCAGACGGGCGCGACTCGAGCGGCTCGCCCACCTTCAAGAGACCGTGGAAGCTCACGCACGCGCGGAGCGGCAGGCCCATGCGCGCGAGCAGGAGCGAGCAGAGGCCGCCGAAGCAGAACCCGATCGAGCCCACGCGCTCTCCGTCGACGGCGACGAGGCCGCGCACCTGCTCGAACGCGGCCGAGAGCCGCGCGCGGAGGAGCGGGGGATCGGAGACCAGCGCCATCATGAGCGCTTCGCACGACGCGCGATCGGTGCCGCGACGACCCACGCCGTAGAGGTCGATCGCCGCGCCGACGTACCCGAGCTCGGCCAGCGCGCGCGCCTTGCCCTCGGCGAACGCGTCGCGCCCGCCCCACGCGTGACAGACGAGGACCGCCGGTCGGGGGCCCGTCTCGTCGGGGAACACCACGTGGACGTCGAAGTCCGCGTCGCCATGACGATAGGAGATCAGCTCTTGGTGCATGCGCGCGACGTTACCACGGGCCGGAGTATCGGCGCGTGGACGCGCAAAACCCCGGTGCTCGCGCGTGGTCGGCGGAGTTGCCAGTCGCGGGGCGCGATCTCGCGCGTTAGCGTGATCTCTCGGGGCGGCGCGAGGTGAGGCGCGTCGCGCGGAGGGAGGCGGCGCATGCGAGTTGCATTCTTGGCGGCGACTTTGGGCGTGGCGGCGGCGGCCGCGGTGGCGTGCGGTCGTGAGAGCAACGACGCGCCGATCGTCGACGACGCCGACGCGGGCGAAGAGGGCGGCGGAGGCGCGGTGCTGCCCGCGTTCGACGCGGGGCCCGTGGGGCCGGCGGGTACGGGCGCCAAGACGGGCCTCCCGTGCGACGTGCAGGCGATCCTCGAGAACCGCTGCATCGCGTGCCACGACGGCAAGACGCAGTTCGCGATGCTCTCGTACAACGATCTCGTCGCCAAGGCGCCGAGCGATCCCACCAAGACCGTCGCGCAGCTCTCGCTCGCGCGCATGAAGGACGCCGCGCGGCCGATGCCGCCTCCGCCCGCCGCCGGGCCCGAGGCCGACGAGATCAAGTCGTTCGAGGACTGGATCGCGGCCGGCACACCGCCCGAGGCCAAGGCGTGCACCGACCCACCGCCCGACGGAGGCGCCTCTGCAGACGCCGGACCGCGCTTCGACGCGGGCGACGGCGGCGACGGTGGTCCCGCATGCTCGAGCGGCACGTTCTGGACGATGGGCAACCGCGAGTCGCCGCTGATGTATCCGGGACGCGCGTGCAACGCGTGCCATCAGATCTCCGGCGGGCCCAACCTGCGCATCGCGGGCACCGTGTACCCCACGCTCGACGAGGTCGACGACTGCAACGGCAAGGGCGCGCCGCCGCAGGTGAACGTGGTCATCACGGCGGTCGACGGAAAGGTCTACACGCTGCCGGTCAACGGCTCGGGCAACTTTCTCCTGCGCGGGATGAACCCCAAGCCGCCGTTCAAGGCGGTGGTCACCGACGGCGCGAAGACGCGCGCGATGGTGGGCTCGGTCACCTCGGGCGACTGCAACTCGTGCCACACCAAGGACGGCAAGAACGGCGCGCCGGGCCGCATCCTCACGCCCTGACGCGCGTCACAGCGAGAAGTCGCCGTCGAACGCCTTGAGGTGCCACGTGAACATCACGCCCGCGGTCTTCTCCGAGCCCGAGAAGGCGGCGGCGCCCACGTAGGGGCTGAGCGTCCACGACGACGAGAGCCACACGTCGGCCCACACGCGCGGCTCGAACAAGAAGCGCACGGCCGTCGCGTTCGCCGACGAGCCGTCTTGCAGTCGCGCGGGAAGCGACACGAAGTGCGCGCCGGCCAGCGCCTCGACACGAAACGCGACGCGCCCGAGCGGGATGCGACCGCCGAGGTGCAGACCCCACACCGACTGGATGTGGCTGCCCTTGGTCGTGGCCTGCCACTCTGCGCCCGCCACGCCGCGCACCGGAGCCGAGCCCACGCCGACGCCGACGTCTGTGCCCGCGTAGAAGTACGGGTTGATCGCGAGCGACACGCGCAGCTCTGCGCCCGTGGCGCGCAGCTTGTCGACGCCGAGATCGTCTCCGTCGAACCTGAAGAGCGTGGGCTGCCTCTTGCCCGTTCGCGCCACGCCGAAGCGATGGCCCGCGGGCTCGTACTCGCGGTGGAACGCGCCGAGACCGAACATGAGCCCCGGCATGCGCTCGACCGACCACGCGTACCCGTAGCGCGTGCACTTCTGCTCACCGACGACGTCGCTCACCTCTTGGCACGATCTCGAACGCGCCTCGGCCACGCGCGGCAGGAGCACCGCCACGGCGCCGACGACGAGCGTGCACGCGAGCTTCATCCGCACGGGCACGCCTCGTCGGTGGCCGCGTACATGCCGTCGCCGTCGCGGCGGAACGACATCGTGGCGCGCTTGCTCGGCGCGTCGGGCGCGACGCGTGAGAGGTCGGCGCACAGCTCGGACGGAGCGCGCGCCGAGCCCCGATAGAGCAGGTGCTCGGTGCCCTCGGTCACCGGCGACACGTTGAGCTCCGTGACCTCGCCCCGCGGGTCGGACAGACGAAGCGACTCACGCGCGCCGGCGCGGCACGTGAACACGTCGAGGTGTCGCAGGTCGACGGGCACGGCCGCGTTGCACGTGTTGCCCATGTGGACCGAGACGATGAGGTCGTCGTTGCGCACGCCCGGCGCGAGCCACACGTCGAGGCAGCCGAGGTGGTGCAAGGCCGCGCGCGGTGCTCCGCGCTCGCCGAAGGTGCGCGACGTGTAGCTGCCGCCGCAACCGACGAGCGCGAGGCACGCGCCCACCGCGCACGCCGCGCGGAGACAGCTCGCCATCGCGTTCGGCATCACGTCGACACGGAGGAGCACGCGGCGTGCCTCTCTCCAGAGCAGGTCGCCGGCCCGAAATTGCGCGGAAATTCGCGCCTTTTGCGGCGTTCTGTACGCCGTTCGGGTGTCTCAGGATGCAACGCGCCGTCGGGCGATCGCCGCAAGATGACACGGCGAAGCACGGCGAGGTCGCCCCGTCCGGCGAGGTCGTCCGGTCACCCCCCGCCGCCGGTCGAGCATGACATTCCGATCGCGCGCAGGCGGCTTCGCGCTGACAGTTGGGGCCCGGGGCGCGTGCAACGCTGTGCTCCTCACGTCCACCTGACACGATGAGACATGCGCGCGACCACGCTCGTGCCGCGCGCCTCGGCACCACGAACAACCTTGAATGAGGAGCTTGAAATGACGAACTCGGGACGCGCGATCTCACGCGCGGGGGCGGTCTCTGTGCTCGGCGCACTCTTGTTGGCGCAGGGCTGCAGCAGCGATCCCACGAATCCGGTCAACAACCCGATCACCGGCGGCGACAGCCCGCTCTGCTGCTCCGAGAAGGAGTTCCAGGTCGGCGGCACCGTCACCATCGAGGGGAGCGCAGAGAGCCAGGTGGCGGTGCAGGCCATCGCCGACTTTGCGGGCATCGCCTCGACGGTCACCGACGATCTCGGCTCGATCTGCCGCGCGATCGCGCAAGACCTCGACGCGCCGAAGGCCGAGCAAGACAAGGCCCAGGCCAACACCGACAAGACGGCGCGCATGAACGCGTGGTGCAGCCTCGCCGTGAACGCGATCGGGACCATGAAGGCGAGCGCGGGCGCGACGATCCAGTTCTCGGTCGAGCCGGTGAAGTGCTCGGCGAACGTGAGCGCAAAGGCCAACTGTCAGGCCAAGTGCTCGGGGAGCGCCTCGTGCGACGTCAAGGCCAACCCGCCGACCTGCACGGGAGGCAAGCTCGAGATCGCGTGCAAGGGCTCGTGCACCGCCGAGGGCGGCGCGACGGTCGCGTGCGAGGGCGAGTGCACGGGAAGCTGCGACGGCTCGTGCACCGCGCAGGGCGGCGTGGAGTGCCGAGGCAAGTGTCAGGGCACGTGCAAGGGCGCGGCGCAGGGCGGGACGGGCACCGGCATCCAGGCCGACGGCACGTGCAACGGCACCTGCGAGGGGACGTGCGAGGTCACCGCGCCGGCCGTTCAATGCAAGGGCACGTGTCAGGGGCAGTGCTCGGCGAGCTGCAAGGCCTCGGCGAGCGCGAGCGTGAAGTGTGACGGCAAGTGCGACGCCGACTTCGAGCCCCTGCGCTGCGAGGGCGGCAAGCTCGAGGGCGGCTGCAAGGCCGAGGCGAAGTGCGAGGCCAACTGCGACGCGAGCGTGCAGGCCAAGGCCGACTGCGCGCCGCCCAAGGTCGAGCTGATCGTGCAAGCCTCCGGCGACGCGAGCGCCGCGGGCAAGCTCAAGACGACCCTCGAGGCGAACCTCCCGCTCTTCTTCGCGCTGCAAGCGCGGGTCGACGGCATGGGGTCGTTCGTGGGCGCGCTCAAGGCCAACGCCTCGGGCCTGCTCGACATCAAGGTCGCGTGCTTGCCCAAGGTCGTCGCGGCGGCGGCGGTCGCAGGCGAGCAGCTGACGGCGAGCGCGCAGGCCACCGTCTCGGTCGCCGGGGCGATCAAGTGAGGGCCCGGCGCGGCGCTTCCGTCGATCGGACGCGCCGCGCCGCGCACACCGCGCGCTGAGTCGCGTATCCTCGCGCCGTGGGGCAGAAATCGGCGACGGACACGCTGTTCGGGATCATCGCGGCGTTCATCGAGCGGCGCACCTGGTCGCAGGCCGATCTCGCGCGAAGGCTCGAGACGCGCACCGAGACCGTGCGCAAGCACCTCACCGAGCTCACGGGCGGCGGCTTCAAGCTCGAACGCGAAGAGGAACCGCCGCACGTGTACTGGAGCGTGCCCAAGGACTGGTTCCCGGGGGCGTTGCTCTTCAAGGCCGACGAGGTGCCCGACCTCGTGCGCATCCTGCACCGCGCGCGTCGCGGCCCGCTCCGCGACAAGGTGCTCGGGCTCGTGACGCCGCGGCTCGCGAGCGTGGGCGTGGCCGCGCCCGAGCTCGACGACAAGGCGGTCGTCGGGCCTGCCGCGCGCGAGGACGAGGAGCGTTGGCTCTCGATCCTCGAAGACGCCGCCTCGAGCAAGTTCGCCCTCCGGATGCGCTACTTCACGGCGAGCCGCAGCGACGAGTCACGCCGGCACGTGTCGGTGCACCGCGTCGAGCACGGCGGAAATCCGCAGTTCGTCGCGACGTGCCACAAGGCGGGAGCGCTCCGGCGTTTTCGCGTGAGCAACGTTCTCGACGCGAGCCTCGATCGCGCCGAGCCGCACCGCGCCGTCGACCCCGAGACGCTCGAGCGATTCTGCGAAGAGAGCTTTGGTGGCTTTCGCAGCGACGGCCCCGCGATCGAGTGCGCGTTCTTCGTCGCGAGCCCCGCCTCGGCGTGGGTCGCGCGCAACCTGCCCGACCCGCGCATCGAGCGCCGCGGCGTCGAGGGCGGCGCGCGCTTCTCGGTGAGGACGAGCGCCGTCGAGATGCTCGCGCGGTTCGTCGTGGGGCTCGGCGACACCGCCACGGTCGAGACGCCCGAGCTCGCGCGCGCCGTCGCAGACATCGCGCGGGGCGCGCTCGCGAACGTTGCGCCCACGACGGGCCGCGCCAAGAACGGAGCGCGCCGGCCGCGCTGAAGGGAGCCCGGCCCTCGATCGATCTCTGTCGTCGACGCGCCTCCGTCGTCGACGCGTCAGGGGACGAGCTGGATCTGCACGCGCCGATCCTTCGGCCAGTCCTTGGGCGCTTCGCTCGCCTCGGTCTCGCCGGCCGAGCCGACCTCGACGCGCTCGGCCTCGACGCCGTGCTTGACCAGGTACGCCTTCACCCGCTCGGCGCGCTCGAGGCCGAGCTTGTCGTTGTACTCGGCGGTGCCCTGCGGATCTGTGTGCCCGATGAGCTTGATCTTCTTGCCCTTGAGCGGACCCGTGAGCATGCAGTCGGCGAGCGTCTGCATCGAAGGTTGATCCCCCTCGCGGGTCGTCGATGAATCGAAGTCGAAGAACGGCACGGAGCCCGAGCACTCCTTGCGCACCGGGTCGGCGACGAAGATGTGATACGCGCCTTGCTCGTCGACGCGCGACGCGCCCTTGCCCAGATCGGGCGTCTGCGGAGGCGTCGCAGCGCTCGTCAGGCCCTGGCTCGGGCTCTGCGGCTCGGGGGAGCGACACGCCGCGAGGCCGCTGACGCTCGCGACAAGGACGACGCCGAAGAGGCTGGGGAGAGGTCGCAGTTGCATGGCCGCGCCCAAGCACGAATCGGACCGATGCGCCGTCCGGCTTCAGGTCGCGAATATCTCGGGACGCGTTGCGCGGCGGTCGCGAAGGAGTTGCACCCACGCGCAGGCGCTGCGCTTGGGGTCAGGGGTTTGGGTTTGCGTTTGGGTTTGCGTCTGCGTCTGCGTCGGGGTCTGCGTCTGCGTTCGCGCCTGCGTCTGCGTCTGCGTCTG
>JAGQJA010000619.1 GCA_020430845.1 Myxococcales bacterium
GCGCGCTGGACTGGTCGCTCTGGAGTGGCATGGAGGTGGCGTTCTTCCTCGCGACGTGGGCGCTCGCGGCGGTGGCGTTCCGGGCGCTCGAGCGCGAGCACGTGCACAAACGGGTCGCGACACGCGCGTGGGTGCTCGGTGGCGCCGGCGCGCTGATGGTGACCACGCGCCCCGAGGCCGCGCTGACGATCGCGGTCCTCGGCGGCTTCGCGGCGCTCGCACACGCCTCACGCGGCAGGGCGCTCGGCATCCTCGTGCGCGTCGGCGCTCCGAGCGCGCTCTGCCTCGCCGCGCAGGCGGTCGCCAACCGCGCCTTCTCGGGCGAGTGGAGCGCCAACGGGGCCATCGTCAAGCTCGCGGCCAATCACCCGTACATGACGCGCGAAGAGAAGGTCGACGACTACCTCTTCAACTTCAAGTACGCGGTCCTACGAAACCTCGACTACCACTTTGCGCGCGGCGACAGCGAGCTGGGCATGCGCTACCTGCCCGACGACTTCCCGCACGACCACTGGCTGTGGAAGGCGACGCACGCGGGCGTGGGCTTCGGCCTCGTGNNTGCTCGGCCTGGCGCTCTTGCCGCTCGCCTTCCCGCAGACCCGCCGCCTCGGCGTGCTGCTGTGGCTGCATGTGCTCGGGTGGATCGCGATGGTGGCGTTCAACGGGCAGGTGCGCTGGCAGAACGAGCGCTACGTGATGCCGGCCGTCGCGTGGTTTCTCGTGCTCGTCGTCTTGGGGGTCAAGGGCGCGGCGGGCACGGGCGCGGCCAGGGTGACGGCGCGCCGCCCCGATCGCGATACGCGTGTGTATACATGGTTCTTCTTGGCGGTCGCGGGCGCGCTCGTGGCGCAGGTGCTCGGCGTGCTCACGAGGCCGCCCGGGACGCCGCCCGAGTTCCGGCTCTCTTGGTCGTTCGTCCTCGCCGTCGGAGGCGCGGGCGCGCTCGCGCTCTCGTCGCGGTACGCGCGCTTCGTCGTCGTGCCCGTGGCGCTCGTGGTCGCGTGGGACCACCAAGCGCCGTGCATGCGCGACCAGAAGTGGTTCTTCGGCAGGGCCTCGCGCAACATCCGCGACCAGCACCTCACGCTCGGCCGCTGGCTCAAGGAGCTGGGGCCCAAGCGCGTGCTCGTCGGCGACGCGGGCGCCATCCTCTACGAGGCCGACCGACCGGGCCTCGACATCATCGGGCTCGGCGGCTACCACACGCTGCCTTTCGCGCGGGCGGGCACGCACGGGCTCCCCGCCACGCTCGAGCTCATCGAGCGCATCCCGCCGTCGCAGCGCCCCGACGTGCTCGCCATCTTCCCCACGTGGTGGGGCGTCTTGCCGGTGTGGTTCAGCAAGGACGTGCTGCGCCGCTTTCCCGTCGAAGGGAACGTCATCTGCGGCGGCTACGAGCACGTGGTGTACGAGGCCGACTGGAGCGTGCTCGGCGGCGGCGAGCGTCCGCGTCAGCTGCCGTACAAGAAGGCTCGCGTCATCGCCGAGATCGACGTCGCCGACCTCGTGAGCGAGAAGGCGCACCGCTACGAGTTCACGCGCCCGCGCAACGGCTTCACCGAGATGCGCGTGTTGCCCGATCCGGCCGACCCGACGCGAGACCTCTTCGACGCGGGGCGCCGCATCGCGCTCGGCAAGAGCGAGCGGTTCCACGTCGACGGCGCGGTGCTGGGCCGCGTCGCGTACCTCATCGTGAGGACGATGCCCGAAGGGCCCGGCAAGGTGCGCGTGCGCGTCGACGGGCGAGAGGTCACGGTGCTCGAGCTCGAGCGCCACGAGGGTTGGGTCGAGAAGACCATCGAGCTGCCGGCCGACTTCGTGCGCGGCTCGTTCGACGTCGAGCTCGCCAACGACGGCCCGACGGACTTCGTCGACTACCACGCGTGGATCGTGCAGTGACGGGAGCGCTCGGCAAGGCGCTCGGCGTGTGGGGACTGCCCCACGACGGTGCGGCGCGCGCCGCGGTGGCGATCGCCGTCGCGTGCGCGGTGTGGGCGGCGGTGCGGGCGCGGGCCGACCTCGCGCGGCCGCCGCGATCCAAGGGCGTGCTCGGCGCGCCTCCGCTCGCGGCCCTCAAGACGCGGCACTTCCTCGCGCTCGCGGCGTTCGTCGCGGCGCTCGTGAGCGTCTTCTGGATGGCCGCGTACCTGCGCGGCGGGCCCCGCATCATCGACGCGAGCACGT
>JAGQJA010000620.1 GCA_020430845.1 Myxococcales bacterium
GCGCCGGCCCTGAATCATGGGGTGAGCACGCGCGGAGGCGGGCGTGTGCCGAGGGCGGGAGCATCGCGAACAGGCACTCGAGCGCGTAAGCGTGCGTATACATGCGTTGCGCGCTCGCTCCCGCGTGCCCCCGTCCCGGCGGGACGGGAGGTGCTCATGGTCGATCGCGCTCAGGTCCTTCGTGCACACGCGGCTCGCATGCGTCACGCGCCGACGGCGAGCGAGGAGCGCGTGTGGCGCGCGCTGCGCACGGCGCGGCTCGGGGTGGTGTTTCGGCGGCAGGTGGTGATCGCCGGGGTCATCGTCGACTTCGCGGCGTCGAGCGTGCGCGTTGTTGTCGAGGTCGATGGCGGGTACCACGCCGCGAGAAGCGAGGCGGACGCGAAGCGGGATGCGCGGCTCGCGCGCGCGGGGTGGCGGGTCGTCAGAGTCGCGAACGAGGAGCCGGTCGAGGAGGCTCTCGCGAAGATCGCGGCGGCGATCACCGGGTAGCCTCGCGGGGGATGTCACGGCGCGCTGCTCCTGTCGTCCCGCCGTTCCTCGACCCTCTGCCAACTTTGCATCAGGCCCCACACGAATGCGCCCTCGTACACCTCTCCGTTGCATGCAAAGCGCTGCACCGTTTCTTCGTCCCAACCGTCGACGAGCTCGGAGGAATCGGCGAGCTGCCGCAACAAGCGAAGGGTGACTAGCTCGGGACGGAACGCGCCGGCCTGCATCGACGGAATCGGTGCGTCGTACTGGTTCTCGAATCCTAGGCCCCACGTCGTACCCCGTGTTGACTCTCGAACGATCCAGAAGAGATGGGGCCATAGCGGCAGAACGAACGCGTGCTCAATCGACCCTCGAAACGAGTCTGGCACGTCCAAACACAGTCGCCGACGCACCGACGATCCAAGGAGCGCCTCGTACCTCTTGATTCCCGTTTGCCCCTTGTCAGGGATTTGGATCGGGCACGAGTCGCCGACCGTGTCGATCTGCGCCGCGGTCAAGCCGAGCGCCGCCGCAGCGCGCGTTCGGATCTCCGCGGTCATCCTCTTCAATAGGTGGGCCTGAAACGAGGTCGGATCCATGGACGCTAGGGCAGCGTGACGTTCGTTACCGAGATGAACGGGCCGTTTGGTCCAATCAGGAACTGCACGTCTCCCTTCGCCATTGTGGTGACCCCATTAGATGCAACATGCACGATGTCGAGCCCCGCGCCCTGCTGATTCCCTACCACCGCTACTGCGCCGCCCTCAAGCGTGACGGCCCCGCCGGTCGATTGACCTTCGTCGCGACGACCTGTCGGATGACGTCGACGGCGTCCTTCTGCGACAAGTTCGCCTGGTTGATCTGCCCGACCGCCGCACGAATGCTCCGGCCGCTCGCCTTGACGACATCCGCGACGGACTGGGATCCAGAACACGCCCCCCCCTTGTTCGCAGCACCCGCCGCACCTGATCCCAGGGTACCTGCGGTTCGCGCCGCTCCGGCGGCCCCCTGTCCGATGCTCCCGAGCTCGGACACGGCCGAGACGGGCGCTAGCACTCCC
>JAGQJA010000621.1 GCA_020430845.1 Myxococcales bacterium
GTGCCGCGCCCACGGTCGATCCCAAGGGCGCCCCGCGGTTCTCTCCTGCGCCCGCGCCGCACGCGGTGATGGCGGCGCTGCCCGGCGCCGATCCCGAGGTCTCTCGCGCCACGGCGCGCACCGAGGAGTCCGAGGTCATCGCGGCACGCGCGCGCGCGGCCGCGGAGCAAGCTGCTGCGGCGCAGGCCGCGCAGGACGACGCCCCCACGCGCGTCACGACGGCCCCCGTGGCCAAGCCTCTCGAGGCGCGCGCGTCCGTGCCGCCGCCGCCCCACGGCTCGGGCGCGTACCGCATGGTCAACCCCCCGCGCGCGCTCACCGGCACGGCGTTCATGCCCGCCGGCGTGGGCTGGAAGGCCTCGCAGAAGTAGGCGCGCGCAGCTCGGCTCAGTCGGCGTCGCTGCGCGGTGGCCGCACGTGACGCGACAGTCGTCGAGACAGTCGGCTGCGCTCCGTCGGTCCGAGGGGACGACCGATGAGGAGCAGCTCGCGCAAGAAGAGCCCCGAGCGGTGGCGCCCCAGCACACCGGCGCCGATCGACTGGCGGCCCGTGAGGCGCTCGATGCGTGAAGGGCCCGACCGGGTGCTGCCGATGAGCACGTCGTCGAGCCACACGCGCAGGCGCGTCTGCTCCGAGCCGGCGCGCAGCACGACCACCAGCCTGAAGTAGTGCTCGAACAGGCCCTCTGCGCGCGCGCTCACCTCGAGCACGCGCTGCGCGTCGATCTCGGCGAGCACGAAGATCCCGTCCTCCCCCCACGTGCCGATGGAGAAGAGGAGCTTGCCGTGCTCCACGTCGCCCACCTCGTACACGACGCGTCGGCCCGCCGTGCGCGGGCGGACGAGCTTCATGACCGCGCCGCACGTGATGCCGCCGGTGAGCGGCGCGTCGAGCCCGAGCGAGTTGAGCGAGGCCTCGCGCGGGATGAACACGCTGCTCGCGTCGCCCACGGTGTGGTGCATGATGATGGGCGCGAGCTTGTCGACGGGGTCTCCCATCGCCCGGAGCGCGTCGAGCACCACGCGCGCGATGGCGTGGATCACCGCGCGGAGGGCGGCGGGCGGCGGCCGGCCCTCGTCTCCCGACGATGACGCGACATCGAGCGTCGACGCGACGGTGTGGTCCTTTCCGGCGTGTCGCATGACGGGCCACGACAAGAAGGCCGCGCGGTCGACGTCGACCGCGCCGCGGCGCGCCGCCACGAGCGGGTCGACGCGGTCGGCCACGATGGTCGCGCCCGGAAAGGTGGGGCTCGCGGCGTGCAGATCGACGTCCATCACCGTGAAGCACGGCGCGTCGGCGGCCTTGAAGTAGGGCCCTCGCAGGATCTCGCGCAGCAGCTCGGCCAGATCGCGCGTCGCGTCTTCGCTCGTCGACGCCAGCAAGCGCACGATCGCGTCGCGCGACGGACCCAGGCCGTCCTCGACCGACGGGGGGCCGCTCACGTCAGGCCGTGACGCCGGCCATCACGATGGGCGGCATGTGCATCATCACGATGTCGGGTGATGCCGGCGCGGTGTCCTTGGCCATCTCGAGCGCCTCTTGCATCGTGCGGGCGGTCTCCCAGCCCATCAGCTTGGGGATGTACTCGTTGTCGGCGCCGACCACGATGACGCGGCCCGTGTGCTGACGCCCGGCCTCGCCCCAGTACCACATGAAGAACGGGTGCGCCGGGTGGTACGCGTGGCCCGTGCGGTAGGCCTGGATGTACGCCGGGTTCGACGCGAACTTGGCCTCGTAGCGCTTGTGCAGCTCCATCGCGTCGCGCGTCTCCGGCAGGAGGTTGTGCACGAACTCGATGTACGGGGCGTGGTGCTCCTTGTCGAACTGGTCGGTGCAAGGGTGCGTCACGATCATCGTGCCGCCCTTCTTGAGCAAGGGCGCACCCTTGTACATGTTGAAGAGGTACCCGTTGACCATCACCTGCACGAGCAGCGGGTTGAGGAACGAGTTGACGTTGTACGGGCTGATGTACGGCACGCCCGTCACCAGGATGTCGGCCTGGCCCTTGATGGGCACGAGGTACTGCTCGTAGCAGCGCGCGAGCGTCTGCTCGTGGGCCGCCTCGGTCTCGCCGGCGAACACGCCCGTGACGCCGTACGGCGACGGCACGCGCTGGAAGATGGCCTGGCGCGCGGCCTGGGGCACCTTCGACAACGTCATCGTGAGCGCCTTGAGCGCGGTCTTCTCGACGCCGCTCAGGTCGTCCTCGTTCTTGGCCAAGAACTCGAGCGGGCGATCGAACATCCGGTTGTTGATCGTCGTCTCGATGGTGAAGACGTTGAGCTTCTTGTTCGCGAGCTTGCCCATGCGCTCGACGCTCGTGGCGAGCGCGCTCGACGACGGGTCCATGTACGAGTGGCAGTTGCGCATGGTCTGCGGGTTGTGGTGCGAGCGCAGGCTCTTGTAGCCGCACAGTCCCACCGCGACCGACTTGTGACCGCCGTCCATGGGGACGAGGTTGAGGTTCACGTAGATGAGGAGGTCGGACTCGACCGCCTTCTTGTTGAGCTCGACGATCTCGCCCTGCTCGGTGGTGCCGACCTCGACCATGTTGCGCAGGTCTTCGGCGTCGTGGTTGTAGAGGCGGTCGGGGTAGTAACGCGCGTGGATCTTGTCGCCGACGACGTGGCGGATCTCTTCGCTCGTCATGCGACGGTGCACGCTCGTCGCGATGATCATCTCCACGTCCTCGACGCCGTGGTCGGCGAGCGTCTGGAGCACGATCGTGAGCACGCGCTCGCGCACGTCGGGCCGGCGCATCGGCGGCAGCGGCAGAGAGATGTCGTCGATCGCGATGACGACCTTCATCCCCGGGCTGAGCTTGGCGTGCAGCGGGTCGGAGTTGTGCGGGTGGTTGAGCGCGTAGCGGATCGCCGCGTCGACGTCCTTGAGGGGCTCGAGCGGCGGCTTGGGGTAGATGCAGCGCGTGCCCGGCGGGAGATCGACCTCGACCAAGCGGTCGCCGGCGAACATGGTCCGCGGCGCGCTCTTTCGGTCCAGCGTGACGACGAGAGGGTGCGACATGTGGCTGCCGCGGGTACTAGCACGGGGCGCGGCCGGCGAGGTAGCAGCGAGACCGGGCACGTCGAACCTCCTCACGCGCGTCGCGCCCCGGCGGCACGGGGCGTGCGATGTGCTCGGGCATGAGGCTTCCGAGGCGCGCCATTCTGTCGTTTTTCTTGATGATTTCGTCGTGCGGCGCGGAGCCGCCTGTGGACGAGGGCACGCCCCCCGCGGGCGGCGAGACACAGCCCGTCGCCGATCCGCTCCCGCTGGACGGCCCGCCGGCAGCGCCCTCCATCGCCGAGCCGAGCGCCGACGACGCGCCCACGAGCGCGATCGCGTTCGTCGCCGAGCGCTTCGTCGTGGTGACCGACGCCTCTGGGCCCTCGCGTGCGTTCGACGTGTCGACGCGCACGTGGATCGAGCTGCCGGGGCGCGTGCCCATGCAGGACGGCTCGTACATGGGCAGCTTCGGCGACGTGGGGCTCGGCGTCCAGCGCGGGGCCGCCGACGTGCGCGCGTGGGGGAGCACGGTCGCCGTCTCGAATGCCGACGGCTTCGCCCTCGTGGACCTCGCGGCGGGCGGCGTGGTGCGCGCGGCGGGTGCCGGAGCGGCGGACGGGGTCACCTACAGCCCAGAGGCCGGGCTCGTCGTCGCGCGCCGCGGCGCCGAGGTCGAGGTCATCCGCTTGGTCGACGGCGCTCGCCTCGTCGTGCCCACCGACGCGGGCCCCGAGGTCTCGATCGACATCCGCGGCGACGCCGTGTCGTGGCGCAGCCGCTCGGGCCTCGTCGTGGTCGACGCCGGCACCCTCGCGCCGCGCACGTACGCGTCGCGCGCGCCGGTCACTGCGGCGTACGTCTCGGCGCCCGTCACGGCGTTCATCTCGCAAGAGCGCGAGGACTCGCTCGCCGAGGTGGAGATCTTCGCCGACGGCGGGCGCGCCCCGTTGCGGTTCACCTCGGCGAGCGCGCTCGGCCTGACCGTCGACGAGGCGAGCGGGTTCGTCGCGTGGCAAGAGCTGCCCGACGACGAGGGACACGTGCATATACATGTGGTGGACTCGCGGCGAGGCTCCCACGTGCGCTTCGCCGGCAAGCAGGCGTGCGGCGCGGCGCACGAGAGCATCGAGTCGCTCCGCGGCGGGATCGTCGAGACCGACGGGTCGTGCAACCTGGGCTGCCCGTCGGTGCGCTGGTCGCAGATCACGCTGCGGTACGACGCGCGCTCCGGCGCGCTCGTCTCGCGCACCGAGGTCCCCGGGACCGAGAGCTACTCGGACCTGGCGTCGAGCGCGCTCACCCGGTGGGAGGCGCTCGCCGCGCGCGCCGGGGTGAAGCCCGACGCGCTCCTCGTCACGCCCGAGCAGGACAGCGCGATCTTCGTGGGCGCCGGTGGGCTCTCCCGACTGGCCGCGAGCGGCGCCGTCGTCCGCTTCGAGCGCGCGGAGGGCGTCGACCGCGCCGACGTGGTGTGGAGCGCCAAGGCCTCGCTCGTGGCCGCGCGCGTCGGCGGCGAGCTGCGCGTCTGGGACGCTCGCACGGGCCGGGCGCGCTGGTGAGCTGACCCTCGGCGGCCCAGGCGCGTATCCTCACGCGTGAGGTCCCGATGTCGCGCACGCCGCCCACGTCCACCAAGACTTTTATCCCCTCGGGCTCCGACGGAGAGGCGCCCACCAAGGTCGAGCTCGAAGCCACGAGCGAGTCTCGCGCGGGCGGCGCGCTCGGCCGATACGAGATCGAGCGAACGCTCGGAGAGGGCGGGATGGGGCAGGTGCTGCTCGCGCGCGATCCCGTCGTCGGCAGGCAGGTGGCGCTCAAGACGATGCGCGACCCCGACAAGGTCACGGCGCGCGCGCGCTTCGCCCGCGAGGCGCGCCTGCAAGGACAGCTCGAGCACCCCGCGATCGTCCCCGTCTACGACGTGGGCACCGCCGAGGACGGCTCGCCGTTCTTCACCATGAAGCGCGTGCGCGGCGAGTCGCTCGCGGCGGTG
>JAGQJA010000622.1 GCA_020430845.1 Myxococcales bacterium
GGCTCGCTCGTCGACATGGTGCGCTGCACGCGCATCCTCGAGGTCGTCGAGAACGAGAAGCTCGTCGACAACTCGCGCGACCGCGGCAAGGAGCTGCTCGCCGGGCTCGAGGGCATCCAAGAGCGGCACAAGGGCGTGACCAACGCGCGCGGCCTCGGGCTCATGTGCGCGCTCGACATGCCCGACACCGAGACGCGCAACGCCGCCGTCAAGGCGTGCTTCGCCGACGGCACGATCGTCTTGCCGTGCGGCACGCGCTCGGTCCGCTTCCGCCCCGCGCTCACCGTCACGGCCGAAGAGGTCGCCGAGGGCGTCAAGCGCCTCGAGAAGGGCATCGCGGCCGTCCTCAAGTAGGCCCGCGGGCCTCGATCGCGCGCGCCGTCGCGCCCGGTGCTAGACGATGGGGATGGCCCGCGCCTCCACGGCTCGTGACCTCATCCGCGAGATCGTCTGGCGGCAGCGACGCCAGCTCGCGGCGGGGGTCACGCTGCTGTTCGTCGACCGCGCGGCGGGGTTCGTCCTGCCGCTCGCGCCCAAGGTGCTCGTCGACGAGGTCATCGGCAAGCGCCGCGCGGATCTGCTCCCGTGGCTCGCCGTCGCGATCGTCGCCGCGGCGCTCGTGCAGGCCGCGGTCACCATCGCGCTCACGCGGGTGCTCGGCCTCTCGGCGGAGCGTGTGGTGCTGGGGTTTCGCCGTCGCGTCATGGCGCGCGTGCTCGGCCTTCCCGCGGCCGACCTCGACGGGATGCAGTCCGGTGCCCTCGTGAGCCGCGTGCTCGACGACGCGAACGCGATGCAGAACGTCGTCGGGTTCGAGCTGGCGCGGTGGCTCAGCAACGTCGTCACGGCCGCGGTCGCGCTCGCGGCCCTCGTGTACCTCGACTGGCGGATGACGCTCGCCGCGCTCGCCGTGGCGGCCGTGCCGGGCTTCGCGCTCGACCTGACGCACCGGCGGATGCGACCGCTCTTCCACGAGCGCGCCGTGCTGCGCGCCGATCTCGCTGGGCGCCTCGCGCAGACGCTCTCGGGCGTGCGGATCGTCCGCGCGTACACGGCCGAGCGGCGCGAGCGGCTCGCGTTCGCCAAGGCGCTGCACCGCTGGTATCGCGTGCTCGCGAGCGCAGCCGAGCGCAAGTCTCGGATGAACGCGGTCGCCGTCGTGGCCTCTGCGTGCGTCGTCGGCGTCGTCGTGGTGATGGGGGGCCGCGCGATGCTCGACGGACGCATGTCGCTCGGCGACTTCGCCTCGTACGTGGCGTTCGCGCTCATGTTCGCGTCGCCGCTGCTCGACCTGCCCGACATCGCCACGCGCGCGAGCGAGACGTTGGCCCACCTCGACCGCCTGCGCGAGCTGTCCGAGGCTCGGCCCGAGGATCCGGGCGGGGGCGCGTCGGTGGGAGAGGTCCGCGGGGAGATCGCGTTCGAGCGTGTGTCGTTCGCGTACGAGCCCGGGCGCGACGTGCTGCGCGACGTGACGTTCACGGCGCACGCGGGCCACACGACCGCGCTCGTCGGCGCCAGCGGCGCGGGCAAGAGCACGGTGCTGTCGCTGGTGCTCCGCTTCTACGCGCCGCGCGAGGGCGCCGTTCGGCTCGACGGCGTCGACGTGGCGGGGCTCGATCTGCGCGGTTACCGCGGTCGCCTCTCGGTCGTGCTCCAAGACGATCTGCTGTTCGACGCGTCGATCGCCGACAACATCGCGTACGCGAGGCCGCGCGCGACCCGAGAGGAGGTCGAGCGCGCCGCGCGCGTGGCGCACTGCGACGAGTTCACGGCGCGCCTGCCGGACGGCCTCGACACGCGGGTCGGCGAGCGCGGCGTGAAGCTCTCCGGTGGGCAACGTCAACGCGTGGCCATCGCGCGCGCCGTGCTCGCGGACGCGCCGGTGCTCCTGCTCGACGAGGCGACGTCGAGCCTCGACGCGGAGAGCGAGACGCTCGTGCGCAGCGCGCTCGCCGCCCTCTCGCGGGGCCGCACCGTGATCGTCATCGCGCATCGCCTCTCGACGGTCCGCGCGGCCGACCAGATCGTCGTGCTCGACCGCGGCGCGGTGGTCGACGTGGGCACGCACGACGCGCTGCTCGGGCGCTCGGCGCGCTACCGTGAGCTCTACGACGCGCAGTTCGGTGGTGCGCCCGGCCGCGAGAGCGCGCTCACGGAAAGCCCGTGACCGGTACCGCGCTGAACGCGCCCTGCTTGGTGCCGTTGCCCAGCTCGCCGAGCCCGTTGCTGCCCCAGCAGAAGATACCGCCCGCGATCGTCGTCGCGCACGTGTGCTCTCCGCCCGTCACGACGGTGACGGCGCCGGTCATGCCGACGACCTCCGAGGGCCGCGGCACGGACGCGTCGAGCGGGATCCCGGGGCTGCCCGTCCCGAGCTGTCCACGGCCGGCCGCGCCCCAGCAGACGACCTTGCCCGTCTCGAGCGCCGCGCACGCGTGATCGTAGCCCGCCCAGATCGCCTTGGCGTTCGTGATCCCGGTGACGAGGACGGGGGAAGGGTTGGGGGAAGGGCTCGCGCTCCCGGTGCCGAGCTGTCCGCGATCGTTGGCGCCCCAACAGTAGACGAGGCCCGAAGAGCGCAGCGCGCAAGAGAAGCGTGACGCCGCGGCGATGGCCACGACGTCGTTGAGCGACGCGACGGCGCGGGGCGTCAGGCTCTCGGTCAGCGACCCGATGCCGAGCTGCCCGTCGTCGTTGCGTCCCCAGCAGCGCACGGTGCCGCCGCGGCTCAGCGCGCACGCGTGATACTCGGCCGCGGCCATCGCGAGGACCTCGGAGAGCTGCTTGACGGGCACCGGGGTGGACTTGTCGTCTTTCGTGTCGTCGCCCAGCTGGCCCGCGTAGTTGGCGCCCCAGCACACGGCGGTCTCGTCGCGCCGCACCGCACACGTGAAGCTCGTGCCCGCGACGATGAACGTCGCGTCGCCGAGGCCCGTGACGTCGACCGGCGTGGACGTGCGCGTCTTGGTCCCGTCGCCGAGCTGACCGAAGAAGTTGAGCCCCCAGCAGCTGACGCCGCCGGTCTTGCGCAGGGCGCACGTGTGAGAGATCCCGGCCGCGACCTCGGTGGCGTCGCGGATGTTGACGACCCGCTGGGGGATGGTGACCTCGGGGCGCGAGCCGTCGAACGGGATGCCGTCGCCGACCTGCCCCGCGCCGTTCTCTCCCCAACAGAGGACGGTGCCGTCGAGGCGGCGCGCGCACGTGTGGATGTAGCCGAGCGCGACCTTGACCGCGAGCGGACCGCTCGGCGGGGTCGACCCGTCGCTCGGGGTCGGGTCGGCGTCCTCGCCCGGCGCCTCGGCGTCGCTCCCCGCGTCGGACTTGCCCGGACCGAGCGCCACGGTCTCGACGCCGACGATCGCGTTGCACGCCGCGCCGCCCAGGGCCGCCACGACGAGCAAGGTACGGATGCGGCGTCTCGATCTCACGTCCTCGACATGTAGCACTCCCGCGGCGCCGTCGCCGCGACCGCGGCGCGCGCGGTCACCCTATCGGGCCGATCTCGCTCACGATCGCCATGTCTTCGATGCCCGGGATCGCGCCGAGGACCTCACCTCGGGACTCGACCCACGCGTGCCCGAGGAACGGAGAGAGCTTCATGCCGATGCGCAGCGTCGCGGGGTGCCCCTCGGCGTTGAGCAGGTACCACGTGACCATGGCCTGATCGAGGCACTCCACCGGCAGCGGCAGGAACCGGTAGCCGCGCTCGACGCGCGCGCGGACGTCGTCGAGGCTCCGGGGCGCGCGCCAGAAGCGCAGGCGCCGCTTGCCCTTGGCCACCGCGCGACACGCCGCGGCCGTGCGCTCGGGGCCGAGCACCTTCGTCCCCACGAACGACAGCGCGAGCAGGTGCGACGCCACGCGAGCATCGTAACGCCGAGACCGTTCGAAGCGAGCCTCCGATTCGGCCCGCCCTGTGGACGAACGCCAGCGGCCCCGTCGCGATACGTCACGCCGCCGCGTATGACGGTATCCTCGCGCCGGTGCGCCTCCCCACGTTCACAGCGCGCGCGTCCGGGGTCACCTCGGACGCCGCCATCGGCCGCGCCAGCGCGGGCGGCGCGACGCTGGTCTACGAGGGGCGGGTCGATCGTCTGGCCGCGGGAGACGCGCACGTGCTCGCCGGCCCGCGCGTCACGCCGCACGTCGTGGCGTCACGGCTGCTCGAGCGCGTCGCCCAGCGTGGCGTCGACGCATTCGCCGCGGTCCAGGGCGACTTCGCCGCGTGCCTCTGGTCGGAGTGGGAGCTCACGGCGTTCCGCTCGTTCACGTCGCCCGCGCAGGTCTACTGGTCCGACGAGCTCGTGAGCAATCGGCTCGTGGAGCACGCTCGCGGCGGTCGCGGCGAGCCCGACCCGGCGTTCCGCCTGCGCTTCGTGCTGAACGTGGCCACGCTCCAGCACGGCTTCGAGACCACACCGATCGTCGGCGTGCGCCGGCTGCTCCCGGGGCACGCGGTCACCCTGGCGCCGGGGTGCGCGCCCCGCCTGCGGCAGCTGGTGCGGCGCGCGTATCGCTACGTGCTCGAGCCGTCGCAGCGACGCGACGACGTGGCCCCGCGCCTGCGCGAGCTTCTCACGGCGTGCGTCGAGGATCGCGTGAAGCAAACGTCACGCCCCGTGTGGTGCGAGCTCTCGGGCGGGCTCGATTCGTCGTTCGTCGCCTGCCTCGCCGCGCGCGCGCGCAAAGATGTATGTGCCTACATGTTTTCGCGGCCGGACAGGCCGTCGCACCGCTCGAGCGAGGACTACGCGCGTGAGGTGGCCGACCGCTACGGCATTGCGCTCACGGTGCTTGCGCCGGACGATCTGCCGCGCGTCGACCTGACGGAGGCCGTCTACGCCGACGAGCCGAGCGACTTCTTCTGGTACGGGCGGCTCTTCGCCGGCGGCGCGGCGCGCGTCGTGCCGAGCGGGGCCACGTTGCTCACCGGATTCGGCGCCGACCAGCTCTTCCTCCGGTCGCCGCGCATCTTGCCCTACCTGCTCCGCCGCGGAGAGCTGCGTCGCTTCGGCGGCGGTCTCGCATCCGTGGGCAAGCTCCTGTCGCGATCGCGCGCGAGCCTCGCGTGGCAGAGCGCGCTCTCGGCGTTGCCGCGGCGACTGCACCTCGGCGCGGCCGCGACGTTCTCGCGGCTGCCCGTCAACCCGTTCGCGGCCGACGACGTGAGCATGGACCGCGCCCTCACCGGCGGCGTGGCGTGGCTCCGCGCGCCCGACGGTCGAGACGCGCTCGCGCTCCGAGAGGCGCTCGAGGACGAGCACGTCGCAGCGGACGCGCGCCTCGTCGGCGACGGGATCCTCTGCGACGATCTGGGCTACCTGTCGGCGACGCGCTTCGTCGACGGCCCCTACACCGATCCGCGCGGCGTCGCGGTCGAGTCGCCCTTCTGCGACCTTCGCCTGCTCGACTTCGTCTACGACGAGGTGAGCCTGCACCTCGTCCACGACTTCGACGCCCGCTACAAGGAGCTGCTGCGCGCGGCGCAAGAGGGCGTCGTCCCCGAGACCCTCCGCGCGCGACAGAGCGACACCTTCTCGTTCGACGCGTCGCGAGATCGGGTGTTGGCCGACAACAAGGACGCGCTGCGCGAGCTCTTCGCGTCGCCCGATCTCGACGCGTGGCTCGACCGGGCGGGGGCTGCGCGCGCGCTCGCGGAGCTGGAGCTCGGTGTGCAATCCAGCTCGACGCGAGCGCTGCTCGCTGCGGCGGGCTATCTCGTGTGGTGGCGCGACTTCGAACGAGCCGCGCGCGCCCTCACTTGAAGAAGCCGGCGTACTTGCGGCCGTCGGTGCTCGGGCCGGTGGCGTTGCCCTTGATGTTCGAGACATTGCCGATCTTCACGACCTCGGGCTTCACGTACTTGCTCTTGTTCTTCATGTCAGGGTCCTCCTCGGTTTCTGCGTTTTGTATGCAAGACGCAGATCCTCTCACGATAAACGCGGACTATCCCGACGAGCAAAGGTTTCCGACGTGCGGCGCGTCGCCGCGCGCGCCTCTCGCCTGCCCCTCCTGGGCCGCACCAGCAGCGCGATGACCCGCAAGCGCTCAGGTTTGCAGGAGCTTCTTGGCCGTCAGCTCGGTGACGACGGCGCGCATGTCCGCGCGAATCTCGTCGATGGGCGCGTCGTACTCTTCTGCACACGCTCGCACAGCGGCGTCGAAGTCGCTCGCGAGGAGGGCCTCGACGAAGGTGGCCGCCGAGTCGTTGAGGCCGTAGGTGTCGCCGGTCTTGAGCGTGAAGAGCACCGTGCGGCCTTCGATCTTGGTGAGCGTGACGCCCGGAGCGAGGCGAGCTTTGGTCATCGCGACCAGCGTCGCGCGGAACGGGTGGCTCGACAAGCGTGGGGCGGTCGCCGTCGCCGCTAGCGGCCGCGAATGACGATTCGGGACCGTCGCGGCCGCGTTGGGTCATAAACTCGCCCGCGCTGCATGATCGAGGTGCGCTCGCTCCGCAAGGCGTTCCGTGTGCCGGTTCGCGAGGCAGGGCTCTTCGCGGCGCTCGGCTCCGTCTTCCGCCGCCGATACCGAACGGTGGTCGCGGTCGACGACGTCTCGCTGTCGATCGAGCGCGGCGAGCGCGTGGGCTTCTTGGGGCCGAACGGCGCCGGCAAGACGACGACGCTCAAGATGCTCGCCGGGCTTCTGCACCCCACGTCGGGCACGCTGACGGTCGACGGGCACGAGCCGTCGAGGCGCGAGCCCGACTACCTGCGGAAGATCATGCTGGTGCTCGGGCAGAAGCAGCAGCTCCTGTGGGACCTGCCGCCGACAGACACGTTCGATCTCAACGCGGCCATCTTCGACGTGCCGCGCGACCAGTACGTGAGGACGCGCGACGAGCTCGTCGAGCTGCTCGACCTCGGAGACGTCGTCAAGAAGCCGACGCGGCAGCTGTCGCTCGGCGAGCGCATGAAGTGCGAGCTGGTCGCCGCGCTCATCCACCGGCCCAAGGTGCTCTTCCTCGACGAGCCGACGCTCGGCCTCGACGTGACCATGCAGGCGACGCTCCGGACGTTCGTGCGGCGCTACAACGAGCAAGAGGGCGCCACGCTCCTGCTCACGAGCCACTACATGGAAGACGTGGCCGCGCTCTGCCCGCGGGTCATCGTCGTCGATCGCGGCCGCGTGACGTACGACGGCAGTCGAGAGGAGCTCGCCCGCCAGGTGCGGCCGGTCAAGCGCGTCACGCTGCGCCTCGCGCGCGCCGCGACGGCCGAAGAGGTGGAGGGCGCCCTCGGCGAGGGTGTGCGCGTGGTCACACACGACGCCGCCGAGCTCGGCGTGGAGGTCGATCGCGCGAACGTGGGCGAGTGCGTATCGCGCGCGCTCTCGCGGCTGCCGGTGACCGACATCTCGGTCGAAGATCCCCCGCTCGAGGAGATCATGCGCGAGCTCTTCCGCGAGACCTCGGCCGCGCGTCTCGAGGCGGACGCCGACGCGACCGCACGTGTCGACGCGGACGCCGAGGGCGCGCCTGACTCCGGTGAGGACGCGTGAGCGCGCGGTCGGTGCTGCGGGCGGCGCCCACGGTGCTGCGCGTCGGGCTCGCCGAGGCCGTGGCGTATCGGGCCGAGCTGCTCGTGTGGGTGCTCACCACCACGATGCCGTTCGTCATGCTGGCGATCTTCAGCGCCGCCGCCATCGACGGCCCCATCGGGCGATACGGCCAGACCGAGCTCGCCGCGTACTTCCTCGCAACGTTCGTGGTTCGCCAGATCACGGGCTCGTGGGCGGGCTGGCAGATCAACGTCGACGTGCGCGAGGGCACGCTGGCCACGCGCATGCTGCGCCCCCTCCACCCGCTCGTGGCGTACGCCCTCGAGCACGCCGCGGCCATCCCCATGCGCGCGCTCGCCGCGGCGCCCGTCGTCGTCATCCTGCTCGCCACGTCGGCGCGATCCGGGCTCTCGCGCGATCCTGTGAGCTGGCTCCTGCTGCTCGTGTCGCTCGCGCTCGCGTGGCTGCTCACGATCTTCATCAACTTCGCGATCGGGTGCCTCGCGTTCTTCATCGACAGCAGTCAGCGCGTGCTCGAGGTCTACCTCGCCGTGTTCTTCGTCGCGAGCGGGTACCTCGTGCCGCTCGACGTGTTCCCTCCGGCGGCGCGGCGGGCGCTCTCGCTGATGCCGTTCCGCCACCAAGTGGCGCTCCCCGTCGAGATCTTCGTCGGTCGCTACGACGGGCGCGCCGCGGCGCTCGCGGTCGAGCTCGCCCAGCAGGCGGGTTGGACGCTCGTGGCGCTCGGGCTCGTCGCGCTCGCGTGGACCCGCGGCGTGCGTCGCTACGGAGCGTTCGGCGGATGACCCGGTACGCGCGTCTGCTCTGGGTGCAGCTGCGAGCCTCGATGCTCCTCGCGATGCAGTACCGCGCCGACTTCGTGCTCGACGGCGTGGTCGAGCTGTTCTGGGCGTCGACGACCTTGTTGCCGTTCTTCGTCGTCTTCGCGGCGCGCCCCGTCATCGGTGGCTGGGGCCGCGACGAGGCGCTCGTGGTCGTCGGCTGCTTCATCGTGTTGCAGGGCGTGCTCGAGGGCGCGGTCAACCCGAGCTTGCACGGCGTCGTCGAGCGGGTGCGCAACGGCACGCTCGACTTCGTGCTCCTCAAGCCCAAAGACGCCCAGTTCCTCGTCTCGACCGCGCGCTTCTCGCCGTGGAAGTGCATGAACGTCGTCACGGGGGTCGTGGTGTTCGCCGTCGCGTTCCGGGGCCTCGGGCGGCCGCCGAGCGCGGCGGGCGTCGGCATCGCGGCGGGCATGTTCGCGTGCGCGATCGTCGTCCTCTACTCGGTGACGACGCTCGTCGTGAGCGCGTCGTTCTTCGTCGTGCGCGTCGACAACCTCTCCTTTCTCTTCACCGCGGTGTTCGACGCGGCCCGATGGCCCGCGACCGTGTTCCGCGGCGCGCTCCGCTTCGTCTTCACGTTCGTGATCCCGTTCGCGATGATGACCACGTGGCCCGCGGAGGCGCTGCTCGGCGGCGTCGACGTGCGGTCGATGTTGCTGTCGGCGGCGCTCGCGATCGGGTTCGCCGCCGTGTCGAGGACGGTGTGGCTCCGCGCGCTCCGCAGCTACGCCTCTGCCAGCAGCTGAGGCGGGGCCGCGCGAGGCGGCGCCGTCACTCGACGATCTTCACGTCGACGAACGACTCGGAGATCTGCTTGCCGCTGATGTCGTAGCCCTCGGCCGTGAGCGTGCGATCGCCGAGCTGGTGGAACGTGTAGCGCACGGGAAAGCCCTCGTCGGGGTGCGTCGACTCGCCGAGGAGGTAGTTGCCGGCCTTGTACTTCACGATGACGATCTTGGGATCCTTGGTGCGGACCTTCATCCAGACGCCGTTCTTGTACCAGCCGTCTTGCTT
>JAGQJA010000623.1 GCA_020430845.1 Myxococcales bacterium
CGGAGCTCGCGGCCGAGCTCGGCGCACGATCCTGCGATCACCTCGAGCACGTCAGCGCCGCAGGCATCGCCCGCATGGCCGCGGCCGGCACGAGCGCGGTGCTCCTGCCGACGGCGAGCTTCACCCTGGGTCAGTCGCCTCCCCCGGTCGCCGCCCTACGCGACGCGGGCGTCCGTCTCGTCGTCGCGACCGACGCGAACCCGGGGACGGCGCCGACCGAGAGTCTCCCGCTCGCCATCGCGATGGCGGTTCGCCTGTACGGCCTGTCGCTCCCCGAGGCGCTGCTCGGCGCTACGCGCGCCGCGGCGCTCTCGCTGCTCCTCGAGGACGACGACGGCGCGCCCGCGCGCGGGGTCCTCGCGCCCGGCGCGCACGCCGACATCGTCGCGTGGGATCTCCCGCACGAGGCCGCCCTCGCGCAGCCCTGGGGCGTGCCTTGCACGCACCTCGTCCTCCGCGGCGGCACGCCGATCGGCGCGGCCGGCGCCTGAGGCGCGACTCCGTTGCGCCGATCCCGGATCGTCACCCGCTAGCGCCTCTCAGACGTCGCCGTGCTTGCCGAGGCCCGCCGGAGGCGGCCCGCCGAACGCGCCGCGGCCGTGACGCGCGACGACGACGAGCGCGAGCAGGGTCGCGACGAACGGCAAGACCCCGACCAGCTGCGCCGGCACCTTGGTCTGACCTTGCAGCACGATCTGCAACGCGTCGAGCGCCGCGAACACCACACAGGCGGCCACGGCGCGGCCGGGTCGCCAGCCGCTGACGACGACGGCCGCCAGCGCGATGAAGCCACGTCCCCCGCTCATGCCGGCCTGGAACTGGTGCAGGTCGAACGCGAGCGCGACCCCGCCCAGCCCGGTGATCGCGCCGCCGAGCGCCACGGCACCGAGCCGCGTCGCCTCGACGTCGATCCCCACGGCGCGCGCGGCCGCCGGATCCTCTCCGGCGGCGCGCACCTGGAGCCCGCGCCGCGTGCGCGTGAGGCCCCACGTCACGAGCGCCGCGGCGCCGAGCGCCAAGAGCACGCACGGGTCGACGAGCGTGCTCCACAGCCCGCCCGAGCCCCACCGAAACCCGTGTATTGTCGGAGAGTTAGAGCTCGATCCGTAGAGCGCGCGCAGCGTGAACCGGGTGCCACCCGCGCACACGAGGTTGAGCGCGATGCCACTCACGATCGCGTCGACCCGACCCCGCACGACCAGCGCCGCGTGGAGGGCGCCGACGATCGCGCCGCACGCCGCGCCGGCGACGAGCCCCGCCCACGGGCTGCCCGTCGCGACGTCGACGGCCACACCCGCCAGCGCGGAAGCGAGCAGCGTCCCCTCGAGCGCGATGTTCACGACGCCGCTCCGCTCCGAGAGCACGCCGCCGACGGCCGCGCACGCATAGGGCACGACCATGCGCACGGTCTGCGCCAGCATCGCGCCCGAGAAGATGACGGAGAGCGCGCTCACGCGAGCCTCAGCCGCGCACGCACGCGCGCGTCCGACAAGGCCACCGCGCAGACGATGACCCCCTGCAGCACGTCCATGAGCTCTTTGGGGACGTGCCCGTTGAGCACGAGCCCGCCTTGCTGGAGCGTCCCGAACAGCAGCGCCGCGGCGACCAAGCCGATCGGGCTTCCGCGCCCGAGCAGCGCGACGGCCACGCCGCCGAAGCCCGCGCCCGCGCCCAGCCCCTCTTCGAAGTACCCCTTGTAGCCGAGCACCGTGGCGACGCTCGCTCCGCCGGCGACCGCACCCGACAAGAGCAGCGCGCGCGCCATGTACCGACGCACGGGCACTCCCTCGGCCGCGAGCGGCGCCGGGCTCATGCCGATGAGCGACAGCTCCCTCCCGAACCTCGTCCGCCGCAGACTCCACGCATGGGCGCCGACCGCCAGGAGCGCGAGCGGGAACGCGACGCTCACCGCGCTGCCCCGGAACGCGTCCGCCAGCACCTCGAGGCGCGGCGCGCGCGCGCCTGCGACGACGTCGGGCGTCCGCACCGTGTCCTTCATCGCGAGCCCCGCGCCGAGCGCGAAGCCGACCACGCCGTCCGCGACGCGGTTCATCATGATCGTCGTGATGACCTCGTGCGTGCCGAGGCGCGCGCGCATCACCGCGGGGGGGAGCGCCCAGAGCGCGCCGGCGGCCATGGCCGCGGCCATCGCGAGCGGCACACCGAGCACGAGCGGCGTCCCCGCCGGCAGACGCGCGCCCACCGAGGCCGCCACCACGCTCGCGACGGCGAGCTGGCCCTCTGCGCCGATGTTGAAGAGACCTCCGCGGAGCGCCAGGTCGACGGCGATGCCGGTCACGAGGATCGGGGTCGCCTTGAAGAGCACCTGACCGATCCCGTAGCTCGTGCCCCACGTCCCGTGCAGCAGCTCCGGGGCGAGATCGCGCGGAGACTCGCCGTAGAGCCACACCAGCACGCAGAACGCGATCCAGCCCGCCGAGATGCCGGCGACGGGTGCGAGCCACCCGCGCGCGCCCTTCACG
>JAGQJA010000624.1 GCA_020430845.1 Myxococcales bacterium
GGGTTCTGCGGACGCTGCGCCCTCGGTTCTCGCATGGCCGCCGCGGCTGTCCTCACGCCAAGTGTTTGGTCATTCCGCCCATGACGATGCCCATCATCCGGACGCGGCCCCAGCGAGGTAGGAGCGCGAGGGACCACTCGAGAACCTTCGAGAGCCAGCCCGGACGGACGGTGCCCCTCTTCCCGAGCGCCTCGATCGGGGCCTGCGCCACGGCCTCGGGACCGAGCGAGAGGCTCATGTTCATCCGCGCACGTTTGCCGAACCCGCTCGAGATCGGCCCCGGCGCGCACGAGACGACATCGACGCCGGCCGGCCCGAGCTCGCTCCGGATGCCCTCGGCCAGCGACTGCACGTAGGCCTTCGTGGCGGCGTAGTTGGCCGCACGCGGGACTCCCTGGAACGCGACGAGCGAGCTGAGCAGGACGATTCCGCCGCGGCGTTGCTTCGCGAAGCGCGCGCCGTAGTGATGGGTCAGGGCGGCCACCGCGCGGCAGTTGACGTCGATCATCTCGAGCTCGTCTTCGAGGATGCCGTCGATGAATCGACCCGCCGTCCCGAATCCGGCCGCCGCGACGAGCAGACCGACGTCGAGCTCCTCGGTGCGCCGCGCGAGCTCTCGAACGCCGTCCGCTCTGGCGAGGTCGACAGCGACGACCGTCGCTCGCACGTCGTACGTCGACTCGATGAACGCGCCCAGCTCGGCGAGCACCGCTGCGCGGCGGGCGACGAGCACGACGTCGAGGCCGGAGGCCGCGAGCCGGATCGCGAACTCCCTGCCGATACCGTCGGACGCCCCCGTCACCACGGCCCACGCGCCGTAGCGCTCGCGGAGGGCCGTGGCTCCGTCCGCGGTGGGTCGCGGCGCGAACGGCGACGGGGCGCTCGCGTCCAGACCGTGCGCGCGGTGCTCAGTGAAGCTCGCGTCGTGCATCGCCACCCTCCTCTGCCTTGGTCTCGCTCCGCGCCGCCCGGCGTGCGTCGGCGCCGGCCGCCTTGGTCTCGGCGAGCCGCTTCATCTCGGCCAGCCACACGTCGTGCAGTCGCCGGAGCTTCTGCGGGACGAAGATCTTCTGCATCGTCGTGAGAAAGCCATGCTGGCTCTCCTCCGTGACGACGCGGCAACCCGTGCGGGTCGGGGTGATGAGCCACGCGTGGTAGCCCTTGATCGTCGACTTCCGCGACTCCCACGAGAGGCGCTGGTTCGGTACGAGCTCCTTGACCGTCGACGTGAAGTCGAGCCCCATCGTCGACCACGAGAACGACGCGCCTTCGTGGAGGAGGCCTGTCGGCGAGCCCTCCACGCGCACGTCCTGTGCGCCCTCGTACCAGCGTGGCCACTCCTCGGCGCGGATCAGGATCTCCCAGACGACCTCGGGGGGCGCGTCGACGTCGATCGCGTTGTGCACGAAGAAGCCCGCGTCCTTTGGCTCGTACTGGGTCGGCCAGTGGATCCCTTCGCCGCCTTTCAGGGGATTTTCGGGAGTCGCTGCGGGCGGGACCGAGCCGCAGCCGAGAGCGAACGACGCCGCGAGCGCCGCGAGGGTGGCGGGCAAGAACCGAGACTGCATCACGGACGTCCTCCTTTCATCGTGGAAAGCAAGCGGCGAGCTTGTCGAGGAGCGCACGGCCCGCGTCGATTTTGAATGATGATCATCATCTAATGCGCCGAAGACGAGCGTGGGCGCGCGCCGCGGACACCCAGCCTCGGGCGCTCGCGGTACGTGGGGCCACGCGCGCGCACCGAAGAGGTCCGCGCCGCGCCGCTATTGAATGATGGTCATCATGTCATGGGCCCGGCCGCCACGCAAGGCCTCGCCGTGCTCCGCAGAGCCGCCGCGCGCACGTCGTGGTTGCGGCCGTGAGCCGCTCGCGGCGCAGCGTGCGCGGCGAGCGGTCACGCCGTCGACGCGTCACTGGAGCTTGGTGCCGAGGAGGTAGTCGGTGGATTTTCCGCCGACGTGGCACTGGATGCACATCGCGGTCTTTCCGGGAGGCGGATCGGACATGACGTTGCCGGCCGTGTCGCGGATGTCGTAGTACCAATCTCCGTTCGCGGCGTCGTAGCCGGCGGGCTTCTTGATCATGACCGCGATGCCCGTCTTGGTGCCGTCGCCCGTCATGTCGAGCTCCTTGATCGACACAGTGCCCTCCGGTGCCGTGAAGGAGCCCTTGGCGACGAGATCCTTCACGTTGCTCGAGTGAGCTCGTTGTGTGGAGAGCGGGGGAGGGGAGCCGCGCGCGCGATCGCGCGTTCTGCGGCGGGGTACTTCGTTCGAGCCCCGCCTTACGGACGGCACCGCGTCGCGGTTACGCGCGTCGCGGCGAATTCGTCGGTGAGAGCTCGCGCTTCACGCTCCATCCCACGGGCGAGAGGGAGCTCCAGGCCCTCGCAGTCGAGGCTCGAGGTCGCGCCGAGAGGTAGCCGCCGAACCCTCTCGCGAAATCGGTTCTGAGGTTACCTGCGTGAGCGGAGCGGCGAAGACGGTGTCGTGCTCCAGGAGCTCGGCGTCAGGGCGGAGCCCACCGAAAGCCGCCGCCGACTTCGAACGCGTCGCGCGTCACTCGAGCTTCACTTCGGAGCGACCGCCTCGACCTTGCGCGCCACCGTCCCTTGCGGGTTCCTGTACCAGCCTGGGTCGGCGTAGCTCTTGATGCCCGCACGGACCTTGAGGGTCGTGAACATCCCGCCCATCTCGAGGGGGCCGAACGGCCCGTCGCCTGTCATCATCGGCAGCGTGTTCTTGGGGCGCCCCATCTCCATCATGTTGCCCATGCCCTTCTCACCCATCGCCATGTAGCCCGGAAGGATGGCCTTCACCCTGTCTTCGAGCGCCTTCGGCTGCTTCACGCCGAGCATGTTCGGGACGTCGTGTCCCATCGCGTTCATGGTGTGGTGAGACTTGTGGCAGTGGAACGCCCAGTCCCCTTCGACGTTCGCGACCATCTCGACAGTGCGCGTCGAGCCGACGGGCACGTTCACAGTGGTCTCCGGTCGACGCGCGGATCTAGGCACGATCCCACCGTCTGTCGCGACCTCCTCGAAGGCGTAGCCGTGGACGTGGATCGGATGGCTGTCCATCGACATGTTCCCGAAGGTGAAGCGCACGCGCTCCCCCTTCTTCACCACCCAAGGATCCGTCCCGAAGAAGACGCGGCTGTTGAACGTGAACAGGTTGAAGTCCGTCATCACGTTCGGGTTGGGCGTCGCCGTCCCCGGCTCGACGAACCACTCGTGAAGCATCACCACGAAGTGGCGATCGACCTTCGGTACCTCAGGCACCTTCGGGTGGATGACGAAGAAGCCCATCATGCCCATGGCCATCTGGACCATCTCGTCCGAGTGCGGGTGGTACATGAAGACGCCGTGTTGCTTCAGCGTGAACTCGTAGACGAACGTCTCGTTCGGCTCGATGTGGGGCTGGTTCAAGCCGGCGACTCCGTCCTGGCCGTTCGGCAGCAGGATGCCGTGCCAGTGCACGCTCGTCCGCTCGGGCAGCTTGTTCGTCACGAAGAACCGCACGCGGTCGCCCTCCACGGCCTCGATCGTCGGACCCGGAGTCGAGCCGTTGTAGCCCCAGGCGTTGACGACCATGCCCTTGGCGAGCTCGCGCTTGACGGGCTCCGCGGTCAGCCGGAACTCCTTCACTCCGTCCTTCATCGTGAAGGGCAGCGTGGAGCCGTTCGGCGTGACGACGGGGATGTATGGGAGTCGCGGCGCCGACGGTGGAGCGCCTTGGGCGGTGGCAAGTCGCGGAACGACGAGCGACAAAGTGAGAGCGAGGGCGGCGAGCGCGGCGCGAAGCAGTGAGGCCGCGATTCGAGCGTGGCGATGGATGGTTCGTGTGTGCATGACGTCCTCAGGGTGTGTGTGGGGCTGGCGGCGCGATGGCGGCCGCGAGGTTGTTCAGGAAAGGCGCCGGCGGCGCGCCGACGCGCCCACCGACGGCGCGCTCGAGATCGCTGCGCGCGATCCAGTAGTCTCGGAGCGCCTCGATGTACTCGCGGTACGCGTCGAACTCGCTCTGCTTCGCCTGGATGAGCTGATAGACGCCGAGGAGCATCGCGTCGTATTGCTCCTGGGAGAGGCGCACGATGTTCTCGCGGAGCGGCACGATGACCTTGCCGAGCTCGTCGACGACGCCGCGCGCCGTGAGAACGCGCGCGCGCGCGGACCGGACGTCGGCGCGTACGTCGATCGCGAGGGCACGCAGCTCGCTCTCGCCCTGGCGCGTGAACGCCTCGAGCCGCGCGATCTGCGCCTGCCGCTGATCGAAGAGCGGGATCTCCAAGGTGACACTCGGACCGAAGGAGAACCTTCGATTGTGACGGAGCCTCCCCGCCTCGACGCCGACTTGGACAGTGCCGACCCATCGGGTCGTCTTGGCGAGACCGAGGGCGTACTCCATCGCCTGCACGTTCCGCCGAGCTGCACCGATGTCGAGTCGCTGGCCTACTGCGACCGACTCGAGATGCTCGAGCGCGGCCTCCTCTTTGGGGAGCTCCGGAAGCCGCGCGGCCAACCTCCACGCGGTTCGCGGGCCCCATGCGCCCATGAGCTTGTTCAGCTGCTCGCGGGCGACGGCGGCCTCTCCCTCTGAGCGCTTTCGGTCCAGCGAGGCCTGCGCGGAGAGTGCGAGCTCGGTGCTGAGCGCGAGATCGCTCGTGTTGCCGGCATCGTGCTGACGGCGCGCGAGCTCCGCAGACGCCTTCGCCGCCTCGTCGACGAGACGTCGCATCGCCACCACCTGCTCCGCCGCTTGTGCCGTGTAGAACGCCGCGCGGACGTCCGCGGCCAGCTCGAGGACGTGGTCGCCGATCTCGAGCTTCGCAGCCTCGAGCTCGGTCGCGGCAATCCGCTTGCGGAGCGGCATCGTGACCAGGTCGAGGAAGCTCTGCTCCACGGCCGCGAAGAGGTTGGGGTTGATGTGCTCCGACTCCCACGCGGTGCGACCCAACGTGAAGCTGGGGTTCTGGAGCAGGCCTGCCTGGACGAGATCCGCCTGCGAGATCGCGAGCTCCTCGAACTTCGCCTGGAGCAAGGGGTTCGCGAGGAGGGCGATCTGCACGGCGCCGTCGACCGTCAGCTCGTGGCGGAGCATGCGGTCGATTGCCCTCTCCGCCTCCTGGTCGTCCCCGCTGCCCTGGTTCCAGCGGACCTTGTGGCCCGAGCGTGCGGCCACCGCGGTCGAGACATCCTTGAACGGCTCCTTCGGCGAGGTCGACGCGCACCCTCCGAGGAGCGCGAGCGTCGCGGTCACCAGAGCGATCTTTCGAAGGCTCATCGTCGCCTCACTTCTTCGGAACGAGCTTCATGTTGCACTTGGGGCAGACCTGGCCGGGTGTCGTCGAGGTCACTTCCGGGTGCATCGGACAGGCGTAGACGACCTCGTGGGCCGCCACGCCTGCCTCCGGTGCGTCTGCCCCGTCTCCGTGGCCCGCATGGCCGGCATGGGCGTCCTCGCCGCTCGTGGGCACGTGCGCGGAGTGACCCGCGCCGTGACGGTGGTGCTCGTGCCGCCCAGATGCGGGTACGGTCGCGTCGGGCAGAGCCCAGGCGGCGACAAGGGCGCTCCTGCCCTCGGGCGCAGCCGGGCTCGACGGGTCTTTCGAGGACTGCGAGACCGCCATCGGCGCCGGTGCGCAGCCGATGGCGAGCGAGGCGAAAGCGGCCGTGAGGCCGAGCTTCGTGAGGGTGGAGCGGGCGATCAAGCGCCGTCCGCGAGGCCTGTGGTTGTTCGGTAGGGAGCGTGTCATGTCCTTGCTGACGCGGGAGCTCCGCAGCGATTACACCTGAGCCGACTCCTCAGGCCGCCCCGCGCGACGCGTAGCCAGCCTCGCCAAGGGCTTCGACCATCTGGGCGAGCGTCGACCGCGTCGGATCGTGCTCGACGCGGACCCTGCCGTCCTTCAGCGTCACCTCGACCGCCTCGATGCCATCGAGCTCGCGGAGCGCGCTCTCGACGTGGCGGACGCACGACGAGCACGTCATCCCCTCGACGCTCAAGACCACTTCATTCTTGTTCGACATCTTGTCTCTCCTGGTGGGCGGCCCCTATCGGGCTCGCATGGAGAAGACGCGGATCGACGTCGACGATTACACCGGCAGGAGCGTCCGAAGGCCGCTCAGTGTCCGCAGCCGGCCTTCTTCGTCGCGGGGTCGCTCGCCCCGCACGTGCAAGAGATGCAGCCATGCTCGGCGCACGTCCCGCACGAGGCGGCGACCTGTCGCCGGAGGGCTTCTCGTGCCCGGAACACACGGACGGCGGCGTTGCTCCTCGAGATGCCTCTCTCGTCGGCGAAGCTCGCGACCGAGACGCCCTCTACCTCGATGCGCCGCAGCGCGTCGGCGTACTCCGGCTTGAGCGTATCGGCGAGGCGCGCGACGCACTGGCACACCTCGGCGCGGAGCGTCTCGGGAGGCTCCTCGGAGGTCTCCACCTCCTCGGCGAACTGCGCGAGCGCGCGGTCGGCGGTCTTCGTTCGCCGGTAGTAGTCGACGGTCGCGTTGCGGAGCGTTCGATAGAACCAAGCGATCGCGGCCTCACCGTCGCGGAGGCTCTCGAGCTTGGTCAGCCCGCGGGCGAAGGCCTCTTGGAGAATGTCCTCGGCGAGATCGCGTCGACCGACGCGACGCTCGAGGAAGCGCAAGAACTCGCGGTGGTTGTCCACGAGCACGCGCTTCACTTCGGCGTCGATCGGTCGAAGGGCTTCGGCGTCGACAGGAGACTCGGTCATACGGTCTCT
>JAGQJA010000625.1 GCA_020430845.1 Myxococcales bacterium
ACGTAGTCGAGCGCGCCGAGCACGTGCGTGGTGAGGCTGGACGAGGGCAGCTCGGAGAGGAGGGAGTCGAGGGTTTCGGTCATGGTCTTGTTCTCGGTGTGCGCGCCGCGCGGGGCGGCGTCTCGTGTCTCAGAGCTTGGCGAGGCCGCCGAGGTCGAACTTCTCGATGATGGCCTTTCGCGCGTCGTGGTCGAGCGTCGGGCTCGACACCTTCACCTGGAAGCGGTCGGCGACGAGCGCGGTCGTCTGGTTCTTGCCCACCGCCATGACGGGGTGGCCGGCGACCTTCTCCGTGGCGCCCTCGAACTTCTTCTTGGCCTCGGCGTTGGTGCGCGTGTCCGTGATCGTGAGCGTCGCGACGTCTTTGCCGTCCTTGCGGAGCTTGGCCTGCGCCGTGCCGTCGACCTCCGACACGAAGACGCGGGCGTAGCCGTCGGCGCCGTCGGGCGGAAAGAGCGGGTTGAAGCTCTTGCTCTCGGCGGGTGGGGCGCTCGCGGTGACGATGGGCGCGGCGCTCGCCGCGGCGGAGGCGGCCGCCTTCTCCCAACGGTCCGGGTCCTTCTTGCAGCCCTGCGCGCAGGCGAGGGTACAGGCGGCGATGGCGACGGCGATCCACGAGGCGCGCATGCGCGCATGTGTATGCAGTCGGCTGTCGGCGGTCAACGTCGCGCGCGCGCGACAGACAGGTGCTTGCCTCCCCGCACGCGCGGCGAGACCATACGCGCGTGGCCAAGGACGAGGCGCCGTACGAGCTCGAGCTCGAGGGCAGGGAGGTGCGCATCACGCACCCGTCCAAGGTCTACTTTCCCGAGGCCGGCGTCACCAAGCTCGACGTCGTGCGCTACTACATGGCCGTCGCCGACGGGGCCGTGCGCGGCGTCCGCGACCGGCCGTTCGTGCTCAAGCGGTTCGTGCACGGCGCGACCGGCGAGGCGTTCTACCAGAAGCGCGCGCCGTCCAAGCGCCCCGAGTGGCTGCGCACGGCGACGCTCTCGTTTCCGTCCGGACGGCTCGCCGAAGAGATCGTCGTCGACGGCCCCGCGAGCCTGGCGTGGGTGGTGAACCTCGGGTGCATCGAGCTCCACCCTCACGCCATCCGCGCCGCGGACCTGCACCACCCCGACGAGCTCCGGGTCGATCTCGATCCCGTGCCGGGCGTGGCGTGGGCCGACGTGCGGCGCGTCGCCATGGAGGTCAAGGCCTTGCTCGAGGAGCTCGGGATGCAGGGGTTCGCCAAGACGAGCGGATCGCGCGGCCTGCACGTGCTCGTGCGCATCGAGCCGCGGTGGGGCTTCTCGGACGTCCGCCGCGCCGCGCTCGCCCTCGCGCGCGAGATCGAGCGGCGCGCACCGTCGATCGCCACGAGCAAGTGGTGGAAGGAGGAACGGCGCGGCGTGTTCCTCGACTACAACCAGAACGCCAAGGACAAGACCACGTGCTCGGCGTACTCGGTGCGGCCCCTGCCCGACGCGCGCGTCTCGGCGCCCATGGAGTGGAGCGAGGTGCCGGCGTGCGAGCCGGCCGACTTCACCGTGCACACGATGCCCGCGCGCTTCGCAGACAAGGGCGATCTGCACGCGCGCATCGACGACCGCGCGTTCTCGCTCGAGCCGCTGCTCGCGCTCGCCGACAAGGACGACGCCGAGGGCATCCCCGACGCGCCGTGGCCGCCGCACTACCCCAAGCAGGAGCGCGAGGCCCCGCGCGTGGCGCCGTCGCGCGTGGCAAAGCCCAAGGCCGCGCCGCGCGCCAAGCACCCGCTCGTCATCGTCGCGCGCGCACACAAGAAGGACGACGCGCTCGCCGGGCTCGAGCGCTGGAAGGCGCGGCACCCGAGCGTCGCCGCCATGCTCGCGCCCGAAGAGATCTTGGTCGACACGATGCGCGGGCGTTCGTCGACGTGGACGCGTATCCGCGTGAACCTCAAGAGCGTGCCCGAGGGCGAGCGCCCCGAGCCCGAGCCGCCCGACCCCGACGACGACGGGCTCACCGCGCCGTGGAGGCCGTGAGCGTCAGTCCACGTGGCGGAAGATCTTCTGTAGCTCGTACGGCGGCGTGACCTCGAGCTGAGCGTAGGTGCACTCGCGCGGGGTCTTGTCGGCGCGCCACTTGCGAAAGTGGGCCGTGTGGCGAAAGCGTGAGCCCTGCATGTGATCGTAGGCGACCTCGCACACGAGCTCGGGGCGCAGCGGCTCCCACACGAGCGACTTGCCGGCGTTCCAGCGGCTCGTCATGCCCGGCTTTCGCGCGCTCGCGTGCTCGGCCTCGGCCCAGCCGCGCCACGGGTGACCCTCGAGCGCGCCCTCGCGGAGCGGCGCGAGGAAGTCCACGAGCTCCTGGCGCTTCTTGTCGGTGAAGCTCGCGCACACGCCCACGTGGTGCAGCTCGCCGTCGTCGTCGTCCCAGAGGCCGAGCAGCAGCGAGCCGACGTGCGTGCCCTTGCCGTTCTTGTGCCATCGAAAGCCGCCTACGACGCACTCGCACGTCCGCTCGTGCTTGACCTTGATCATCGCGCGCTTGTTGGGCTCGTACGGCCCCGACGCCGGCTTGGCCATCACGCCGTCGAGCCCGGCGCCCTCGAACCGCGCGAACCAGTCGGCCGCGATCGCGCGGTCGGTGGTCGCGGGCGTGACGTGCACGGGCGGGCGGGCGCCAGAGAGGACGTCGAGCAGCTTGGCGCGGCGCTCGGAGAAGGG
>JAGQJA010000626.1:0-139 GCA_020430845.1 Myxococcales bacterium
GTGCCGCCGTGGGCCGCCTCGAACGAGCCGACGCGGTCGCGGTCGGCGCCCGTGAACGCTCCCTTGGTGTGCCCGAAGAGCTCGCTCTCGATGAGGCTCGGCGAGATGGCGCTGCAGTCGACGATGACGAACGGCTTTC
>JAGQJA010000626.1:227-4963 GCA_020430845.1 Myxococcales bacterium
CGCTCGAGCAGCGCGAACATGCGCCGCATGCCGACGGACGTGCCGAAGAGCTCGCCGAAGGTCACCTGGTCGAGCACCTCGAGCGACTCGACGCCGGGCAGCTCGCGCAGCTCGATGACGCTGCCGCCGAGCTCGATCGCGCACGACGTGGGCGGGAGGTCGGCGTCGCGCACGGCGATGCCGCCGAGGCGCGTGCCGTTGAGCGAGCCCTCGTCGACGACGCGCCACGCGCTCTGACCCTTGACGATCGAGCAGTGGAAGCGCGACACCTCGGGGTCTGCGATGACGAGGTCGTTGCTCGCGTGCGATCCGATGCGGAGGCTGTCGCCGTCGACGGTGCTGGTGCGCTCGACGCTCGTCCCGGCCTCGCGAAGCACGCGCAGCTCGAGCCGCGGCGCCACGATCGAGCGCGCGTAGCGGGGGGCGGTGGCCCCCTCGGGGATCTCGGAGTCGGGCTTCACGGGACTGCGAGGTTGCCAGTGGTCCGAGGTGCCGTCAAAGCCCATCGAACGGGCGGGGCGCTGGTGGTTCACGACGCCCTCCGTCGCGGCACGCCGCCCGCGAGCGCGAGCGCGCGTGCGCCGAAGCTCAGGTCGAACGAGGGCGCCGCGAGCGCGAGACGCGTCACCTGGTCGAGCGCCCGCGCCCACGCGTCGAGCGTCGCGTCGCGCGGCAGTTGCAGCGCCGACAGCAGCCCGAGCAACGTGCCCTCGGCGTCGCGCCGCACGAAGGTCACCCCCTCGCTGGGCTGGCCGACCGTCGCGACGTGCCAGACCTCCGAGATCGCGTCCAGGAGCGGATCACTCCAAGACGCAGGGGTTACGTGCGCGCCCGGGCTCGTCCACGCCTCCGCTGCCGCGCGCGAGATAGCCGCATCTCGCGCCAAGAAGAGGACGGTGCCGCGAGGCGTCACGGCCACGTGCCCCTCGATCGCGGGTGGACCGAGGCCGACGGCGATGCGGGCCACTTCGGCGCCGTCGACGCGCGGCCGTCGCGCCGAGCCCTCGCGCAGGTGGAACACCCGACCCGAGGGCCATCCCACGAAGAACGCGCCGCGCCCGTCCAAGAAGGCGAGGCCTCTGCCGAGCGAGAGCCACCTCATCGGACGCCGTCGGAGCACGATCCGGGCCGCGGTCGATCGTGTCCACTCTCGCGGCGTTTTCGAGTAAAGGGACGCGTGTTGCTGCCGTCCTCGCCTGTCGCTCCCGCTCGGCACTGTCGCGTCGGAGCGACGGCTCGGGCCCCGCGTTGTCGCCGGAATCGTCGCTCTTCTGGCCGGCACGCGGCGTGCTGAGGCGGCGGCCCGAGGAGACCATTGATGAAACGAACTCCCCTTGCTTTGGCCGCGCTCGTTGCGACGGCGCTCCCCGTGACCGCCTCCGCCCAAGAGGCGACGGGCTACGCGACCAACCACTACAACCCGTCCGAGCGCGGCAGCCTCTGGTTCGCCAACGAGTCGCTCGACCTGCGCGGGCACGGTCGCATCGCGCTCGGCGCCGTGGGCGACGCGTCGTACCGCTCGGTGGTGCATTACCGCGACGGCGAGGTATTCCAGTCGGTCGTGCGCAACCAGGGCTTCATCCACCTGGGCGGCAGCTTCATCTTCGCCGATCGCGTGCGCTTCGCGCTGAGCCTGCCCGTGCAGGTGTTCGCCGACGGGCGTCAGACCACGCTCGCGGGCGTGACGTATCGGCCGCCCAGCGACGAGGTCTCGGTCGGCGACACTCGTCTCGCGGCCGACGTGCGCCTCTTCGGCGAGTACGGCGGCACGTTGACGGGCGCGCTAGGCGCGCAGCTCTTCCTGCCGTCGGGCAGCCCGACGGCGTACACGGGCGACGGCGAGCCTCGCGTCGCGCCGCGGTTCGCCGTGGCCGGTCGCGCAGGATCGCTTGCATATGCAGGTAAATTGGGGGTCACGATCCGCGGCCGCGACGAGCCCTTCGCCAACGGGCGCGTGGGCTCCGACGTCTTCTTCTCGGCCTCTGCGGGCGTGCTGCTCGCGAACGACAAGATCCTCATCGGCCCCGAGCTCTGGGGCTCGACGGTCGTGAGCAAGGGCTCGGCGTTCGAGAGCGCGACGACGCCCATCGAGGCGCTGCTCGGGGCGCACTGGGACGTGGCCGAAGGGCTGCGCGTCGGCGCGGCTGGCGGCGCCGGCGTGGCGCGTGGCATCGGCGTGCCCGTCGCGCGCGGACTGCTGAGCGTCGAGTGGGTGCCCGGCATGCCCAAGCCGGCGGCCGAGCCCGCGGCCGAGGATCGCGACGGCGACGGCGTGCCCGACAAGGACGACGCGTGCCCGTACGCGGCCGGTCCCAAGTCGGACGATCCGGCCAAGAACGGCTGCCCGGTGCCCGACCTCGACAAGGACGGCATCCCCGACGCCGTCGACGCGTGCCCGTGCGTGCCCGGCGTCACCACACAGGACCCGAAGACCAACGGGTGCCCGCCCGATCGGGACCACGACGGCATCGCCGATCCCGACGACGCGTGCCCCGATCAGCCCGGCAAGCCGTCGAGCGATCCCAAGCGCAACGGCTGCCCCGACCAGGATCGGGACGGCGACGGCGTGCTCGACGCCGAGGACGCGTGCCCCGACCAGGCGGGCCCGCGCACGTCGGACCCCAAGACGAACGGTTGCCCCGATCCGGATCGCGATCACGACGGCATCCCCAACGAGGCCGACGCGTGCCCCGACGAGCCCGGCGCCAAGGACCCGGACCCGAAAAAGAACGGCTGCCCCAAGGCGTTCCTGTCGGGCGGGCAGATCAAGATCATCGACCAGGTCCGCTTCAAGACGGCGTCGGCCGCCATCCAGCCCGGCAAGGAGAGCCAAGAGGTCCTCGAGGCCGTGCTCGCCGTTCTGACCGCGCACCCCGAGATCGGCAAGGTCCGCGTCGAGGGCCACACCGACAACGTAGGCGACGCGAAGATGAACAAGAAGCTCAGCGAGGCGCGCGCGCAGTCCGTCGTCGCGTGGCTCGTGGGCAAGGGGATCGCGAAGGAGCGACTCCACGCCGAAGGGTTCGGCGAGGAGAAGCCGATCGAAGACAACGGCACGGACGCCGGGCGACGCACCAACCGCCGCGTCGAGTTTCACGTCGAGGAGAGCAAGCAATGAGGTCCATGAAGCTTCCGTCCACGGTTCTCGTCACCGCCGCGCTCGTGGCCTCCAGCGGCGCTGCGTTCGCGCAGGCCGCGGGTGCGACCGCCACGGGCTCCGCGACGATCCCCAAGGAGACCGTCAAGGCGAACACGGCGACGAAGGGCAAGACCGACGTCGCCACCGGGGGCTTCGCGGCCTCGGCCAAGCCCGAGGACGACGCGAAGAGCGCCGAGGACCTCAGCATCGCCGCCGGCGGCCTCTTCACCTCCGGCAACGCGCGCACCGTCGCGATCACGTCGCTCGTCAAGGGCCGCATCCGCCGCGACGAGCACCAGTTCAGCGCCGCGGGCGCGATCAACTTCGCGCGCGCGGGCAAGCGCGGCGAGACGGTCGACACCACGGTCGAGAACTACCAGGGCCTGCTCCGCTACGACTTCTTCTTCTCCGACCGCGTGTCGGTGTTCCTCCAGTCGACGGCGCGCCGCGACCGCTTCCAGGGTCTCGACCTGCGTCTCAACGTCGACCCCGGCCTCGCGTACTACTTCATCAACACCAAGCAGCAGCGGCTCCAGGCGGAGGCCGGCTACGACCTCCAGCACGACATCCGGCGCGACGCCGACCTCGTCATCCCGCCGCCCGACGGCTCGCCTGCGGGCACGCCGCCCACGGTGGTCGACAAGACCAAGACGCTGCACAACGCGCGCCTCTTCCTCGGCTACGAGAACAAGCTCTACGAGCAGGTGTCGTTCGTGACGAGCCTCGAGTACCTCCAGGCCTTCGAGGACATCGGCACCTACCGTCTCATCTTCGACGCAGGGCTCAAGACCAACATCGCCGAGAAGTTCGCCGTGGCCACCACGTACACGATGCGCTTCGAGAACAAGCCGCTGCCCGGCCTCGAGAAGGCCGACTCGATCGCCAGCGTCAACCTCGTCTACACACTCTTCTGAGACGCGCGCGGAGGTGCCTCCGCGTGCTACGAGGCCTTCATGGAGAAGGTCACGGGCATCGGGGGCATCTTCTACCGCGCCGAGCACGCGGAGAGCCTGCGCGAGTTCTACCGAGAGAGCCTCGGCATCGAGATCGAGGCCTACGGGGGCAGCGCGTTCATGTGGCGCGACATCGACGACCTCACCGTCACGGGCACCACGGTGTGGTCGGTGTTCGACGACGAGACGACGTACTTCGCGCCGAGCGAGTCGCGCTTCATGGTCAACTTCCGCGTCCGCGATCTCGACCGGATGCGCGCGCAGCTCGGGCGGGCCGGCGCCGTCGTCGACGAGCGCGTGGAGATGTCGGAGTTCGGTCGGTTCGGCTGGGCCCGCGACCCCGAGGGCAACAAGATCGAGCTCTGGGAGCCCCCGCCCACCGAGCGCCGCGGGACGCGGTGCTGGATCGTCGACGCCTTCACCGAGCGGCCGTTCTCGGGCAACCCGGCGGCCGTCTGTCTCGTCGACTCGTTCCCCGACGACAGCGTGATGCTCGAGATCGCCCGTGAGAACGCGCTCTCGGAGACGGCGTTCCTCGTCCCGCGCGCCGGCGAGCTCGAGCAGGTGCCCGAGTACGAGCTCCGCTGGTTCACGCCGCGCGTCGAGGTCGACCTCTGCGGGCACGCCACGCTGGCGTCGGCCCA
>JAGQJA010000626.1:5034-5306 GCA_020430845.1 Myxococcales bacterium
CGCGACGGCGCGCGCCTGTCGATGGACTTCCCGGCGCGGGGCGTCGCTCCGGCCGAGCCACCCGCCGGCCTCGCGGAGGCGCTCGGCGCCGAGCCCCTCGAGACGTTCGGCGTCGCCGACGGGCTCGTCTGCGTGCTCGCGTCGGCCGAGGCGGTGCGCGCGCTCGCCCCCGACATGACGCGCCTCGGGGCGCTCGAGGCCGAGTTCGTGTGCGTGACCGCGCGCGCCGCCGACGACGACGGCGATGTCGACTTCGTGTCGCGCTTCTTCGC